>NZ_PUHY01000015.1:600000-829833 GCF_002967765.1 Blastopirellula marina | reverse complement strand
CGGTGGCGAGTCGAGTACAACACGGTACGCCCGCACAGTTCGCTGGGGTACCGCCCACCGGCACCGGAGGCCATTCTTCCAGGGGAAGCTGCTTCCGCTACGCTCCAGCACCTTCCCCTGGAAGAATCCTTGAAGACTATAACTTAAAGACTGGTTTCATTCGCGGGGGCAGGTCAATGGTACCCTTTCCGACTACCGAGGCTCTTGCCACCCTTGTAGCACGCCCAAGCAACGAACGCCCAAAAACCGATGGCTACGATGGATTCCATACACTCTCCATTTCAAAAAGAACTGATTTCTCACTGTTCCACAATTCGCATTCTCGAACAGCGAGGATGACTGCGATGTTGGCGTCGACCGCGTCGCTGGCCTCCGCGAACCTGAAGAAGATCGACCTCTCGATGCACTCTCCCACGAAGGCCTCGACTCGTATTTGAGGTAACGGGTGAACTAGACAGCTTTCGTCGCATGCCAGTCGCTCCCATAGAGCTGCTCTGCTCGCTGGAGGTCTAACTGATCCCAATCGACAACGTGGGGGCCGGTACCATCCTCGTCATCCGATTCAGTCTCGGACTCCTCTATGAGTGAAAAGCCGAGTTGTCGGATGGTGTCGATGCTTTCACCCGTTGCATCCGCGATACAGCGGTAAAGTTCAGAAGTACGCATTAAAAACACTTTCGAAAGGTCAAGAACGAAAAAAGCCCTCTCCGGAACATTTTCCAAAGAGGGCTACAAACAAGCTGATTGGAGAAAACGGCTAGGAATCGGTGCAACAAAGCCAGTGCAACTGAAGCCACGTAACTTCAACGTCTAAGGCCTCACTGCGTTTACGAAACGGTCCCAGCTTCGGTCCACAAACCGGCAAAAGATCAGCGAACCACAGGCCTTCTTCGTTAGGCTCCACAAACGAGCCACGCGAGATCGACAGCTTTCCAAGCGAATGTAGGTCAATCGTCTCGCCATAAAGACAACGAATCTCACCGCTTGGTGAAATCATGAGTTGCATAACTCACCTCACTTGAGAGTCCGAATGATTCGCCGTCGCGGGCGATCGACTAACAATTCATCGAGTACCGACTGGACGCTCGACAATTCCCGGCTCACACTTTGGCGCAGATTCGCATTGTCGCGCAGGGCTTGTGGCTGAACACCTTGAACGATCCGCTGACAGTCCGACACGAGCTCGTCAAGCTGATCGTTGGAGCGAATATTCAGGGAGCGAAATCGCTCGAAGAACTCATTCAAGTTACCGATGGCGGAGTCGCGAAAAATCCGCGTACGCCCGTCTTGGCTTCCCGAGAGCCGGTCTGTTAAATGGGAGACCAACTCGGAAAGCTCTTCAATAAACGCAGACTCGGCCATTTCGACTGCTTCGTCGAAGCGAGCCTGAACCCTTTCACATTCGGTCTCGTAAAGTTGCGGATCAACGAGCCGGAGGTATGGCGGCACCTCAACATTCGGAAAATCCCAGCTGACCTCGAATAGGCCGCGCAGGGCATGCGGATAATCAGCTTCGTTGTAGAGTCGACCCAGGCGCTGTCTGGCCGCATCTTTTAACGCAGCGTAGTCTTCATCCAAGGCTTGAACGGTCTCCTGCAATCGTTCCCGCTGTTCTTCCATCCAGTTTTGAAAGGTGGGGACCATGTCACGCCGAATCAACCTGGTCGCCGGCTCGGGAAATGGCAAACTCATCGACGACCAGACCGACCGGATCGCATTGCGAACGGAATTGACCGCCTTAAAACGAGGGTTCTTCGTATCAAGTAGCTTCTTCTCGGCCCGCAAGAATTCTCCTTGGGCGTCGAATGACTCAGCCGCTTGGTCTTTTTGAGCACGGGTGAGCGTTTTCTGTGTGCCGAACCAAACGAAGTTGACGCGAGTTGCACACATTGTGGACCGCATCCGCTGCGAAGCGCTTTGTGGGAATGTATCACACGAATGGCGTGAATCCCTACAAGTGGTATCCAGCTGCTGTCGGACGCGACTACGTGATGCCGGAGAACCTCGCGATTTTGAAAGAATTGCGCGGTGATTTCACGGTGTTTTCGGGCCTGGCGCACTTCCGGTCCCCGCAAAGCGCCGGCCATTGGGGGCTGTCGAACTTGCTTACCGGTTGCGGCAATGGAGGAGGTGTGAAGTTTCATACCTCCGTGTCGCTAGACCAGTACCTTGCTCCCCATCTAAGCGGCGAAACACGAATTCAGAGTTTAAATCTGTCGTGCAAGTCAGGCGTAGGCGCCCTCAACGAACGTATCGTAACGATGTCGTATGGACAGCGTGGCAATCCAATACCAACCGAGTCCAGTCCACGAAAGATCTTTGAACAGTTGTTCGTCGAACCAACTCCTGAGGCAAAGGCACGATTCCGCCATTTGCAGTCACGCAATCAAAGTATTCTGGACAATCTGCGTGACGAAGCCTCGCAGGTAGGTCGTAAGCTTGGCAAAAGGGATCGGCAGAAGTTGGATGACTACCTGACGAACGTCCGTAGTGTCGAGCAGCAGATGCAGCGTGACGACCAATGGCTGGATGCGCCAAGATGGCAAGTCGATCCCGCCACCGGCAAAAAGATGTTGGCTACCGATCGCTATGACTTCGATTTGATGCTGGAACTCGTCTTCTTGGCTCTCGTCAGTGATACAACGCGGGTCATCACGTTCGTTCCGATGGAAGAGGGGGGCTGTACCACGGAGCTTCGCATTGGAATAGGAATCCTGAGAAGAGCCTACCAGAGATGGATACATGGGACCGCAAATGGATTGGTGGCTTATCAAAACTCGCGGGAAAGCTGAAGGATACTGAGGAGAATGAGGGGACTTTTCTCGACCGCACTACCATTATTTACGGAGGAGGTCACGGGCGGCGTCCGCATTTCAGTCACGATCTACCACTCGTACTCATGGGCGGGAAAGACTTTGGTTTCAAACACGGCCAGCATCTAGCGTTTGCACCGCTGGTTGATGAGAACGCGGATCGAAACCGACAAGAGAACGGAAACGGAAGTGCTGACTTCGCTTCCAACCGGGAAGAGTTCAAGCAAACTCCTCTAGCAAATATGTTCGTTTCCGTCGCGAATGCCATGGGAGTTGAGACTGCAAGCTTCGCCGACAGCACGGGTACGCTCACGGGATTGATCTAGCCAATAGGCTCTGCTGAAAGATGCGTCAACACAAAATGTCGAGAGTGTTGCCGGAGCTTAGTAGATGTACAGCAATTCACAGCCAAAGAAGTGCATTGTTTCCGCTTCACCACTTTCTTGGACGAATGCGCCTGGTGGCATCAGCGTGTACGAGGCAGTTCCTGCCAGGTTATTGGTGAATACGACTTCGAGAATTCCTTCATACTGAGTCGTCAAATATCGACTGCTACCAGCGGAACCGGGACGAAGGATTGAACCGCCAGCACCATACAATGCGTCATCGCGACTATATCGCCAGAGGAAGTCGACGTCGAAGGTCAAGTTGACCTGAGGCGAGAAAGCTAGGCTTAGAGAGGGATGAATGTCTATCAAATTGTAGGGAGCGATGACTCCTGATTCGCCAAAATACTTGAGCTTAGGATATAGAGGGTTGAAGGTTCCAAGTTTGGCGTCGTTGGGATCGGTGTCGCCACTAATGAAATCAACCTTGAGGTCGAATCCAGGCTCGAAGACAAGATCATGTATCTGATAGCCTATCTGCATCGCGAGTGACCAAGCCTCAATTCGTTTCTCGCCAAACTCACCAAGTTGGATGAACAACTCGGGATTCCAACTCCAAGAATTCCATGTGCCGTATAGGCGGGTACCAAACGTATGGCGAAGTTCTCTGCCGGTTGCTTCGTCAAAGACGGCTTGCGTGTTCTCCGAACCGATATAATAAAGATCGAGCCCAACAGACCTGGAGGCATCGTCGGTGCGTTCAATTAGGTCGATCGTGGCGTAAAGACTCCAAAGCTGTTGCGTGCGGCTCCATTGGTCGTCGAAGGCTCCAATTTCCGCTTCGACGGGACGTCCGTAGAATATGAAGGTTTGCGATTGGTCGCGAATTTTTCGGAGTTCGATGGTATCGAATGAACGAAGTACATTCGTGCCGTAGCGGGTAGAGATGAGACGTCCCGAACCAAATTCGGTGATTTGCCGCCCGAGACGGAAACGCCATACATCTTCGCTGCCTAATTCGATATCAACGAATGCCTGTAAGATGTCGGAGATGTCTTCATCAATAGGCGAAGGCATGGGCTCGACATCGACCGCAGGTGCGAGAATGAATTCGCCGAAGAAGCGAGTACGTTCCATGGGATGCCAGTCGAATGTTGGCAATGCCCTCAGCCAGAGATAGCCATCTCGATCACCCGCATTCATACCCCAGTTTGCATTTTCAAGCTTTTCGTATCTGGCACGCAGTTCCATTCCCGTTGTAATGTAACCCTTGGTGGTTGAAATATACTTGAGCGGAACCCACCATTGGCCTTCACGCTGGTCAGCAGCTTCTAGGAATGACCGGTCTTCGTTGTATCGAAAAGGACCGCTAGCTTTCTCGGTCTCTTGAGACAGTGATGTCGTCCATGAGACAAGAAGCAAAGCGATGCTCAGAATTCCATTTCGATACATTGGAAGCTTAAAGCTAGGCTGCTAACACACCAACGATGAATTGACTTTGATTGCAATTCCATCTTTCCGTAAATGAATGATCGAATCGCGCCCCACTCTTTGTGGAATCATGTCCTCACTTGGTCGAGAAAAGTGTTGGACAACTGCTCTGGACAGTCGAGCCAACACTTCGTGGGTAATCCATTGAAGCTACGAAATGCGAAAGTGGGGAAGTGTTATCAGATTCGCTGGCTTCGAGTATTGAACGATCTTGCTCCACATATCGTTCGATCTTGGTGGGTTGAGAGCATCTGGGGCATTTGAGTGATGTCAAGCGATCTCAGATCGCCAGCGGCCCGGAGGAACACCGACGATCTTCTTAAAGTGGCGACTGAAGTGTGCCTGGTCTGAAAATCCACAAGTCGATGCGACACTCGCCAAGGGCAAGTCGGGAACGCTTCGCATGAGCTCTTGCGAGCGTTCGATTCGGATCTTTGTTAGATAGAAGTAGGGAGGGTGACCGATCGCGTGTTTGAAAAGCCTTGAAAAATAGAAGGAACTCACGCCTGCCGCGTTGGCCAATTCATCAAGCGAGATACTTTGGTTAAATCGATCGTTCAGAATCTCAGTGACTCGTCGCAGTGCGGCGACATCCAACGCCGGGATATGATTGTCGGCTTGCTTCAGAATTGAAGAATGGTCTAACAGGCGACTTACGATCGCTCTGACTGCGACGTCGACATAGAGTCGCCCATTGGGGCTGCCGTTATTCGCCTCAATCCAAACCGATTCGATAAGACCATGCAGGTAAGTATCGTGACGATCACCACGAAAGATCCCGTTCAGATCATCTTTCAGTTGAACTGAAGTGATATCAGCTGCTTTGCAAAGTTCTTCGGCTGGAAGACTCAAGCTAAGCAGTTCAAAGACGCCATCTCCCTCGATCTCAGACTGTAGGTTCGCGGGAGTAACGATAAATCGCCCAGGAGCTCCTTTGACCGAAAACTTGCCTTGTCCCAGGTCGATATCCGCCCTGGACCAACCACGACTTATCATCTGGATATGAAAGTCAGGCGTGGGGGGGCTGCCAAATGCCTCTCGAATTCGTGCGCGACATATAGAGACTGGCGTCCCCGAGACTTCGCGGACTTCGGAAACCATGCAACGATTCTGCCATTCGCGACTTCGTGCCCACGTGGCGAAGCTATCGTACACCATGCTTGATGCCTACCCAGATCGACAAAGTAGAGAACGCTTGAGCACGAAACGTCATCAGCCGGAGGCCGAGTAACAATCGATTACGTTGGTCAAGTTCTGGCGACTACTTGGACCGCGCTCATAGCATTTCAGAGAAAGTTACCGCTGGGCTAAAAGCTACTCGTATTCTTGTCGCTGTGGAATAACAAAACTGACTACGTTCATTCCCCTCTTAAGAAACATCTGAACTAGGTTAGCAGTAAACGAACTGCAGTAGAAGAGAGTAACAGCCACGCATTGATTAGCTTGGCGAACTTTCTTCAATGGTATCCCTTGGGAGCCCAGGCATGCACTTGAAAATTCACGGGGCAATTTGCTTGGTGTTTGCGAAGTCTTTGCAAGATGGCTAAACCCGATCAAAACTTTTTTGTCGTTTCTTATGGGATATCCAAAAAATTGCGCGCCTAAACAAAGAAGGCCACGAACCTACTCCTGTCGGACTTATTTTGAGCAAGATCGTTCAATACTAAGTGTTCGCAGGTCGCCATTATGCTACCGCGAATCGTCCTTGAGGTCGGCCGACACGCCCTCGTATCGGGGCAGAATCAGTGTGGATTGCAAGTTATTAGTTTTAAATCGTGCAACACTGATTCAAGCGAAGGGCGTGTCGCCGTGGCATCCAAATGCGATCGTTCGGAATGTTAAGAAGTCTTCATCATGTTGTTGAGAGTAGTCCACATAGAGTTGGGCGTAAGATTTCGATTTGCCACCAATAGGCTTGTTATCGATTGAATAGTTCTACGGAGGTCGCCCGTGGTTTAGCCACGTCTCAGCGAAGAAACTTCTGGCATTCACATAGCGGCACTCTGGTTTCCAAGTCGCTTGGTCCGTGTTCCCGTGCACCTAGTGTTTCACATTTACAATCGATGGAGAAATTCCAATGGCAAGCGTTCTTCCCAATACCGATGGCGGGTTGCTCACCAAAGATAATTGCGCCTTAGTCTTCATCGATCATCAGCCTCAGATGGCATTTGGTGTGGCAAGTGGAATCGATCGGCAACTTCTGGTGAATAATGTCCTGCTACTCGCTAAAGGGGCAAAAGAATTTGGCGTGCCTACGATCTTGACGACGGTCGAAACGGAATCGTTTAGTGGCCCAATGTGGCCGGAGTTGCTCGACGTATTTCCCGATCAGGATCCGATTGAACGCACAGGCATGAATTCTTGGGATACGCCCGCTTTCCGCGAAGCGATCAAGGCAACAGGCAAGAAAAACATAATCATGTCAGGACTGTGGACGGAGGTCTGCGTCACTTGGCCGACGCTGAACATGATTGGAGAGGGCTACAACATCTTTGTCGTGGAGGACGCATGCGGGGGAACCTCTCAAGCAGCTCATGACGCGGCTCTTTCACGCATGGTGCAGGCTGGTGCGGTCCGCATGACGACAATCGGGACCGTTCTCGAATTCCAAAGAGATTGGGCGAACCGCGAACATTACAACGCGCTAATGCAACTCTTTCGTGATCACGGTGGTGCATACGGCATTGGAATAGAGTATTGCTACACCATGGTGCATAAAGCCCCACCTGCCAGGAAAGTTCCTAGCTCTTAGTTCCAGGTAGACCATCGCGAGTTGCAAAACGGCTACGCCTAGATATTTCTGCAATCTCAGATTATCGCTTCGGTGACAATCTGGGTACAAACAGTTGTCGACTCCATAAGGGTTCGATGAGTTCCCAAATAAAGGAATAGGAAAACCATGGCCCCCGAAACGATTCTCTTCGGTGGACGCGTCACCACTCAGGATCCTTCTAAACTCGAAGTGACAGCGTTGTCGATTGAAAGTGGGCGGGTTGCGGCGATCGGAAGTAACGATGAGATCCTTGCAAGTGCCATCGCGTCGACCGAGGTCATCGACCTTGAGAATCGCCGGGTAATTCCTGGACTAAACGATTCCCACTTACACGTGATTCGTGCTGGACTCTTCGCAAATCTTGAACTTCGTTGGGATGGGACTCCCACGATTGCCGAAGCGATGCGTCAACTGAAGGACCAAGCCCAAAGAACGCCACCTCCACAATGGGTTCGCGTGATCGGTGGCTGGAACGAGTTTCAGTTTGCTGAAGGTCGAATGCCAACTTTTCAGGAGATTAATGAAGCGGCTCCGGATACTCCGGTATTCATACTTCATCTTTACGATTCAGCAATGCTGAACAAGGCGGCGATACGTGCGCTCGGCCTCGACGAAAACACGAAGAACCCACCTGGCGGTCTTTTCGCTCGTGACCATCGAGGAAAGCCGATGGGACTACTCATCGCCGAACCCAATGCGTTGATTCTTTACTCGACAATTGCCAACGCGCCAAAGCTTTCGCGGGTAGATCAGCTTAACTCAACACGTCACTTTATGAGGGAGTTGAATCGGTTTGGTGTGACAAGTGTCGCCGACGCAGGTGGTGGAGGTCAGAATTATCCAAATGACTATGATGTGATCAACCAACTTGAGAAAGATGGTCACTTGACGTTGAGGATCGCCTATAGTCTCTTCGCCCAGAAACCGGGTGAGGAACTCAGCGACTACCTTCGCTGGCTTAATATGACCCATCCAGGCGATGGCTCTGATATGTTGCGCGTCAACGGGGCAGGGGAGAACCTTGTTTGGAGTGCCGCCGACTTTGAAAACTTTTTGCAGCCGCGCCCCGATCTAAAGCCGGTGATGGAATCGGAACTTGAGGCGATTGTTTTCAAACTGGCTGAAGCAAAATGGCCTTGGCGTATTCATGCAACATACGATGAGACGATAGACCGATTCTTGAACATATTCGAGCGGGTTCACCAAGAGCACCCAATCGATGGGCTACGCTGGTTTATTGATCATGCAGAAACAGTGACATCCCGAAATCTCGATCGCATCAAACGGATGGGCGGAGGCATCGCCATTCAACATCGGATGGCGTACCAAGGAGAGTACTTCATTCGTCGTTACGGCGTGGAAGAAGTCAAACGACATCCACCGATTCGTGAAATGCTGAAAATGGGCCTTCCTGTTGGTGCCGGCACAGACGGAACGCGTGTAGCAAGCTATCATCCGTGGACGTGTCTCTGGTGGCTAGTGACTGGGAAAACAGTCGGTGGGACAGTGCTTCAAGCTAGTGAAGATTGTCTGTCGCGAGAAGAGGCACTTCGGTTGTACACACAAGGAAGTGCCTGGTTCAGCGGAGAAGATGAGCATAAGGGGACATTGTCTCCAGGTAGTTTTGCCGACTTGGCCGTATTGAGCGAAGACTATTTCTCCATTGAGCCTGACCGAATACGTAGCCTGGAAAGTGTGCTAACTCTTGTCGGAGGCAAGGTTGTCTATGGTAAAGGGAACTACGCGAATTTTTCACCGGACCTGCCGCCGGTGAGTCCTGATTGGTCACCAGTCGCTCACTACGGGGGCTACAACAATTCGAACACGACTCCACCTAGTCATGAACATGCACCCATTATGGCAGCCGACGGTCGCGTATGGACGACTGGTTGTGGCTGCGGTGTGTAGGCTGATCTCACTTCTATTTCAGATTCTGGCCTATCCGCAAGCAACTTGATACCTCACTCGTGCATCTAATAGATACTTCCGTACCGTCGTGCACGTTTTCTCAATAGTGATTCTACTTCAACAACTTGAGACAAATAAATGAATGTCATTGACGCCGCCTACCAAAGACGTGCCATCAAGCACTTCGACCCAGATCATGAGATTTCCTCGGATGAGGAACGAAAACTGCTCGAAGCTACGATTCAATCCCCGACGAGTTTTAATATCCAGCATTGGCGATTCGTCATTCTGCGGGATCCCCAGTTGCGTTCAAAGATCCGAACTGAATGGGGAAATGACCAGGCACAAATGACCGACGCGTCGTTACTCGTATTGTTTACAGCAGATATGAAAGCTTGGGAGAAAGAGCCGCATCGGTATTGGAGAAATGCACCCCAGGAAGTCGCCGATTTACTCGTGAATTGGATGGGTCCCTTTCATGAAGGGCGGGAATGGCTTCAACGGGATGAAGCCCAGCGTTCAATCGGGATGGCGATGCAAACCTTGATGCTTGTCGCCAAGGGTATGGGTTACGAGTCGTGTCCCATGATTGGCTTTGATATCCAAAAAGTTTCAGAGCTGATCAAACTTCCCAAAGACCACGTCATGGGACCGATGGTTGCCATTGGCAGAGGAACCAAAGACGCATGGCCCAAGCCTGGTCAACTCTCTTTAGATGAGATTTGCTTCGAAAATGGCTTCATCTAAATCGGTCCAATCAGCGAGAATGAAAAGCTGTTAGTTCTCGTGTGCGGCGTGGATCTTCGTGAAGGGACGTGCCGCCATGGATCGATAGATGGCCATGTTACTTGCGAGATGATCGATGACAGTTGAAATGGCATTTCCCACGCTCGACGATGAGCAAATGCGTGAGGTGAAGCGTTTGGGACAAAGGCTGGAAGTTAGGGCCGAAACGGTTCTTATTCCGGCTGGTCAAAAGGATTACCCATTCTTTGTCATCGAAAGCGGTAACGTGAAGATCCTCGAAATAGATGAGGACCACGAGACCTTGATCGCGACGCATGGCCCCAGAGCCTTCACGGGCGACGTTGATATGCTGACTGGTAGGTCTTCAGTTTTCACAGCCAGAGCCGCTGAGGACTCAGTCGTTTATACGTTTCCCGCACAGCAACTGCGTAGGCTGCTTGCTTCGTGTCCCCATATGAGTGAACTGCTGCTCGAGGCATTTCAGTCTCGCAGAAAACTCTTGGATGGCTTGCCTTTTTTAGGCGTGAGAGTGATCGGCAAATCCAATAATGCGAACACTTTGCGGCTGAGGGAGTTTCTATATAAGAATCACGTGCCCCACACCTTCATCGAATTGGAGTCGTCCGAGGGTCAGAAGCAGAGGCATGTCCTTGACGCGGACTCTCTCGAACTTCCTATCGTACGATGCAACGGACGCACGATTGGGAATCCCTCGATGTGGGAGTTCGCGAGATGCTTAGGCATCGACAAATCGGTTGAAGGAAGAACGTTCGATTTAGCGATTGTCGGTGGTGGACCTGCCGGACTTGCTGCCGCTGTCTATGCGGCTAGCGAAGCCCTGGATGTGCTTGTCATTGATAAGGTCGGACCGGGGGGGCAAGCTGGGAGCAGTTCCAAGATCGAAAACTTTATCGGCTTCCCTTCCGGGATTTCGGGAAATGAACTCGCCAGTCGTAGCTATCTACAGGCACTTAAGTTTGGTGCGACTTTTATCGCTCCGGAAGTTGTGGCAGGCCTGGAGTCTGACGATGGAGAAGGACATCGTCTACGACTGGAAAGCGGACAGGTCATCCATGCTAGATGTGTCTTGGTTACCAGCGGCGTAACGTATCGCCAACTTGGTATCCCAGGATGTACCAGGTTTGAAGGAGCAGGTGTCTACTATGCCGCGACGTCGGTCGAATCGAGGGCGTGTGCTGATGCTCACGCGGTGGTCGTTGGTGGAGGAAACTCGGCGGGGCAAGCTGCGATGTTCCTTGCGAATTCGTCTGAGCAGGTTCACCTGTTGATCCGGGGAGATGATCTGGCCAAGAGCATGTCTGCTTATCTCTGCGATAGAATCGGAAATCACCCGCGAATCGAAGTCCATCGCAATACTGAAGTTGATGAAGTATGTGGAGATGATTGCGTCGAAATGATTCGCGTGCAGAATAATGCGACCGGCACGGTCACTGACATTGAGTGCTCCGGCCTGTTCATATTCATCGGAGCGCGTCCGCATACCCAGTGGTTACCGGAAGACGTCTTGCTTGATGAAAAAGGGTTCGTCTTGACGGGGACAAGCTTCTTTTCTGATGAGCGACTTCGCGGTCACTGGCCGCTCGACCGTGCACCTTGTGATCTGGAAACGACAAGGCCCGGCATCTTGGCCGGAGGAGATGTAAGGTCAGGTTCGACCAAACGTTGTGGCTTTGCCGTCGGTGATGGGTCGCTTGCCGTGGCATGTGTACACCGATATCTCAATGGGTTCAGTTAGTCCTTGCGAGTTTCCGAAAGAAAACAACGAACGTCCATTCGGGGAAAAAAGGCAAGCATGTTTCGAATTCTATCTCTTCCCGGTGGTGGCCTTCGCGGAGCATTTGCCATCGAGTTCCTGGCAGAGATAGAGCAACGCCTTGATCATGCAATCGGTGAGTACTTTGACCTAATTGCTGGCACTTCAACTGGTTCCATTACCGCAAGTGCGTTATGTCACGGGATGACGGCCAAAGCCCTGGAGGACTTTTACAACGACTACTCGGAACAAATCTTTCGCCCTCGTGAACCTTATCGTCCCAGCTCGGCGCTTCGTCCGATTTACTCGCTTCTGAGATCGATTCTAGCGGGCAGATCTTCTATTAATCTCGATCACTTCTTTCAGTCTCGCTATTGCCCGTTCAGCCTGAACGATGCGTTGGAAGCAGGCTTTGGTGATTGTCGACTTTCTGAACTTAGCAAAAGCCGGCTGCTTGTCCCTTCCGTGAATCTTAGCGATGGCAAGACAAGAGTGTTTCGGACCCCGCATCTTCCGCGCCGGAGTGATTCTCATGACTGGCGCGTCGTTGATGTGATTATCGCTTCCGCGGCTGCCCCGACTTATTTTCCCCACAAAACGATGCCTGATGGCAAGAGTTACGTCGATGGCGGGCTCTGGGCGAACGATCCAGGACTAGCAGCCATCTCAGAAACAGTTCGTATCACAGAGCAGTGTCGTCGAGAAGAGGACGTCCCTTTTAATCTCTCCGATATTTGGATGCTGTCTCTTGGCACGGGGCAATCAAGCTATTCCCTCTCACCACCTAACGCGGACGCAGGCATGCTGTATTGGAGTCGGCACATCGCGGAAGTCATGAGCATTTCTCAAGTGCAAGGAACACAGTTGCCTTTGCGTTTTGTTTTAGAGTCACGATATCGCCAGGTAGACTTCGACCTCAACGATCCGACATGGACTTTGGACAATACTGCTGCCACTGGTGAACTGTTTCAACTTGGTCATGAGCGTGCAAGTGAGTTATTCAGTGAAATTCGCGATCCCTATTTTCTTGAGCCAACAACCCCTTTTGTACCCTTCAATCAATAGATCTCCGCTAGAGGCTGATACGAATGACCGAACAACTATCCTACGGACGATGCCTTGCCCAAGGCAGAGGATGAGATGTCGAACGAGGAAGAAGAGGCAATCGCGAACCAATCACCGCTCGCAAATCCTGTTTTTCGAGCAATCTGGATTGCCAGTGTTGCTTCGAATATTGGTACATGGGTCCAGGACGTCGGTACTGCGTGGCTCATGACGACCTTGGCGCCTTCTCCCATAATGGTCGCTCTCGTACAGGCGGCGGCAACTGCGCCGATGTTTGTTTTGGCTTTACCTGCTGGTGCACTTGCAGACATTGTTGATCGGCGAAAACTGATTCTGCTAGCCCAACTTTGGATGCTGCTTGCCGCGGCGAGCCTCGCGGTTCTTACGTTTACCGAGAATGTTACCCCATTCGTATTGCTTGCAATAACATTCGCTCTCGGTATTGGGTTTGCCTTGAATTCTCCTGCTTGGCAAGCAATCGTTCCCGATCTTGTACCTTCGCAGCAATTGGACAGTGCAGTCACGTTGACTGGGGTCGGAATCAATGTAGCACGAGCGATTGGGCCTGCGATTGGTGGGGTGTTAGTTGCACGTGCTGGCCCGGAGGCTGCGTTTCTCTTTAATTCAGTAAGTTACGTGGGCGTTCTATTTGTGCTGTATCGGTGGCAGCCTGTACCGACGGGTGACCAGACGCCGAAGGAAAGCATCGGTGGAGCGATAGCCATTGGTGTCCGCTATGTAAACCACAATCCGATCTTTCAAATTGTTCTTCTGCGTACGCTGGCGTTCATCTTCTTTGGAAGTGCACTATGGGCGCACCTACCGCTTATCGCCAAAGAGCAACTAGGCACGGAAGCCGGAGGATACGGTTTGCTTCTAGGAACGATTGGCATCGGCGCGGTGGGTACTGCATTTCTACTTCCAAGACTGAGGAAAAGGGTCTCGAGCAACTCGATAGTAACTGGATCGACGGTAGGCCTTGCGGCTGCTTTTGTGGCAATGGGGTTCATCGCAAGTCTTCCGTCGATGTGTCTCGCTCTACTCCCCGTCGGAGCATTTTGGGTAGCCAACCTGTCGAGTTTGAATGTTTCCGCCCAGACGACGATAGCCCAATGGGTAAAAGCACGTGCTCTTGCCGTTTACTTGTTAGTGTTTTTTGGTGGCATGTCGAGCGGTGCCATTTTTTGGGGAGTGATCGCCAGCCAGTTGGGAATTCAGTATTCCCTCGTCTTAGCCGCTTCAGGAATGATTGTGACAACGATTGCAACTTTACCCTTCCCACTAACCAAGGTTGAGAAGCAAGGACTGCTGCCTTCCTTGCATTGGCCAGTTCCGTACGTTGCACTCAGTACCGTAGACCATTCGAGTCCTGTTATTGTGACCATAGAATACCAAGTCGCTGGCGAAGACCAGGAAGGCTTCCTCCAACTGATGAAGAAACTAAGGCGATCCCGGCTCCGAACAGGCGCCTACCGCTGGTTCCTTTCACAGGACGTTGCGGATCACGAGCGTTGGATAGAGACCTTTTTCGTCGCTTCCTGGTCGGAACATGAACGTCAGCATCACCGTGTGTCGCACGAAGATGCACTGATCCAATCACAAATTGCGGCGTTACATTTTGGAGATGATCCGCCGGTAGTTTCTCACAAGATTGTGCGATACAGTTGAAAACCTTAGGATCAGAGGGCTTCGCGAGAGCATCAAATGAGCAAATTCAATTCTTAAGATCCGGTCTTGGAGTGACATCTGCCCAGTTGTCACCCCCACAGGTAGATTCGAACAAATACAAGTGCTCCTGGAGTTATCGAAATCGTTTATGTTATAGCGACCTCATCGTGCTATGACGCGGTAATGGTCGATAGCAATGGAGATAGTGTCTTTTTGCACCCCGCAGAGCCACCTGAGAAGGCACTTGATTGGCCTGTATCAGATCTTTTGTAATATTCGCTGGCAAAGTGGTTACGTCAAAGGGAACCATGGCAAATATTCTGGGTACGCGACAGGTTGCGTTCTGGGGCCGAGCCTAATCCTCCACAATTTCGTAAATAGTGCCGTGTGATAAAGGGTCAACCACGCGAGATTTGGTATCACTAAGTCCTTACATCAACAAAGCTGGATGACATAACGTCGCAAACAGAGATCTCTCCCGAAGAGGGTTTTGCACGGTGAGCTGTCGCTCCGAGTCATCCACTCATCAATTTCTAACCACCATTGATCCTTCGACAAACGAATTCGCGATACGGTGCAAGCAACAACTTCTCAATTCGGCAACACTCCCTCATCGTCTGAATTGCTGAATCCGACATCTGGCGAATTACGCCTCGCCGCGTCCGGGATAATCGTTCTGGATAATGTAGCTAAAGCCGCCAATCAATTCCTCAATAGACGGACGAGTGAATGGCATGGTCTGGAGCGACGCAGCATACAATTCCAGATTAGGTCGAACGATAAACAGGCCGGGTTCGCTGAAGATTTCAGGCTCGTCCGCTTTGATGGCTCTGGAAATGTACAGCCCCCAATGACGAGCCTGGTCGATGGACAGCCCATATCCGATTGGGAGATGCTGGACTTTCCATTCGTCCTTACTCCGTGTTGCACGTTCTTCCGAATCGCTGCTGATCGCAACCGCGTAGATGCCCATCGATGACAAGTCGTCGAACTTGCGATCGATGCTGCCCAGGTACTTGCGGCAGATCGGGCAGTGATAGCCGCGATAGAAGAACAGGAACGTGAAGTTTTCCGGCGACTGACCACTGAGCGTCCATTCCGGTCCGCCGACAGTTTTCACCGTGAGGTCAGGAACCCGTTGTTTTGGTTTGAGCATTGTTCTTCCGTTTCAAATTCTGACTTGAGATTAATCAGTCCCGATCAAGTACGATGCGATAGCGAGCCTTACCACTGCGGAGATGTTCAAAGGCGTCGTTAACCTTGCTCATTGGGAAGTGCTCGTTGACCGGTGCGATGTTGTGCCGAGCTGCGAATTCAAGCATCTGGCGAATGACGGCGGGAGTTCCAACCGGCGACGAGCCAACCGATAGCTGCTTGAACATCATGTCTGGCAGAAGCTTGAGCCCAAGCGGTTCCGTCACTGCTCCTGGCATCATCAGGCGACCGCGCGGCTTCAATGTCGCGAGGACTGAGTTCCAGTCCAGCGGCACGTTTACTGTCGACAATACAAGATCAAATCTGCCGGTCGCGGCTTTGATGGCCGCTGGGTCGCGGGAATTGATCGTATCGTGAGCGCCCATGTCAAGAGCCTCCTGTCTTTTGGAATCGGATGTGAACGCCGTGACATGACATCCCCATGCCGCCGCAAACTTGAGACCCATGTGACCGAGTCCACCGATACCGATCACTCCAACGCTGTCAGTCGGTGACAGACCGGCTTGAACCATTGGATTAAACATGGCAATGCCACCACAGAGCAGCGGTCCCGCTTCACTTGCCTTCAGCCCGTCAGGGATCTTCACCACGCTGGGTGCTTTCGCTCGGACCGTGTCGGCGAAACCACCGTGCCGACCATCTATCGTCGGTTCAGCGCTTGAGCAGAGGTTATGATCGCCACTCATGCATTGATCGCACATCATGCAGTAGCCGGCGTGCCAGCCCAGCCCAACACGGTCACCAATCTTTACGTGCGTGACATGATCGCCAACGGCGGAAACCCTGCCGACAACCTCGTGCCCAGGCACGAGCGGAAACTTTGCCATGCCCCACTCATCGTCTACCATGCTCAAATCGCTATGGCAGATGCCGCACGACTCAACTTTGATGTCAACTTCGTAGGGGTCGATGTTTCCGAGTTCAAATTCGAACGGCTCGAAGTCACCCTTGGCTTTTGTTACGGCATAAGCTTTGACTGTCATTGGAATATCTCCTTGTTGGTTTTCGAGGAAGGCTGTGCGACTCAGAATCACATTTTCGTGGCTCAAATAATGTGATCCTTGTCGAAGACACAGATTAGCTTTTGGTTTACGAATTCCATGATGCCGAGGTCCGCCAATTCGCGACCATAGCCCGATTTCTTGACGCCGCCCATCGGCATGCTGGCGTAAGTCCAGGAAATCTGATTGACGAAGCAGGTGCCTGATTCGATGCGTTCAGCCACGCGGCGACCACGTTCGAGGTCATTGGTGTGGACAGAACCGCCGAGGCCGAAGTCACTGTCGTTTGCAATGCGGATAGCGTCCTCTTCATCCTTCGCGATATGTATCAGGGCCACCGGTCCAAACAACTCTTCACGGTCAGCGGGCGAACCTTTTGGAATGTCGGTCATGATGGTGGGTTGGATGAATGCCCCGTCGCGTTTACCACCGACCAGAAGTTTCGCCCCCGCTGCAACTGAATCATTGATTTGCCGTTCGAGCTGAATCGCAGCCTTCTCATTGCATACTGGGCCGTATCCGGTGGACTCTTCCAGCGGATTACCGGGTTTAAGGCAGGCAAACAGCTTGGTTGCCCGGTCGAGGAATTCCTGAGCAATCGACTCGACGAGAATGATCCGCTTGGCCGCAATGCAGATCTGGCCTGTGGCATGGAGTTTCCCGAACTTGAATCGCTCGATGGTTGCATCCATGTCGGCGTCTTCGAGCACGATAAATGGGTCAACTCCACCAAGTTCCATGACGGTCTTCTTCACGTTGCGCCCAGCTTGCTCGGCGACTGCTGCCCCACCTTTGTTGCTGCCGGTGAATGCCACACCCTGCACTCGATCGTCGTCGATAATGCTTCCCGCATTACGTGCCGACAGTCGTAGGTTCGTATGAACGCCTTCAGGAACACCGGCGTCCTTGAGAAGCTGGTCGAACGCTTCTGCACACTGCGGGACGTTCGAGGCGTGTTTGGTGAGCACCACGTTGCCCGCCATGATCTGTGGGGCGGCCACACGAGACGGTTGATAGAACGGGAAATTCCATGGCTGGATGCCATAAACGATTCCAACTGGCTGATTGACCAGCGTGCCCTTTCCTTCCGGTGTGTCGTAATCTTTCGGAGCGAGCATGTCGGCTCCGTTGTCTGCGTAATAGTCGAAGATCGTGGCACAAAGATCAATCTCCGGGCGTGAGTCTTCAATCTTTTTACCCATCTCCAGTGTCATGATTTCTGCGAGTTCTTCGCGACGCTCTCTTAGCAGTTTGGCAGCGCGACGCAGAATCTCTGCACGCTGCTCGTAACTGGTCTCCCGCCACTGTCGGAACGCCCCGTCAGCCTTCGCTATCGCAGAATCGACTTCTGTGGGTGACATCTCGTCGTAAGTCCTCAGGACCTCGCCGTTGTACGGGTTGATGGATTTCAAACCGTCCTTTGCAACTTCATTGCTCATCTTGGGAATCCTCACGTGAAATGACTTGGGATATCGATAGACACCAACCGACCGATCGGTAGGATATGCGGGCTCGTCTTGCCTGTCAACCGATCGGTTGGTAGGATTCATGAATGAAAGAGAAGATCCTTGATGTTGCCGAAAAGCTAGTGCAGGACCGAGGCCTGAATGCTGTCAGTTTTCAGGACCTCGCTAATGCGGTCGGTTTACGCAAAGCCAGTATCTTTCACTACTTTCCGAATAAAGAAGCGGTCGCCCGAGCTCTGATAGAGCGATGTGGATCAAAGCATGGCCCGGAGTATGCTGCTGTCGTGGAAAGCGATGTACCGGCTCCGGAGAAGCTGCGTCGGCTTGCAGGAATCTTCGAAAATGGGCTTCGGAATCATCGCCCTTGCCTGTTGGCGGCACTGGGGAGCGGTATCAACACACTACCGGAAGTCGCCGTGCAGGAACTCGGCGAGACGGCCCGTGGTGCTGTGGCCAGATTTGCTCTGGTGTTTCAGCAGGGAAGAGATGAGGGAACGCTTCAATTCAGTGGCGTTCCCCTTGATGCCGCGACAGGGTTCTTTGCAATGCTTCAGGGACTACAGGTTCTTGTAAGAGCAAGCGGAGACACTTCCGCATTTCTTTCTGCGGCTAACGCATACATTGATTCAATCTCTCTAACCTGACCGCAAAGGAATACCCCATCCTAGTTGAATAGGTGATCAATTTGTCTTCGATGGGCTCATGCGACATCAACTCTGGTGATTCATTCGCCTCAAAACCTGGGGCACATGTGACCTACTGACACCTAAATACATAGCGATAGTGGCCCGGATTTTGACGATTCCATTTTCGAGAAGAGACTGATTAAATCGGGCACGAGTCAATGGATCGTGCTTAAACTGTGGAATTTCGGCGAGCTCAGTGCAGCAAGCGGAAGTTACGTTCCTCTTTTGAAGTTGTTATCGGACAAAGACCTCGTTCAACAATTGGGTTGTTTGCCGAGTGGCCGATTCGGGGAGGCTTGTCCGTTATACGATGTCTATCTTTTATTTCGAACACCGTCAGTCTCGCTCCACTTAAACCCTGGTTTAGCAAGTAAAGCTCAACGAGTTTTTTTTCGTGCCCGGATCGAACTGCTCGTCAAATCACGTCGTTTTATCCAGTGAACACACAACGGTTTGCGATGACGCGTTTGCTCTACTCGGTTCTCTCAATCTAAGAGAAACATCACCCGGCCAACAACAAAGTGAGAGGTCGACGGCCCTTTTTGGCCTTTGTCTCACCGATTTGACAGAGACACTAGCGTCGGGTCAACAGGGCGTTGGGCTCCGTAGAGTGAGGCAGATACAACTACGTTTGATTCAACTTCTGCCAACGCAACCAGCAAATCTTTTCAGGGATAGGACTTAGGCAACCTGTTCGCACGGCAACTCGACGGACTTGCGTCGTAGAAGGCCCGTAAAACTCCGATATGCCGCTCGTTTTGCTCGTACGAAGCAGCGAAGTGTTTTGCAGGCACCGAGAGACGGCTCTATGAAATCTCAATTCTTAAGAGCGTAAAAATCCGCGTTTGCTTACACATGCCGTTTAAAAACGGTAAGTAGGTTCAGCAGGCGAATAACGCTTCACAGGATAGCCTTGAATGAGTTCTTGCGTGTGCCCCTGCATATGCGTGACGAATAAATGCAATTCACGTTCTTCGAGGCGTACTATGACGTCTCCCAATCACATCGATTTTCGGTTTAAGTTTGGGCGGTTTCCCCTGATAGGTACCTCTGAACGTGCCAACGATTCTGGCCCAGTTTATTGCTGATTTATTAGAATGAGATCTTCCGGCTAAGCGTAGGTTGGCTATGCGAGGATACCACCAACTGAGGAATAACCGGATCGACGGTATTCCGACGCGCACATTGGCGCCTGGCAGCCGACTACTGGAGGCGTTTCTTTGTGAGTGCTTCGGACCCCGGAGCCATGCCTCCGAAAATCCCGGCGGATTGGGGGCAGAGTCCACAAGATACCTGGTTAAGTGAGCGGCTGATATTTAAAAAAATGGTTAGGGTTCCTATTCACGTTCATACCAGCTAAAGGAAAAGATGCAGGGCCGCCCACATGGACGGCCCTGCTTTCCGATATCAAGATCATTTTCTAGCGCCGGGACGAGCGCCCATGTTGGCGACCGACATGGTACCCTTTCCGACTACCGAGGCTCTTGCCGCCCTTGTAGCATGCCCAAGCAACAAATGCCCAAAAACCGATGGCTACGATGGATTCCATACACTCTCCATTTCAAAAAGAACTGATTTCTCACTGTTCCACAATTCGCATTCTCGAACAGCGAGGATGACTGCGATGTTGGCGTCGACCGCGTCGCTGGCCTCCGCGAACCTGAAGAAGATCGACCTCTCGATGCACTCTCCCACGAAGGCCTCGACTCGTATTTGAGGTAACGGGTGAACTAGACAGCTTTCGTCGCATGCCAGTCGCTCCCATAGAGCTGCTCTGCTCGCTGGAGGTCTAACTGATCCCAATCGACAACGTGGGGGCCGGTACCATCCTCGTCATCCGATTCAGTCTCGGACTCCTCTATGAGTGAAAAGCCGAGTTGTCGGATGGTGTCGATGCTTTCACCCGTTGCATCCGCGATACAGCGGTAAAGTTCAGAAGTACGCATTAAAAACACTTTCGAAAGGTCAAGAACGAAAAAAGCCCTCTCCGGAACATTTTCCAAAGAGGGCTACAAACAAGCTGATTGGAGAAAACGGCTAGGAATCGGTGCAACAAAGCCAGTGCAACTGAAGCCACGTAACTTCAACGTCTAAGGCCTCACTGCGTTTACGAAACGGTCCCAGCTTCGGTCCACAAACCGGCAAAAGATCAGCGAACCACAGGCCTTCTTCGTTAGGCTCCACAAACGAGCCACGCGAGATCGACAGCTTTCCAAGCGAATGTAGGTCAATCGTCTCGCCATAAAGACAACGAATCTCACCGCTTGGTGAAATCATGAGTTGCATAACTCACCTCACTTGAGAGTCCGAATGATTCGCCGTCGCGGGCGATCGACTAACAATTCATCGAGTACCGACTGGACGCTCGACAATTCCCGGCTCACACTTTGGCGCAGATTCGCATTGTCGCGCAGGGCTTGTGGCTGAACACCTTGAACGATCCGCTGACAGTCCGACACGAGCTCGTCAAGCTGATCGTTGGAGCGAATATTCAGGGAGCGAAATCGCTCGAAGAACTCATTCAAGTTACCGATGGCGGAGTCGCGAAAAATCCGCGTACGCCCGTCTTGGCTTCCCGAGAGCCGGTCTGTTAAATGGGAGACCAACTCGGAAAGCTCTTCAATAAACGCAGACTCGGCCATTTCGACTGCTTCGTCGAAGCGAGCCTGAACCCTTTCACATTCGGTCTCGTAAAGTTGCGGATCAACGAGCCGGAGGTATGGCGGCACCTCAACATTCGGAAAATCCCAGCTGACCTCGAATAGGCCGCGCAGGGCATGCGGATAATCAGCTTCGTTGTAGAGTCGACCCAGGCGCTGTCTGGCCGCATCTTTTAACGCAGCGTAGTCTTCATCCAAGGCTTGAACGGTCTCCTGCAATCGTTCCCGCTGTTCTTCCATCCAGTTTTGAAAGGTGGGGACCATGTCACGCCGAATCAACCTGGTCGCCGGCTCGGGAAATGGCAAACTCATCGACGACCAGACCGACCGGATCGCATTGCGAACGGAATTGACCGCCTTAAAACGAGGGTTCTTCGTATCAAGTAGCTTCTTCTCGGCCCGCAAGAATTCTCCTTGGGCGTCGAATGACTCAGCCGCTTGGTCTTTTTGAGCACGGGTGAGTGTCTTCTGTGTGCCGAACCAAACGAAGTTGACGCGAGTCGCACACATCGTGGACCGCATTCGCAGAGAGGCGGATGTAATCGTCTCTTGACTCGACTGTTCCAATATCGTCGCCGTCATACAATTCTCCTTGGAAAGAGGAATGTGTTTGGATTAGTTGGTTTCCGGCGTTTGAGTCACGCGTCGACGCGACTTGGAAGACGCAGATCGATCCACGGAATAGACGCCGCCTGACTCAGCCGAAAGGCATCGGTTGGTGGCCCAATTGCGCAGCCGCTGAACCGCTTCCTCAGAAGTTGCTGCGACAGGCACCACATGTTGAGCCGCCTCGACCAGCGACACGTCTAGAAGTGCGGCCAATCGACAGCAGGCACGAATCTCCGCTCCGGTCCATGAGGTATCCGGAGGGATCGTTTGATCCAAATCGAGACCGAACGCTCTTAAATGCATTCGCCAGATGGCATCCCGTTGGGAGCGACTCGGTAAATCGAGAAAGAAGATCGCGTCAAACCGTTCTGCTCGTGTGAGCTCGGGGGGCAGTTTGGAGACATCATTACTCGTCGCGATCACAAACACGTCCGACTCGTGATCGGCGAGCCAAGTCAATAATGTCCCCAGCATCCGAGCAGATACGCCACTGTCGGTTTGGCCAGATCCGGTCGATCCTCCCAACGCCTTTTCCAGTTCATCCACGTAAAGAACAGCCGGTGCCATCGCATCAACAATTGCTAGCGCTCGCCGCGTCCGCTCTTCCGTTTGCCCGACGATACCGCCCATCAGGGCACCGACATCGAGCGTTAAGGTAGGTCGGCCAATCTCATTCCCGAGTGCCTTGGCTAGTGCCGACTTTCCCGTGCCAGGCACACCCAGCAGCAGGACGCCTTTGGCTTTGACCGATGTCGAGGGGATTGATCGCGGACGCAACGTTCGCGTGCAAAAATGCTTCAGCGCTTCGAGTCCGCCTAAATCAGAAAACGTTTCCGATCCGCGATGCAGCGAAAGCAGACCATTGTTTAGAAGCGTCTGCGATTTGAGCTCCCAGATGGCGGATGGTTCAATACGGCCGTGACGAACCAAACTCAATGCGAATGCGTTCTCCGCTTCGTAACGACTCAACCCGGAGGCCGCATCGAGTATCCTTTCTCGCTCCATCCCGGTGGGAAATTCCTCTTCGTTCGCAGCGATCCCTCCCGCAATTTCCGCCAACTGTTCGCGGCTGGGGAGTTCGTGCTGAACAACCGTGAACACACGCTCCAGTTCGATGGGAAGCTGAACGATTGGAGCGATCACGATCAGATGGCGTTGATGCACTTTATTGTGCGCCACTTGGCTCAGCAGGGCTTGGACGATTTCAGCTGATCCCAAAAACCGATGAAGGTTGGCCATGATCAATAGCGTAGGTTGACCATCACTTGGGACCGAAGCAAGCGAACGAATGGCCGAAAGTGGATCTGTAGCGGCGACGCTTTCGTCAGACTCAAGCCCCCGCATACCTGTGTCGATATTCCAACTTGCCAAACGCCAATTCTGCGTTTGGCACAGCTGTGCCAAGTCGGTGAGGGCATCGTCTGGTTCATCGCTTCGGATCCAGACGTTGCTAAATCCTGCCCGAATCAGTTCGTCAATTTCATTTGCTAGGCGCATATCTATTCCTTATTGGCTAAAGTGAATCAATCAAATCGACTCGCAGAGGCAAGTCTCAAATAGATTGGGCAAGTTGCCCAATCGCAGTCAGCCAGGAAGCGATCTCGCCGTCCGGATCACGCTGCTCAATAAGATCAACCGTCATCTGACTGACAACCGCCGAGTTGAGCCAGCGCTTCGTCCGACTGATCATTCGACTTTGGGATCGCCTCGAAAGGAGTTCCCAAGGCTTGTCAACAATTCCTGACTCGTAGAGTTTTTTGGCGACGATCGTCCCGACAGGATCAAAATCCCCGAATGCCACGTCGATCTTGCCTACTTGTTGGATCACCCTCGGATGCAAGTAGTTTTCCAGGCTTCGTTTCTGGGTGATTTTCGCCAGGCAACCGGGACGCTGATTGATCATTTCGACCGCTTCCTGGCGACGTTCGGCTTCAGGCGGGATCTCGTGATCCAACAGAAGGAACTCTGGTTTGCCGAGGGCGGCGAAGCGGTGAGTCCAACTGGGGAGGTTGTTGCCGCCGAACGGCACAAAGATGATCTCGCCCTGGTTCTCCATCGCAGCCAGATTCGGAAGTTCTCGATTATGGGCATTTAGGATGAGCGAAATTCGCCGCAGGAATTCAATGTCATTGGTCCCCTCCACGATAACCAATACACGGCTTCGATCGACCAAATCAGTGATCGGAGAGACTTCTTGTTTTGAGCGATATTTCATGCGTCCTCATTCTTTCTGCTCCAGGTGGCTTGGTTGCACAACTTCCGATTCATGAAACTCCGCGGTAACGATGTCGGTTATCTTTTTCCCTAGCGCGGCTTCCAACGCGCGGCTTGCTTCCCGACATTCGCTTCCCTGGAAACCGCGTGTTTCTAACCGAGATTCTCCCGTGGATAGAATAATGATTTCGATCACTTTCACAGTTCGTTTTCACCTCCTACTTGAATGAGTAACTTGATACTGCCATCCGCCAATGTCTGTTCCGTGGTCGTATGCCCCTGCTTCCGGGCCTGCAAGACCGCGGCCTCCACGGCGTATCGCTGAAGAAACTGGTCAAGCTCTTGCTGTCGCCCCCAGCGACCACCGTAATTGTCAGAATCGAGTCGCCCACTTTCTGGGTTTGCCACAACCGGATACCGCCAATCCCGTAGCTCGATTGACCAACCCGTTTTAGATTCATTGAAAAGGCGGAACTTGCCGTAGGTCGGGTCCGGAAGTTTTAAGCGACGGGTTGCGAGACGAATTGCTTCCAGATCACGAATCGTGGTTTGAATCGTAACGATGTGTGACATATACAACCTCTTAAATGAGAAAGAAACGTTCGTGCGTTGAGTCGAATCGACGCACACAAATTCAACCAATACTCATGCCACGACCTGATTACCATCTGCGAGCGTGGTAGCTAGATTCTTCGGCGGTAGCGGCGATTGACACAATCTGCTTAGCCGCCTCGGTATTTGGGATGCCTAATCGGTCCTCAGTTCGTATGACACGATTTGCTTCGTTTTTTAGCAAATGCGGCATTCCGTTTACCGGACTCAGCCTGCCGCAAGATGTGCTTAGCGATGTACCTTGCGATTAGTCGTATGAATTCGTGTTGAGATTTCGCAATCTGCTGAATGTTTGGTGGCTCCGGAGTTGAGTCGCTTAATCCGCTCAATTCAATTCTCCTCATTCGTGGTTAGCGCATAAAAAAAGCCCATGACGTCAACGACATGGGCAACTTCTGAGAGAAGTCAGATAAACAATTGGAAACGACTACGATACCCCATCGGGATCGTAAGGTTGAAACTTGTAACGATCATGTCGATGTCGACGCATCTTTCGAAGATCAGCCGGTGGCTCGGTCACGATCACATAGGGATCGGTTAGATTCATTGCATCCATCCGCTCCTGTAGTTTCAAAGCATTCTGGACTGCCGGCTGGGTGATGCCCAGTTCCTGGGCGATTACCCGCTGATACGTGCCGTTGGCCCTAAGAGAAACAATCTGCTCACGAAACATCTCTCTTTGAATTGGATCAAACAAATCTACCTCTAACGTCTTCGTCATCACCTCGCGAACCGATGTCAGGTCGTTCAACCCAGGCATTAGGGGGCAAAGATTCAATTGGAACTTGGTGCGGATAACGACGGCTCCCCCGTCACAAAGCCGAAATGGATGTGCCTCCATACGGGGAATCAGCTGACGCATGAGGCGACTCAGTTCGTACGGATCCTCGCAGTGGCTTTCAATGGCTTCCGTCGCGAGTTCTCGGACCTGCTTAGAAGTTGGAAGCACCGGCACCGACCGTGGGTGTGATTGAATTTGTGTCAAATCGTACCTTGCCGACTTCAACTCACTTTCGGTCGCCGTGAACTTCTCAGCAACGAATTCCGAATTCGGTAGTTCTGAGTAGAGGGCAACCAATCGCTCCAGTTCATGCGTCAGCTCTTTGATACGCTTATGCAACTGTTTCTCTTCCGTTGCCCGATGGTCGGTCAGACTTCGAAACTCTTGTTCAATCTGAGTTTGGAGCACTTCGGTGAAGTCCGGTAGTTGGGCGATCGACTCGAAGACCGCAGTGAGAATCTTTTGGGACGCGAGATTGCCATCGAAGGTCGCGCTTTGCCAACATTTGTATTCTCTGGCGCCCTTGCAGACCAAGTGATCAACTTGACCATGGCCGCCCCATTGCATGGGGTGGCCACAAATCGCACAAAACATTTGCTGACCAGGAAAACGGGTTCGTTTCTTTGGAACATCCGCTCGGGGATCTCGGCCGTCAATTTTTTTACGACAGTAGGGTGCGTTCGCTGCGTCAAGTTTACGAATGAGGTGATCGTATCGCTCGGCATCAATATAAGCCAAATGCGAAACATCTCGGACTTGAAGATTCTCTGGTGGAGCCTTAACGGAGCGCCGTTTACCAGACTTATTATTGCGTTTGGCCATCTTATGGCCTGCTTCCCGGATACCCTTTAAAATTGGATTGTGAATCAGTCCCGAGACGGCAGATGCAGTCCATTTTTTCGAGCGACCAAACTGACCTTTCGGGACTTGGTTCTCGTTGAGAAAATCCGCCACCATCGAGTAGGACTCTCCCTTTTCAAGTCGCGAAATGATTTCCATAACGAACGGCTCAGCATCGGGATCCTTCGTCACATCCGTATCGAGAGCTTTTGGAAACGGCTTGATATAGCCCATCGGTACCGTTTGGATCATCCCCTGAAGAAATCGATTTCGAATACTCCGCTTAATTCGCTTAGATGTATCTGCGTTATACGATTCGTGCCGCATCGTCGCGACGCTAGCCATGGTACGCCAGTTCTCGTCCAAGGTATCCAAGCCGTCATTCAGCATGACCATTCGCGTACTTTCGTCTTCGCCTAACTCCAGAAAGTCATTTGCACGGGTCCGACGACAAATTCGCCCCAGATCCTCAGCGATCACAAGATCGAAAGTGCCCGATTCAATGGCCTTTTCAAGTTCGCGAAGTTCTTCACGGTCAAGTCGTTCACCGCTCCCCTGGCTTTGAATGACTCGGACCTGGAATTCGTAAGCCAAATTTCGCTCACACCATCTTCGACAGACGGCAACCTGATCATCGAGGCTACGTTTGTCCTGATGGACTGTCGAAATGCGAGCCACAATTAGCACCATGTAAATGCGGCCATTCTTCGGCGCAGGCATTCCACCTGAAGAAGAAATCATGGAGATCTCCCAAGAGATTATGTCCATGACCACCCTTACCTTCACGCTACGTGCATCTCGCCTATGGCAGGATGATCCCCGTAGTCGTCCAGTTCAAAGTGAATGGCACAGTGTGCCAAAACACGTCGCGAGAGGTGAGAGGACGGTATTCTCTGCCATAACAGCTGATAATCCCTAAATCCTTGCAGGGGCAAGGACTTCTATCTAAGTCACGTGTCTACCACGACTTACGTGAAGGGATCGAAGGAATCCCGTTCTCTCCGCTTTTGAAATAAGGCTCGCCGCAAGGTCTTCTCGTTAAAGGCTTTACGGCGAGCCTTATTTTTTGTCCCAGTCAATTGGGACAAGATTGGGACAAAATCGGTCATCAGGGAAGACGGAAGTCTCACAAGTTGACTTGCTTCAGGGCGAAATACCTCTCAAAACAACACGATCAGCAGGACGTCCGGTAGACAGTCTACCGAGCCTCCGTCATGCCGAAGTGAATTGGATCGACGCCATCCGTGCCTGGTTGGCATCGTCGAACTGATGTCGATAAAGGGCAACCATCTCTCCATCCTGGTGGCCAACCCAATCTTTGATCTGCCCCTCGGATGCACCGGCTGCCGAGCACTGGCTCACGAAGTAATGGCGGAAGCTGTGGAAGCGTCCATGGATGAAACCGATGTCCCCCTCGTCCGTTGGGAACTGGCTGGCCAACGTCTCGATGATCTCACGCTTGAAAATAACGCGTGCGGTGTCTGCCTTCAGGCGTCCGCCACGTGGACCATGGAACACGTAGCCATCTCGATGCCGGGACATGCCTTTGAGGATTTCCAAAAGGTCAGGATGAACCGGGACACTCCGCCCACGTTTCCCCTTTGATCTGACGAGCCGACTTCATCTTCGCGTCAAGCTGCCCCCATCGTCGATAATCTTGATCATCGGAAGAGTCTTCCAGCCGATGAAGCGTTCGACGTGCCGGCCAGCGTCCGGGATTTCGATTACTACCAGTTGACGTAGCAACCGCAAGATACGAGCCTGTTCATCGTCAACGAAAGAGGGATCGAAGCTACTCGATCCAGACTCGTTCTATTTATTACTTCCGAATAAACGGACAAGCATCGGATTGCTTTATACCAAGTAGAATGCGACATCGTCTCGCTTCGATCGATCGCAGTCACGCTAATCTCTGGTTCTAAGAGCTTTCGGCATAGCCAAAGATGTTTTCATGTCGTACGGAAGGATCCAAACTTGGTCGCCTGTCTTGTTTATGAAATACAAGTGTGACTCGGAGAGCGCATCTGGGTTTCCATCGGCCCAGAAACCGTAGAAGTCGTCTTGTGCGTTTCTTGGACGGCGGACGTAGCCATGGTTCATGCTGCTATTTGTGGTGACGGTTTGTGTCTTCTTCCAAGTCGCCCCTTTGTCAGTACTTACCCAAACGGCGATTTCCCCGCCGGTCCCATATTTCTGCGGACCGGGCTCGGTTGGGGCGATGACTCGCCAGGTTCCATCCGCTTCGATGTAAAGGGAGCCCATGTCGTAGTTATGGGTCGTGTTCGCGATTTCACGGATGATCCACTCGGTGCCGTTCCAACGGGCGATCGTCAAGGTGCGAGGATTTCCGTTAGGACCAGGCTGGTGACTACTACTGGTGAGATAGAGCACAACCGGATTGCCGTCGGCATCAAAACCAATGTCTTTCAGGTAAACAAGTCGCCCCTCGGAACGATAATCATGGACCAGCGCCGCAGTGCCTGGATCGGTTAATGGAAGTTCGACTAACTCACCTTGTGCAGTTGTCCACGATTTGCCGTTGTCGTTCGTTTGCAGGAAGTAGAGATTTGTACGTTTGTCGACATTTCCTCCAGGATGCATATTGAACGCGGTAATCACATGACCGTTCTGCTCGTTGCTGACCTGATAATGGCCTCCCATGCCCGCCAGCTTTCGATCTTCGTTCCAACTTTTACCATCTGAGTTACTGGTGCTCCAGTAAAGTTCACGTCCGTTGGTGTACTTCGTGAAAAGAAACAGGAACTCGCTTCCGTCGATCCACCAAGGTTGTGGATAAGTAAACTCGCTAGATGCGACGTGCTCGAACGATTCGATGTCGTATGGTTTCCGTGACCGATAGATATGCCCTGGCCGCTTTCGTCCCCGCCCACTGACGAAAACCCAGAGATGACCGTTCTGATCAATCTGAATGCTGGGATTGTCGTGCGGATCATCAACACCTTCTTTATCATGAACCACGACTGGCTTTGGCACGTGCTTCGTTTGATGATCGTAATAAGACGCCATAGCGAGAAGATGACGCTTGTCTTTCTCGGTCGTACCGCCGTACACAAAAAACGTTTTTTGGACAGCCGGTACATAGATAGCCAACGGATGATGCTTGGCCGTATAGGTCCCGAGCCCGCCCGAATACTTTGATCCAAATTCAGAACGTTGGCCTAGATCGAACCAGATTCCTCGATAGCCATCGATTCGGCGCGGCCCTGATTGCGGGCTCACGTTTTCCTGCCCCGTTCCTACATTGGGCACGAGAGCCATCGCAAATGAGCAAACAAAGATCAGCGATCGAATCTGAATGTGCATTTAAGCTCCCACCTACACGTTCACAAAATCTTGATTTCCTAGGTTGGTAATTGTAACGCCTGGAGAAGCTATCATCACATGCCCCCCATTTCTCTCGGTGGCAAGGATGATGACGCGGGTCAGACTTTCTTCGAAACTTCTGTTGCTAGGAACTCATTTGTCAAAAACAACAAAAGTCCTTGCCGTAGCCCTCTTCAAAGGTGAAGATAGAGCCTTGGTGTTTCGTTGATGTCGAGCACTACCTACCTAACTCCCTCCCCTCGCAAATCCGTCCAGATAGAGCTTCCGCTAATTGCTGCTTTGGCTAATTCCTGAATGGGATCCCGTTTAGCTAGGGCAAGCAACGATTCCGCCAAGAAGCGACTCAGAAGCATTCAAGCATGAGAATAATCGAATTGCACGATAGTCCTCTTTGTCCGTCGCAGAGTACCAAGTCATTTGCCGCGACCATGATCTTGTCACTGCTATTGGGCGTATCTCTCGTAGTCTCCTTGACTTCGCTTGGTTTCGCCGAGCCTCTCGACGAAGCCGAACTTCGGGCCGACGCGGAAAAGACTTTTAAAGACAAGGTCGGTCCCTTCGTCAACAAGTACTGCATTAGTTGCCATGGTACTCGTCCCGAAGCAGGTATTAATCTTCAGTCGGCCCTCCGGACGCCGGGTGCGACTTCATCGTTTCTACATTGGAAAAAGTCGGTGGCCAACGTCAAGGTCAACGACATGCCACCTGACTATGCAGATAAAATTCCTTCCGAGGAAGAGCGTCAGCAATTCCTTGAGTGGATCGGTAAACTCAAGTACTTGGCACCACGCGACCCTGGTCCGTTCGTGCTCCGTCGACTAAGCAAGACGGAATACAGCAACACACTACACGACCTTTATGGTGTACCCAGGTCGATTGCCGCAAGTCTGCCGGACGAGGTCGTGGGAGAAGGTTACCTGAATTCGATCTCGCCGCTGCAGTCAGAATTGTTTCTCGAGATTGCCAACAAAGTCGTCGATCAAGTTGTTGCAACCAAGGGTGATCCGCCCACAGAAATCCAGAAACGTCTGTTCGGTGAGATGCCCTCGGAAGGAGCCGATCTGCGCAAAGCGGCTCGCGACGTCGCTCGTTCGTTGGCACGCGAAGCCTATCGCCGGCCCCCCACCGAAGCGGAACTAGACGTGTTGGTGAGTGTCTTTGATCTTGGACGGGAGAACAAACTGGGATACACCGAGTCCCTTAGCCTCATGTGGAAGGCGATCCTGGTTTCTCCGCAGTTTCTTTTCATTACGCCCGCGTCTGAGATCGACTCAAAGGCCAAGATCGTTCCCCTGGACGACTACCAGTTAGCTTCGAGGCTGTCCTATTTATTGTGGTCCGCCCCGCCCGACGCGGAACTCACAAAGCTTGCGGATCAAGGCGAGCTCCACAAGCTCGAAGTCCTCAAAGCTCAGGTCGAGCGACTACTGAACGACGATCGCTCGCGGGCACTTTTTGACGGCTTTGGTGCTCAATGGCTACGAGTTGGCGAACTAAAGAACCAGACGTTCGATCAGGCATTATTTCCACAAATGACTCCGGAATTGCGTGAGTCGATGACCGAAGAAGCCAGGCTGTTTTTTCAGAGCATCGTTCACGAGAACCAGAGTGTATTACGGTTCGTGGACAGTGATTACACTTTCATGAACGAGGCACTTGCCGCGTTGTACGGTCTCGAACAAACGGTCACCGGTCCGAAGATGCGACGCGTCAAGTTGGAAAACTCGAACCGCGGCGGAATCCTCGGCATGCCGGCCACGCTCGCCAGCACTTCGTTTCCGAATCGGACGAGCCCGGTACGACGCGGTGTTTGGGTACTCGAGCAAGTCTTGGGCGAACGTGTTCCCCCACCCCCGCCCAATGTTCCCGAGTTAGAAGATCAGGAGCAGAAGAGCTTTGAAGGGCTGACCTTGCGGCAACGAACGGAACTCCATCAATCGGAGGCGACCTGTGCAAACTGCCACAAAGTGCTCGATCCGATTGGTTTCGGCCTGGAAAATTTCGACGCGATCGGACGATGGCGAGACAAGAACCATGCCGGCGTTGCGATCGACTCGGTAGGGACGCTCCCCACAGGAGAAAGCTTCTCCAATCCCGCAGATCTGAAAGCCCTCGTCGCTACTCGCAAGGAAGACCTGGCCCGTAACGTTACCGAGAGGTTCATGGCCTATGCCGTAGGACGAAACCTGGAAGGTTATGATGAAGTTGTCGTCGATCAGCTGATGGACAAGATTGCCCAAGACGATTATCGCATGCGGACCATCATCACCGAAGTCGTTACCAGTTACTTGTTCACTCACCGACGCGTCCAAGAATAACTTCCTATCTTGGTCACGTTTGCAGCCCACCTGAAGCTGCCGTGTCATGCAAGTGCTCGGTGACTTAATGGATGGCATGTATCGTCCCTATCCAAGCATCCCCACTCTCAACGAGGCTTACCCCGTGTCTCATTTGATTGTTCGACTTGCTCTTTTCACACTGCTGCTATTTCCCGGCATTAGCCAGGCTTCAGACCAACTCAATATTCTGCTGATCACCGCCGACGATCTTGGACCGCAACTCTCGTGCTATGGCGACCCGATCGCTCAGACGCCGAATATTGATCAGTTAGCACAGCAATCGGTTCAATACCAGACGGCTTACGTCAGCCAAGCATCGTGTAGTCCGTCTCGTTCCACGATGTTCACCGGCCTTTATCCGCACGGAAACGGTCACTACGGATTAGCCAATGCCAACGTCGGATTCCAGGTGCATCAAGAGCTGTATGATGACTTATTGCCTAACGTACTGAAGCGGGCCGGATACCGAACCGGAATCATCGGCAAGCTGCATGTGAATCCAGAAAAGCAATTTCAATTCGACATGCGACAAGGAAACGGTTTCGGCAGTCGCCAAGTTAAGAAGCAAGTCCAATACGCTGAGAAGTTCATCAGCCAAGAGAACGATCAACCTTGGTTTCTGATGTTCAATTTGTTTGATCCGCATGTCGCCCGCCAATCAAAGCCGGGTGGCGGACGTGGGCCACAATACTTTCCAAATCAAGTCGAAGGATTGCCTAAGAAGGTCTTAACATCTGAAGACGTTCCCGCTTGGCCCTGGCAGCAAATCGATACGCCAGCTCAGCGAGAAAAGATCGCAGGCTACTACAACTGTGTCTATCGCATCGACGCCGCGATCGGGATGCTGATGGAAGCACTTCATAAAACCGAACAGTGGAACAACACGCTGATCATCTTCTTGGGCGATCACGGCCCCCCATTCGCCCGTGGCAAGACTAGCTGTTATGAAGCTGGCCTGCGGGTACCTTTCCTGGTTCGTTGGCCGGGAGTCTCCCAGCCACATGTCTCCCAGCGACTTGTGGGAAGTATCGACATCTACCCCACAATCTTGGACGCCGCAGGCATCGAACTGTCAGGACGCCTTCATGGTCGCTCGCTGCGGCCAGTGGCTACGGACAATGACTCAGCGGATTGGCGCACTACTTTAGCTGCGGAGTTTCACTATCACGGAGCGGCTCCCTTTTTCCCGCGTAGAGCCATCACTGACGGACGATTCAAGTTGATTCACAACCTGCATGCCGGTAAGTTGTCGGCATCCGCTTCTGTTGATGGAGACCAAGCTCCGGCCATGGCGGAAAAGCTCGCTACCGATCATCCTGCTCGCCAAGCCCTAGATCGTTTACACAACCCGCCTGAGTGGGAGTTTTACGATCTTCAAGAAGATCCAATTGAGTTTGTTGATTTGTCGAATGCTCCCGAGGTCGCTGATCAACAACAGCGATTGAAACAGGCGTTGGCCGATTGGCAAAAGCAGACCGAAGATCCCTTCGTCGATCCGGCGTTTCGACAGAAGATCGAAACAAAATACTCAAGAGAATCTCGTTAGCCCCTGCCACAATTATCCAAGGCGATAGACGTTTCGTTCATCGGATGACGAGTCCGTTGTTACAAACAATTCACTCGAAGAGGCCTTTCCATGATTCATAACCGATTTATCAACCGTCGCGCCTGCCTCAAGGGCGTGGGAATGGCTCTTGCTTTGCCGCTCTTGGATACCATGGGTTGGGCAGAAGCGAGCGAGAAGAAATCGTTCAAGCCTCCTGTCCGACTCGGCTTCATGTACATGCCACACGGTGTGATCATGGATCGCTTTTGGCCAGCCAACGCCGAGAGCTTTCTGACTTCCCCGCCGCCAGCCCTGGAAGCACTGCGGCCGGTACTAGAGAAATGCTTGATGATGAAGGGCATCGCTGGCGTTTCCAATGGTCCGTTCAAGGGCGCACCTCACGCGCTCGAGCTATCCACTTGGCTTACCGCTGCCCTGCCCGACCCAGATCGACGTGGTGAAATTAACATTTCCATCTCGGCCGATCAAATCGCCGCTAACGCTTTCGGGGCATTCACAACACTTCCGTCGTTGGAACTGGCCACCATGCCCCAAACCTGGAAGGAGAATCAGGCCGGGCTGAACGAAGCGTACTATTCGCATTGCAGTTTCCGTTCTCCGACTCAGGCCGTCCCAGCTGAAATCAACCCGAGGAATGTGCTCAATCGCCTATTCCACAAGAAAGAGCAGACCGGCGATTCTGGCAGCCGGGCGAATCCCTTAGACCGCAGCATGCTGGATTTGGTGCTCAGCGGTGCACGCGATCTGCGACGCACCTTACCAGTTAATGATCAGCATAAGCTTGACGAGTATTTAGATAGTGTCCGATCCGTAGAACGCAGAATCGCTGCTATTGAAATTCGCCAAAAAGAGGCTGCTCTTGAAAAGGCGGGGGTACGATCCAGTCGCCGTAACGACTCCGACTCGCCACCGATTGAAATTAAGATTCCGGAAGGAGACAAGCGAAGCGAGTACATGCAAGTCATGTGCGACTTGAACGTGCTTGCGTTCCAAACCAATACGACTCGCGTTTGCACTTACATCGGTTCTACGCCTAATGGTGTCTCCTACCCTGAACTTGGATTCTCAGACAAACATCATTCGACGACGCACCACAATAACCAAGAAGAAAAGGTCAACAAGGTAGCCGCCATTACGGCGTTCAACATCGAGCAATTTGCCTACATGGTGAAGAAGATGGACAACCTCAAGGAAGGGGACGGTACGCTGCTCGATAACTGCATCATGATGTGGGGATCAGGTCTGGAAGACGGCGACCGACATACCCGAGCAAACCTACCATTCATCCTTGCCGGTAAGGGTGGCGGTTCGATTAAGACAGGACGCTTCCTGCCAGAGATCAAGGGAAACCAGGGCGACCTTCTCACCACGATCCTCGCAGCTGCCGAGGTTCCTCTGGATCGCCCGGTTGGTATTGCAACCAAACAGATCGACGAGATCAAAGCGTAGGTTGCCACGGGTAAATCCGCGGCACCGTTGCCGAAGCATGATTCGATGATTTAGTCGCCTGTGTAAACTCTCGGTCCGCGTTGTATAGCGACTCACTGCTCACGCAACACGGACTTGAGTAACTTTCCACAGAAAATCAACGCAGTCCCTTACTTGCCACAGCTTTGGAGCGACTTTTTTTGCTTCTCTGATAAGAATTTGGGCCTGTGCAGGAAAGCCGGCTTTCGCTGACGCACGAGCTTCGGACAGCAATGCCTTTCGAACGACCTCATGGATTCTTGCGACCGGGCAGCCTGCCGCTATCAATCGTTGCTCATCAAATGGCATTGATAACTGATCATCCCTAATCATGCCGTCGCGCCGCAAACGATGAACAAACGAAGCTGCGAGAGTCGAGATGGCCTGAGTTACGGTTCGCGCAGGCCGCGGATTTGCGAAGTCGCGTCGATATTGCAAGAGAATATCTGGCAAGTTCTCAAGCCGATGTTGTACGGACATTCGTAGCCACAGATCATAGTCTTCCGCGAATGGAAACCACTCGCGATACGGTCCCTCGAACTGATCAAGAACTGAGCGCCGCATCATTACCGCCGGATGCGCAATACAGTTGCTCTGCGGAAGTCTCGCCAGTACATCTTGGTATCTCAGCGGTGGTATGTTGTCTTTCCACACGCTTCCGTCGGCCCGAATCGTCTGATAACTACCACCCACCAAGGCAACCTCTGGGTGACGCTCCAAGTACTGTATCTGCAACTCGAAACGCGATGGCAATGCGATATCATCGGCATCAAGTCTTGCGATAAATTTCGTCTGAGCTTGCTTGACCCCATGATTGAGCGCGGAAACAATCCCACGGTGGTCAAGCTTGATGAGTTGAATGCGATCATCCCTGTCAGAAAACCGCTGAATGATCGCTCGGGAGTTGTCACTAGAACCATCATCGAGACAAAGGAGTTCCCACGCCTGGTAGGTTTGCCCCAAAACCGAGTTAATCGCAGAATCCAAGTAGGATTCTCCGTTATAAATCGGCATCAGTACCGTGACGACTGGCTTCATGCTGCGCGACTCACGACATTACCATTAGCAAGGTGACAAAGACGCTCGCAAAACTCCGTTCCGAATTCTCCCCAGGTGCGCGGGCGATAACGCTCTCGGATTCCCCTAGAAAGTTCGGCGAGGATTTCGGGTTTGTCACACCATCGAACAATTGTTTGATGCCAATTTGCGAAATCGAGCGGATCAAGGTGTACGGCGAGTCCTTGGCTTGCCTCAGGCATTGACGAGGTGCTGGATGCCAGACAGACCTTACCATGCATCATGCCCTCGACGATTGGTAAGCCCCAACCTTCGTAGAGCGACGGATACAACGTAAAGTTGCAATTTGCGTACAGCCAATGCAGTTGCTCGTCGTCGACATGATTGAGAATCACAATCGAGTCTTTCACCAATGGGTCACGCTCTATTTGGTACGTAAGATCGCTCGCTAACCAACCCTTCGAACCGACAATCACGAGTCGAGGAATATTAGTACGTCCTTCCTCAGCAAACCTTCTCCAGAGTTGATACAGGAGCTGATAGTTTTTACGGACTTGGATAGAGCTCACGCTGACAACAAACGGTTGTTGAATCAGAGTATCGGGTAGGCCGTTTGGCGTACTCGGACATTCCGGAATCGGATCGGCTCCCAAATAGATCACTTCACTATGCCGAGGCGTGATACCCCGTTGTCGGGCGAAACGATCGAAGTCGTTCTTTGTCGACTGAGAAATACCTAGCGTTAATGAACTATGCTTGGCGACAAATTCAACGAACTTTTCAAAAGCTAATACCAATTCCTTAGAGTGAAATTGATGAGGGTAGATTGCTGGGATCATGTCGGAAACGATCACTGCGAGTTGCAAACCGTGATCGAAAACGATCTCGTTCAACATACGCTCGTTTAACCGATCCCAGGTACTCCCAGTCAACGCAAAGACGTCGCCCGGTTGCCATTGGGGGATTGCTGCTTCCGGCGTAAACAGCCGCCGGGCTCGCGACAATGAAGCTCTCGAAGCGACGCGTATGAATCGCTCAAGATCACGTCCAACCTGCTTGAGGTATGTCTTGTTCTTACGGGGACCACACGAGTTCAACAGGGCCCCATGACGAGAACGGCCGAATTGCTCGACCAGCGTTACGATACGATCCCGCGACACTTCAACCATTTGATTGCCGTATCGATCGAATGCACAAAATCCAACATGTTCCGGTGGCAACGCAAGCGAACCGCGCAGTGCATTTATCTCTAAACGCGACAGACCGACTGGCAGATCATTGCTTAGCTGTCGGACTGTGGAACAGTCAAACCATACTCTCGATTTAGATGGCAAACGCAATTGACAACCTTTTCGCAAGAGGTTAATTAACCCGTCGAAGAAGAATACCCACTCTGGGTTGGGCATAAAATATCAATTTCAATATCGTAAGACTCGAATAGCATAAATGACATGCGGATAGCTATTACCATTCCGAGAATTGATCCCCAGCACGGAGGTGCCGAATCGTGGTCACTTCAATTCTGCCGCTGGCTGCTAGCTGAAGGGCATCAGATTCGGGTTATTGGATTGAAAGTGGCGGCCGATTTACCGATCCCGTCAGAATATGTTCAGCAACTTGAGGCCCCTAATCGACTCAGTGCACTTCAGCAACTCGACGGAATTTACGCCCGCGAACACTTTGACATCGTCCATGACATGGGGCTGGGACTTCGATTCGATATTTTTCAATCTCATGTGGGCTCACGCCGAGCAATGCAAGAAGCGAGTCAGACCTCACGGCCTGTATTGGCGCGAGTTGCGTCACATCTTGTCTCGTATTTTTCTGGACGGAAACGGCACTTGGGCCAGATCAGTTCGGCTCAGTTTTCAAGCACTAGCGGTTGGTACATCGCGGTTTCTCAGATGGCAGCTGAGGGACTCCATAAGCAAGAGGGCATTCCACTGAATCGTATCCATTGTGTTCCCAATGGAATCGACACCGAGCAGTTTCAACCTGTCCGGAATGAAGCCATTCGACACGAAGCAAGACAGGGATTCGCCATTGGCAAGAACGAACTTTGCCTTCTCACCATCGCACACAATCATCGATTGAAAGGAGTGCCGCATCTCGTACGGGCAATCCGGAGGTTGCAAGACTTTCAAGGGAAGCTGCACCTACTGGTCGTAGGAGGACACCGCCAAAGTGCAAAAAGCGTTCAACTCGGGAAACATACCGTTACTTATGCAGGCTCGTTGCCCGATGCCAAACCTGCTTACTCTGCCGCCGATGTTTGCGTTCATCCGACCTTTTATGACGCATGCAGCTTGACCGTACTAGAGGCCATGTCCTGCGGATTGCCAACAATCACGACACGTTGCAACGGAGCCGCCGATCGAATTACGCATGGAGTAAGTGGCTTCATCTTGCCATCACCACTCGAAATGCAGCACTTAAGCACGTACCTGTGTCAACTTACGTGCAGTGAGAAGCGTCGTCAGATGGGAATAGCTGCACGGCAGTCTGCGACGGCATGGACCATTGAGGACAACTTCCGCGCCATGGCGGCTGTTCATAATGCATGTTTCGACGAAAAGTCCCGCCAAAAACAAACATCCAGGACTAGCCCCAATCTACTATGTAGTAATAACTTGTTACGGACCGCCTAGCCTTCTTCAAACGAAAGATTGCGTTTGAAATCGCTCGCCTCTTGGACCATGTAAATCTTCATGCCAAAGCCATTACGAGAATACACGTTTTCGGATTGGGCTAGATTGCGCCCGATTTTGCATTCGATCAAAGCGTTGCGATATCGCCTGATTGATCGAGCCTACTGTCGCCAATCGCCGCCTGACGGGACGTCGGAATCGCTCATCTCGCTTTGTCGCGATCGGCAAGTGATCGTTTCCATCGCATTCAATGACAACGAGCTTATCCTGGCTCAAGCAAAACGTGTGAGAGATTTTATACCTCACGCGACCTACCTCATTGCTGACAACTCATCCAATGCAGATGCAGCAAGTGCCATTGAACGACACTGTCGAACCAACGACTTGCCCTACATCCGTTTGCCTAAGAACCCTTGGCAAGGGCGATCAGCGGCAAGTCGTTCTCATGGACAAGCGATGAACTGGGTGTGGCAGCAAATCCTAAGACCTGCCCGACCTTCCAGCTTCGGCTTCATCGATCATGATCTGATTCCGACGAATGCCTGTGATCCGTTTCAGAAGCTGCAGACACTGCCATTCTACGGTGACAAACGTTGGGCCAAGGATCGCTGGTTTCTTTGGGCCGGATATTGTTTTTTTCGCTTTGCTGAAGCCGAAGAGACGGGCCTTGATTTCAGTCAAGACTGGTTCATTGGTCTCGACACCGGAGGCGCCAATTGGCGTCGAATCTATTCCAAATGGGATCCTGCACTCCTGCCAGACCGCAAAATACGCGAGGCCTCTATCTTGCCTAACGTCGAGCTTCGGCAAGCCTACATTGAGTGGCGAGACGACTGGGTCCATGAAGTCGGCTTGGCAGGCGATCGAGCCTTGCGAGCTCAGAAACGCAAGGCCTTTCTTGAATTGATCGACACACTCAGCAAATCGCACCAAGCCGCATAGGAACTCGAGCGCGTCTTCGATTCGATCGTAATCAAACTATGCCGCTCGGCTCGGAGCACTTTTGCGAACCCCTCTGGTATATCGCTTAAGCTGCTTAGCAAGCCGGCTCACCGCTGCGATCAAGCCCTTTCGCTTGCGATGGTATGGCGCAGTTGATTCGTAACTGACGAAACATGGCCCGTCCCCCGAGTAGTCAGCACTTGGCACGTCAAACGTAGCCGTTGCCGAAATCGCGTTAAGCCGATGATCCAATGCGGCTTGCTGGCTGGCATCTTCGAACGTCGGTTTTCGAGCAATGACACAGCTATCGCACCACATCAAACTGGGCTCGGACCTTCTGTTTCCATGATTCTCGAAATAGGTCTCAACGAGTTCGATACCACAGTAATGGCACAAGCTGCTCCACGCATCAGGATAAAATCGCCAGCAATCAAGCGGGTAGCGGTGCACGGCGCCACTCCCTGGAGCGATAACCAGTGCGATCCCACCTGGCCGTAGAACACGAGCAATCTCAGCAAATGTCACCCAGAACATTGGGTTATGCTCAAAGGTTTGCCCTGAGATACAAAAATCAAATTGATTCGACCCTAACTCCTTCCAAACGAAGGGATGGCCAGGAACCAAGTCCACGTTCCGACCGGCCTCGAGATCAAGCCCGCAGTAGCTAACGTTTTCATGATCCATCACTTGTCGATAAGAAGGATGATCGTCATAGCACTTCGAACCGATCTCCAAGACACGGATGGGTGACCGCTCGCATTCGGGCAACATGTAGGTTTCCCAGAATGCTTCCATCTTCGAAAGGGATGTGCGATGCATGCTCGTCTCCTTAGACCTCACTGTCAAACATCATGTACGATTCAAATGGGGGCCAACTATGCCGACCTAGCAACCCATGCGTCCATTGCCTGGTTGGTGGCTACTCGCTCGCCTGGCCAGACCAGCGTTCCAATTCCATATCCATCCTGCGTGGCACTATCGATCCAGGTTCGTGTTTCATAAGTTGGAGCGATTTCCTGGGTAAAGTAATCGGGTACACCGCCAACATATGCTTGGGACGCCTCAGACTGAATCGGCACAATATCGTGAAAAGCGATCAAACCATCTTTTCGGACGAGTGGTGCATACATCTCGAAGTCTTGCTTAACACCGCTGTAGGAGTGGTCGCCATCGATCAACAAGAAATCAAGCGTGTGTCCCGCTAATACAGTTTTCAAATGCCCGATGACCTCGGAAGCATGGGAATCGCCACCAATTCGGATCAATCGCTGTGAACCTCGGACCAAACTCTCGTAAGGAATCGTATTCCGATGCTGATGAATCGGGTCAATGGAAACGATTAAAGCGTCATCCGAAGCCACCTGCGCCAATAGGGCTAGAGTCCCACCTCGATCGCTACCAATTTCGCAGAGAATACGCGGCCGAAGTCTCTCAACTTCGCCGAGAAGTGCCACGATCTCACTAGTCTTTTGATTTGATTTGAATTTTGAATGACCAGACGTAAATGCTACTTTCGCGACCAGATCATCGGCTAAGTTCAATTGCCGAACCAACCGCCTTGCTAGCATCGTTCTTCGCCACATTTGAAGCCACTCGAACGGCTCATCGAATACTCGGGCTACAAGTTCCCCAATCATTCGCAAATCACCTGTGTTATGACCATCGATCGGTTCGGAACAGCAATTCCCGTGAAAAACCGTCCATCGTTCTCATTCCGAATCAGGTCATACCATGTTTCACAAAGTGGCCTCAAGCGGAGTTTTACTCGCGATAAGTGCAACCATCGTGGCATGCGAATTGGCTATGAAGAGCATAGGTTAGCTTCCATTTTGGAGTTACCTTGGCCAAATCTACGGTGCGGCATTGAATTCGGAGACCTTGTCTATCACGTCTCTTAGTGGAATTCGCTGGAAGACCAGCTTTGATGCACTTCCTTCGTACAAGATGCCGACGGTTTCGTGATCGATCATAGTCAGGCACGAGTACCCCGCACTTCTCCCTTCATCGAGTAACAGTTGATACTTCTCGGGCCAGTTTTGTCCCAGATCGTTCGATGCTTTGATCGTGATTGACTGGCGAGAGCTAAGGTTATTTGGATTCGAGAACAGAAGCCAACCGCCGGTATTTTCGCCCAATTCTTGATCGACATCGATTAAGCTTGCCATACATGCAACAGGTTCGATCAAAGCGTTCTTCGAGGTGCCGTGTTCCTGCCATGTCTTACCTAGATCGCTAGTAATCATCACCACTCGTGATGATGCGTCGTTATAACGGCAGTTCAGCATGAGTTGCCCGGGACGAATTTCGATGACCTGGGCCTCAGTTGTTTCGGGATGGGCCCCGGTTCCAATCTTCCATGTTGCCCCGTGATCGACTGAGTAAATAATCGTTGAATGCGGGATACGATTTTCATCTTGAAACTGGGCAGGAAAGACGAGCGTCCCGTCCTTCATTGTGATCCCCTTCCCTGGCCCGTTGAAAGCAAGATTCCAATCCGGATTCTTGATTTGCTGAGTAATGCTGACCGGTTTCGACCACGTTTTGCCATCATCAGCCGAGCGAACCAGCATCAACTGTCCGGTTTCTTCAGGACCCAATCCTTGCCTGGAATAATGCCATGCTCGATTACCGTGGCTCCACAATGCAGCAACCCAAATCGTTCCCGTTCTTGCGTCGACCAGAACGGCGGGATCACCGATACCATCGTACTTCCATTGCGGATCGCTCCCCATGTCCATGATGATCCGCATCGGTTCCCAACTTCGACCACCATCGACACTCCGCGACATCCCCACATCGATATCTGCGGGCAAATCGCCGCTGCCGCGATAGCGAACATCGTAAACCGCAATCAGCGCCCCTTGTTTTGTCGTAGCAAGGCCTGGAATTCGATAGGTATGAACGCCCTTCTCTCCGGCGCGACGTAGGGCATGCCCGATGCGTAAAGGTGCCTCTTGCCTCGGCGGGTTCAACGCACGTGTTTCGCCGCTAATCTTGACGGTCGGGCAAGCGATCTGCAAGTTTTGCGAAACGTCCGTAGTATCCTTCAACTTGACCGAAACGAAAAAGTAGTTCGCTCCCCGCGCTAATTCGGTTTGCACGCCAACTTCCATGCTTGCTTGGGGACGCGTCGACACGCCGATAACCTGAACACCGGCCATCTTCGCGATATCCGAGATGGTAAACCACGCTGGCTGAGGTGTTTCACTGGCGATGATTTCCACTTTCTCGATTGACTCGATTTCAAGCGAGCCGCCAAGTTCAATCTGTACCGCTTCCAAGGTCAACTCACCTTCGGTGCCCTGCACGTCAATCTCTATTTGCAGGATCGGGTTCCATTCGTTGCGCAGGAGAACAGGCACCACGAATTGCCTGGCCGAAATCGATTTAACCACTTTCGGTACAACGCCACCCAGGTAGAAATCGTCGATCATCACACCAGACGCAGGCGGGGTCGTGCTACGAAAGCGAACTTGTTCTGGCAGCTTCCCCTTTAACGGAATCGAAACGTGATTCTTGAAACTACCTACCTCCGCTTTTCCCGCATCGTGAAACACCGATGTCCATTCACCGTCGCTCAGCAATTCGACGTGAAAGGAAAACGGAGGTCGCGAAGTCCATCGTTCGTACCAGAATTCAAGCCGATCGGTATCGCCAGCAAAATCATGTGGCGTCCAAACAACACTCCGCTCTACACCACCCATGAGTCGAAGCGAGGCTTTTCCTCCTCGCTGGTGCATTGTGTGGATCTCGGCATGGCCAGCATCTGCCGACCATGTTCCCGACTTGTCACTTCCTTCCACCAGTGGTCCAGGTGCGAGCGTCTCGAAGCCAGATGTCAATTCGGCTAGGTTCCCCGGTTGATTAGTCTCCGATTGTGCCCAGCAAACGGTCGAACGAACTGATAGGATAAATGCACCAAGCAAGAGCAAACGGAAACATAGGTAAGCAGATTTCATGAGGTAGGCCATTTCCGCTGAAAGACAATGAAATCGGGCGAGATCAAATTAATCGTTGCGTCATTCCAATCTAACATAGACGTATTTCATTTTTTGGAATTTCAGTTGACCCATTGTTCTTCCATCGGCTGACCTCAACAAACGGTACGGATCTGTTCTATAAGGCCAAAAAATCAGTGTTTATCCGAACGCCCCCCTTCTGACGGACCTGCAACAACTGGAATCCCTGGACAATCTGACTTAGCGAACAACGGCAAGGCCCAGCGAATCCATAATTCGCCTAGCATCCGCTCTCGGGTTAAGTTCACCTCAAAGCTGGTCATTCGCGGGCTGACATAGTAAATTTGCTAACATCACTTTTGCTCCCCTCCAGACAATCACCTTCCAATTCCTCTGATGAATTGCGGTTCACGCAATTGCCTGATCGCTTGCCAACCTCTCAGTCTCGAGTTCACCATGTCGCTCAATCGTCGTCGTCTCTTACAGTCCGCCGTTGCCGCAACGGGAACCGTTTCTATAGCTCCGTGGCTCATTGCGCAAACGGCCAAAGAGCAACCAGAGCTTTCAGCAGATGTCGCGATCATCGGAGGAAGCTTGGGGGGCTGCGCTGCGGCAATCGGAGCGTTGCGTCGCGGGCTGAAGGTGGTGATGACCGAGGAAACGTCGTGGATTGGCGGGCAACTTACTTCCCAGATCGTTCCGCCCGACGAACATGGGCACATCGAAACGCATGGCTCGAATACTTCGTACCGCAAGTTTCGCAATGACATCCGTGAGCACTATCGCCAGGAGTATCCCCTGACCGATGCGGCGAAAGCGAATGCGAGGCTAAACCCCGGAGGGGGCAGCGTTTCCCGGCTTTGCCACGAACCGAAAGTGGCTCTTGCGGTATTGAACCAGATATTTGCCCCTTATCTGAAGACGGGACAACTCCGTCTTCTTTTAGAGACGGTACCCGTTGCCGCTGAAATGTCAGGCGACCGCATCGCAAGTGTAACGGTTCAATCGGCGAAAAGTGCTGACAAGCATGTGGTGATAGCCCCCTACTTTCTTGATGCGACCGAATTGGGAGACCTGTTACCGCTGACTGGCGCTGAGTATGTTACGGGAGCCGAGGCGAAATCGGAAACCGGCGAGCTTCATGCTGCCGATCAGGCCGAGCCAGACAATCAGCAATCGTTCACCGCTTGCTTCCCCATGCAGTACGTCGACGGCCAAGACTTTGTGGGCGACAAACCAGCCGATTACGAATTCTGGCGCAATTACGTCCCAGATTTGACGCCGGCCTGGTCTGGCAAGTTACTTGATCTTCATTACTCGTCGCCACGTGATCTCAAACCAAAGAAGCTCGATTTTGATCCCACCGGCAAACCAACCAAGGCACTTAACTTGTGGCTTTATCGGCGCATTGTCGATGCTTCAAACTTCGTCCCTGGTACTTACGAGGGCAGCGTTACCCTGGTTAATTGGCCACAGAACGATTACATGCTGGGTAACCTGGTCGGAGTTACGCCCGAAGAGAAACAGAAGCATATCGATCAAGCGAAACAGCTAAGCCTATCCCTCTTCTATTGGCTGCAAACGGAATGTCCTCGCGCGGACGGGGGAAGCGGATTTGCTGGACTGCGGCTCGTTCCAGAAATGACGGGTACGAAGGATGGCATTGCGATGTATCCGTACGTTCGTGAGTCGCGTCGTATACTTGCCGAGTTTACGGTTAAGGAACAGCATGTCGGCCGCCAGCAGCGTAGCGAGATCACTGGACTGTCTGGCAATGATTTGAAAGCCGCACAATTCTCCGACTCGGTCGGCATTGGCTACTACCACATCGATCTACATCCTAGCAGCGGTGGCAACAACTACATCGACTTCGCGTCGCTTCCATTTCAGATCCCGCTTGGTTCGATGGTTCCAAAACGCATCGAGAACTTGATTCCTGCTTGTAAGAATCTCGGCGTCACCCACCTCACCAACGGTTGCTATCGCCTACACCCCGTTGAATGGTGCATCGGCGAGGCGGCTGGTTGCTTGGTGAGCTACTGCCTTGAAAAGTCCATCTCTCCGCGGGCTGTCCGCAACACGCCAGACAAACTGGCCGACTTCCAGCGATCACTAACCAGCGAAGGAATGGAACTCGCCTGGAAATAGCTCGTACGGAGCGTTTCTGCTGGGCACATTACGATTTGCTTAGGAACGCGGTCACGATTTGCTTCAATCCGACGCCGAACAGTCTTTCTGCGATTGGATCAAGCTGATCCTCCTCTCCTTGAATGTGGAACGTCCGTTGAACGTGACGCATGGTTTCGCCCGGCTTCAGGGCGGCGGCCGGAGAAGATGTTTCCAGTTCGTAGAAGGGCCCAAGCGGCGGCTCGCCAGGGGCAGGAGAACCATCATTATAGGCGTTGATCACGTCGCCCTCGAATGGATTGTCTTGCAGCTCCCACATCGAGTTGACGTAACCACTGGGTGCTTCTTGAGTGTTGTACATGACGATCGTCAACACCTTCCCATCGGCATCATAGCTTCCCGCCAACCCTTTCGAGCGCTCGGGCGAAAGACCTATTTTTCCGCGTCGCGTACCATCCCCTTTTAAGTACAGGACGTCCTCTTCCACCTTAAGATAATCCTCCGGCACCTTACCGAAATAGCGGTCGTTCACCTTGGGGCCTAGCAATTCGACGCTACCAGAGTGAAACGGGATAACGATGGTCGTCTGTGGCGAAGGGTTATACATACCTAACAGCCAGATGGATGGTAGCCCCGATTCAGGAAGCCAGGCGTGATTTCCGCGATTGCTCAATCGGTTGTCACTCTCGTAGGCGACGACCTGGACTTCGTTTAGAGACGCTTGGATTTGCAATGTCTCGGCGATTGCGGTCTTATCCAAAAGACGAATCGATCGCTCGATGTTCATTTTAAACTTCGCACCACTGAAATTCGTTAATGTACAAGTGTGTGAGAAGTCGACCGATCGGTCTGTCTGACTCCCGATTTCATAAGGTTCCGTGTCGATCGCCGCAGGCGTCTTCCAATCGGAGAATTCAAACTTTGAACCTGGTTCAAAGAATAACGCGAACTGCCCTCCTTCCGGTCCTAGCCAAAAACGCTCTTCGCCACCAAAGACGTAGATATGCTCTTCCATCGTTCCCTGTCGGCGCTGTTCGGGAACGATCCCCTGCTGGATCACTTTGCGATTGATCCAACCGAAACTGGGGCCTGATTCTCGTTGGACCGTGCTGGTCATCACCCGCCCTTGATAAGCAGGCGCAATTGCGACCGCAATATCACGATCTTGCAGCAGCACAATCGGAGTGAACGTTTCGAGAAATGTGAGATCGTCCTGAAAGCTACTGAGCACGATACAAGTTCTCCTTTACCACGTTCGCCGCAACCAGAATCTGAAGTTACGCGAAATCGACGCTGACGATCTGACTCATGAATCAGTTGGGCAATTCCAGGAATACAATGCTCGACGGATTTCCGACCGGCGCGTAGTGCCCTGTAAACTGCAGCAAGCCTGTGTCGCGATTCACCTTGAACACGGTGACATGATCGGCCCGTTGATTACAGCAATAAAGAAACTCGCCAGTTGGATCGAAGTTAAAACTCCTCGGGTAATTACCCCGTGTCCATTCATCCGCGACATGGGTCAGCGTTCCGTCCTCGCCGATCGAAAAGATCCCGATGCTATCGTGAAGTCGATTACCAGCGTAAACGAATCGGCCATCGGCAGAGACGAGAATCTCGGAGCAGAAATTGCTTCCGGTGTACCCTGGCGGCAAAGTCGAGATTGTCTGGCGCGGCGCTAACTTGCCTGACTCCGCATCGTAATCGAAAAGAACGATGGTCGAGCCCTCTTCCTGGATCGAGTAGAACCAGCGACCGTTCGGATGGAAGTAAAAATGTCGTGGCCCATCACCAGGAGGCAACGATACGGAAGCCGGAGAATTCGGACTTAACTTCCCTGTCTTTTGGTCAAACTTCCAGATGTAAATCCGATCCAACCCCAAGTCAACGTGGAGAACGAATCGCCCTGTCGGGTCGGGCTGAATCATGTGCGCATGGGTACGATCATGTCCGCTGAACGCGAAGCTCCCAGGAGGTGCTTGGACAGATTTCGTCGGACCAATCTTCCCCTCATCTTGTTGGACGTCGGTGGGCTCGCCCAGCCGACCATCATTCAAAATTGGCAGTACCGCCACGGAACCACCGAAGTAGTTCGCGACAAACAGAAACTTTCCTGAAGGATGAATGCTTAGATAGGTGGGACCAGCGCCGCCCGAACGCACCGTATTGAGTTGTTTTAGGCTACCATCGCGCGGTTCAATGGCGAATGCGGTGACCGTCCCCTCTTTGCTGTCGCCTACTCGATCCGTTTCGTTCGATGAGTAAAGACAATTCCCCGCTGCGTTGATGATCACACAACTCGGGCTTGTCCCCATTGGTTCGACGAACGCTTCGGTGAGTGCGCCCGTTTGGCGATTGACTCGGAAACCGTGTATTCCACGGCCATTGCCAGGTGGAAGATCGACCTGAGTCTTCAGCACGTCCTTCAGCGGTGAGCTGAACGTTCCGACGTAAGCCATCAGTTGCTTTGAAGAATCCGTCTCTTCGGCCGCCAACAAGTAGTCCGGCAACTGGCTTGCCCCAGCGATTGCGGTGGCGACCATCATGAAGGAGCGTCGCGATGTCATATTCGATGTCATGTGTTTTCCAGGCTTCAAGATGTTAAGACGACGAATCTAGGTAGCTAAATCATGAACGCGAAGTCGCCTCTTGCGAGCAGTCAATGGACCCAGCTCAACGGAACCACTATACCATGTTTCCGCCTTGGAGCATCTCGCACGTGGGGTTGGTTACGGCTCTCCAACTTCGGAAGCAGGGGCAAGACGCCAGACGCGAACCCAGCCGCGATAGCTAACTGTGGCAATCAGAGATTGATCGCGAAAATAAAAGACGTGATGTGCGCCGAAATCAAACATATCGAGCCGTCCGTACTCTCGCGCCGTCTCCAGGCTCCAGAACCGCAACGTGCCATCGTGGGCAACGCTCATGAGAGTATCCTCATCCTCGACAAACTCGACGTCGGTGATCCCTTGTAAGTGGCCTGCCAAGACGCTTTTGATGCCGTTTTCGGAATCGAATACTTCTATTTGATCCGAGAGTTTCGCGATCGCACGCTTCTTCTGATCGTTCGAATACTGAACGTGCGTGGATCCTTCTTTGATGGATTCGCTCAGCTCGGTCGTTTCGATTTGACCACCTGCGTCCAGTTCGAGAACAGCGCGGTGAGTATAAATACGAACTGGCGATTTCTTATCGCCGGTGGGTACCATTCCAATCGCTTCATCGTAGGGAAGATTGTGAACCGTTTGTTTACCACCATCACCCAGATCAATTGACACGAGCGAACTGCTGTACAAAACGTACAACTGCTGATCGAGCTTCAGCATCCACCGACACCTTTGCGCTTTCAGCGGCGAGGGAAACGTGCGAGGTGAAGCCTCCCCATCGCAGTTGATCTCAACGATCGCGTTCTCATCGGCAAAGTAGATTTTGTTGTCGGCACATATACCGTGGACGATCGTCTTGTCGTGTCGAAACACCGTATCGATACTGAGCGTCGTCAGGTCGAGCCGAACTAGTTCACCGTTAGCAAACGGCAAGTAAAGTAGGTCGCTTCGAAGAGGATCACGAAATGGTTCTTCCGTTGTGCCTCTCGATCCATCTGAAAGTCCTACAACATCTACAGGATTTCGGGCCGGTAAATGATGCAATTGGACGGTTCCGTCTTCAGAACTCGTGATCAATTGAATTCCCAACTCCGCGAATCTGTTTGAGCCGAGCCTAACCTTGCCTCCACGGAAATCGCCCGGCAGCAGTTCGATGTCGGTGATACGTTGATCGCTGATTTCAACAATCCGAGCCTGAGGAAGGGGTTTCTCCTGATCACAATCGACCTCCCATAGATAGACCGTGCCATCATCACATCCAGCAACGATTAGACCGTCGTCGGGGCTGACGTCGACACAGCGAATGCGACTTGGCATGTCAGCAACATGGACGGTTTGTTTTTTATCGGACCAGCGCACGACTCGTAAATCGTTTGTTCCTGCCGAGACGACATAGCTCGGCTCTCCGTCGCTATCACGTGCCAGGGCGAACGACTCGACTTCGCTAGAGATTTCCTCTTTGTCTTCCGAGTCAATGTTGTAGAGATAAAGTCTTCGATCATCTTTACCTGCCTGACAAATCCCAAGTAGATGATCATCGTCAATGAATTCTAACGATTCATTCCGCGTATCGGTCGTCCATTTAGCGCGTTGTTTACCTTCTTTGTCGAACACAAAAACACTGTGATATCGCTCGGAGGCGGCAAACCATCTCCCACTAGGAGAGACGGCGACCTCCTCTATACCGTACCACGGTCGACTTCCTTTCTGCTGGTGTTCACCGTTGTCCATTCGATAGAAGTCGACAAGATTCTCGCCAACCGGGATATTCTTACCGGTTAGAAACAGTTGACTATCCTTGTCAATCGCGATCGAGTCCAGCTTACCGCCAATTGTGAACCTTTGCAGTTGCTCGCCATCAAAGTTAGCCTTGATGACTTGGCCATCGTGGCCCACTGACAAAAGAAACGACGCGTCATCCGAAATCACAAACTGAGTTGCAAAATCGGTATGCCTGGTTAACACAAGTGATTTCGGCGGTTCAATCAACGCTTCGAGCATGCGCTGCGGCACCGAGCGGGGAACGTCGGCATCAGCACCTTGATAAGGCGCTAATAGCAGCTGAATTGCCGTCAGATCTTGGTCGTGAAACGCCTCGAATGCGGAGCGGATATTCGCAACGTATAACTCGCGTTTCAAGCGACTCTGGCTGGCATCTAGATCGCGGTTCGCCCCCAGCAGCTGCTCGTTGACCGAATTCAATTGAGAATTCAGACTCGACAGTGACCAGGAATTCACAAGTTGAACCGAGAACGCTACCATAACGGCCATAACGCATCCGGCAATCGCGACCGTGAACGTCAGTGGATTCCGCTCGCACCATCGAAGGGCACCTTGAATTCGGTTTCGCAAGCGTGCTCGCACACGTCCGCGGTCGACGTATTGACGCAAGTCCGAAGCAAACTCTTTCGCAGTCGCATAACGATCTCGTGGATTCAGTTCCATCGCATGGCAGATAATCGCTTCTAACTGCGTTGGAATCTCAGGCCGAACCCGCGACGGCCGCACGAATCGGCCTGAGAGAACATCGTGAATAATCTTTTGACGTGTACCCAAATATGGCTTACGGAGCGTACACAATTCGTAAAGGGTGACGCCCAAACTGTAGACATCGGTCGCTCGATTGATATCACCACTTTGGCCGCTCGCTTGCTCAGGGCTCATATAAGCAGGCGTTCCTAGCACGTCTCCCGTTTCGGTCAGCTCAATTTCGTCCTCTCCCATCGAGGCAAGTCCGAAATCGGTTAACCAGATATCCCCGTGCACATCAACCAAAATGTTCGATGGCTTGACGTCACGGTGGACAATCCCACTTTCATGTGCAACGTGCAGCGCGTCGGCAATATTCGCTAGGCGTTCGGCGATTTTTTTGAGACGATCCTGCTCGAAGTAGGCGGCACAACTTGCGACTTCCGATTGCGTGACAGGAGTCTTGACGATCGTAGTTGGCGCTTTCTGCGTCGCGACATCGGAATCGTCACCGATTTGCTGTCGCCAGTACTGAATGACTCGATCGAACCCGACGCCGTCGATCAATTGCATCGCCAGATAGGTCGACCCTTCGTCAACACCGGAAGCGATCGGCCTGACAACATGCGGATGATTCAGCGCCGCGATGGCGCGTGATTCACGCTCGAGCCTCAGTCGATAGGTTTGGACGTTACGAATCGCTCGACGTAGAAGCTTGATCGCCACGAGCATGCCTGATTGGGCATTTTGGCCAACGTAGACGACTCCCATCCCCCCATGGGAAATTGCGTTCAGCAGGCGGTACCCCCCGACGTCTTCATCACTGAGAAGCTCACCTGATGTCGAAGTCGATCCTTGGGTAACCGTTGAAGTCCCTTGGTCGATACCACCAAATGCATTCAGTCGGTAAAGTTCTTCTTCGAGCCGAAGATAGTCGCGGAAGGCCGATTGGATCTCGTCGGAGTAGCCAGAGATGAATTGATTGACATCGACATCCGCCCCGGCATCAATCTGTTGTAAATAGTCGGCGATAAGATTGTCCAGCTGCCCCTCTTCGTCGGTCACTCGAAGCCACCCTCCATCAATTCTTGAAGCTCGGCAGGGAATAACTCGCGCAGTGTTTTCAGGCCACGTCTGAGCCTACCCGCGACAACGGCGACGGTTGTATCGAGTTCCGCAGCAACTTCTTTCATGAGGCGACCGTCGATGAATCTCATCTCCAAGGTAGCACGATATTCGTCGGGCAACTTTTCGAGGGCCTGCGCCAACATGATGGCAACTTCTCCTCGCACGAGATGACGTGCCGGGTCTTGGCCGGCACGCGTGTTCCAGACGAAGCTAAGTCCCCCCGTATGCTCATCCGCATCGACTTCTCGCCGAAAATCGCGAGGCGAAGCGGAATGATTCCTCCACATCCGTACGATGTTGTCTTCCAGGATATTTTCCAGCCAAGCTTCGAGCTCTTCCCGAGACTCCCCTTGAAAGCCATGGAAGCCACGTAATGCTTCGACGCAAGTCATCTGGACGACATCCGATTCGTCGTATCGATTGCTGACCATTCGGCGAGCATGGCGAGCAGCCACAAGTCGCAACAAAGGACGATACCGGCCCACCAAGGCCCGCCACGCACCGGAGTCGCCCGTCATCGCTTCGTGAAAAACATCGCTATTGGGAGAAGCCACCATCCGCCTTCCTCTGGACATGCCAATCACACGGCAATTGCGACCAATTGGTCAACCAATCTTGAGCAGTTTAAAGTCAACAATCCATACGAGCATCGCTGGGCACAGTTCACTGCTTTCGACCGTGAGATTCAACCCGAATTTCTCGCGGAAATCTGACGTCTAACTCGATTGTATATCGAAGTACCGCATGCCGTATCATCCCCCCTAGAAAATGTCGTAACAGGTAGCATTGCGGTATTATCAGCAGCCGCCGGAAGTTCCCCGGATTTAAGGCCGGGGCTCGCGAGAAGTCGCACAGACAACTTCGACTTAGAGAGTTTCGTAACGCGAGATATCGCTTGCAAAACATCTTGTTCGCAGGCCTCAATCACAACGGTTTACTTGCTGAACGTCGAGCGCGATACGGGGCAAGTCAATTGACTTGTTTGGGTCCTGAAAAACTGGCAATTGCTCATTGTCCTAGACCGGTTTCAGCATGCGAGACAACTAAAGCCGGTTACGAGCCCTTGCGAGTGAGGGTAGGCAATAGGAAACCCCCTTGAGGACTCCCTGAGCGTCGGTTCAAAACAGGCGTTCGCTCAGTGCCATCGATCACTTTGAAATAAGAACGAACTTCTTCCAAGATTTCATCCAATGGCTTATTGCAAGGTTTGCGCAACACACCTATTATTAGGGGTGCCTAGCCTGAAAGGCTGGGTAGTTTATTCAGGCGGACCCGATTATTCCTTACTACGTTTGCAATCAGTTATTCCCGTAGGACTTTAAGTCATGCGAAACATCGCACTGCTCACGCTAATCGCGGTCTTTGCCTTTCCTCAGATTTCTAGTGCAGAGCCATTGCTGCAACTTTACCTGGAAGGTGGCACCTACGATCAAGCCACTGAATCCTGGACACTGACCCCCTATGGTTCTACGGGCGGTGCCCCATTTCGCATCTGGGCAATTGGCAATACCTCTAAAGCGACGATTTACGACGTCAAATTGGCGATTTCGTATTCCTCCGAAGCGGAGGCGAATGGCCCTCTGAACATTTCCTTGACCCCTTCAACCATGGGGGGAACCGGTTCTTACAACGGTTTCACCGAAGGTTCAGCGACAACTTTGGATCCGTTTTTCATTCAACGGAACACGTCTGGCGACACACCCCAACTTGGCGGTGGAGGTTACCTCTCATCGCACGGAGTTTACGGTGATGGCGTCTTCTGGCAGGAGTTCGGTTTGGGGGATTTTGATCAAGAGGAGACTCTGATCGGCGATTTCACCAATGGCTTCGCTGGACCAGGCAAGAGGCTGGGGCAGATCAACGTTTACGATGTAACCGTAACCGGTTCGTCGATTCACCCCACGACGGTTCACTTCGACCTTTACGATCACGTTGAAGCGCAAAACGGCGTGCGTGGCGTATTCGCTCCATTCTCGCATGATGCAGACGCAACGGCTCAGATCGCTCCGGTCCCCTCGGCAGCGATGATGTTACTGACTGCCGTCTTCGGGCTCGGCGGTATGGCACGCTTCCGTCGCTGGTTTTCAAAGCCAAACGCGGCATAGGTGACCAAGCAGCCCCCGCCTAGGAAGAAGCCGGTACGGAATTCGCCATTCGTGGCTTACAATGGTAATCCACGAATCTATTCTGACTTTGCTTCCTGCCGAACGTGAACCATGGGCAAACTATGGCGCAGACGACTTATTTGCGTCGGCCTCACCATCATCGTTATTTACCTGGCCCATCCAGTAATTCTTGAATGGGCCGCTGGCTGGCTCGTTGCGTCGGAGCAGCGTCCCGAGCAAATCGATTGCTTGGTAATTCTCAGCGGTGATGAACGTTATCACGTCGCGGGATCGATTCACGAAAATTCCCCAGGTCTCAAAGTCCTGGTGCTCCAAGGCCCGCTGGATCGGTTGAATCGATGGAAAGTCACCGTTCCAAGTTCTATTCGAGATCGCAACGCCCTGAATGCGGTTGGTATTCCTTCCGAACAAATTGAAATACTCAATTTCGCGAATCGCTCCGAATGGGAATGGGCCAGAGAACTGCACCAATGGATGCGAGACCATCCGGAACAGCGTGTTGGAATTCTCTGCGATGAATTCAGCAGTGGGCTAACTCAGCAGGTATTGGAGTCGACGAGAAATGAAACCGGCTCATCCCTGCAGTTACTGTCTGTTTCTGATGAGCAGTACACTACCACAAACTGGTGGAAAAGCCGTCGTGGCTTAAAGTCTTTTTGGCGAGCATATTTTGACCTTATCTACGCCACACTTTTCGGCGAAGACACTCCTGCCGAATTGGAATGGACTCCCGATCAATACGAACAAGAATTGGAGGGAAGATGAGTCTCGGCGTTTTCTCTCAGCCCCCACTTAAATGGATAACTATCGGCATCCTCCTGCTCTGCGGACTCTACTTATCCCGAACGATTATCCTGATAGGCTTGGCGGACTGGCTCGATGTCAGTCAACCACCCATCAAAGCCGACTATGTCTTCATCCTGCCCGGCAACGAGCAAACAAGACCTTTTGTGGCAGCTGCCCTCATCAGAAAGAAGTTTGCCGACACCGCTCTTATTCCAAGCAATCAACAAACGGTAGTAGTTGAAGAAGGCTTCGAGCTGCCCACTGAAGAGAAAATACGTGGTTCGTTGCTGGCTCGAGGAATAGCCGATAACAAGATCAAGATTCTAGAAGTGGCCACCAATTCAACTTGGTCCGATGCGCAAACCTTAGCAACATTTCTCAAATCACACCCAACTAGCACCGTGTTGGTTGTCACAGATCACTTTCATACTCGCCGTTCGAGTTGGGTATTCCGGCAAGTTCTGCCGAGCGCAAAAGCAAGATTGCGATTCATATCCGCCCCAACAGACGGTTGGAACAAAGATAACTGGTGGACGACCAAGACTGGCATTCTGTTGGTAACAACCGAATACATGAAATACGCATTCTATTTGTTGCGGTATGGAGATTATTTGACTTGGCTTTCTCTCATTACCGTGACGGTCGTCCTCGCAACATGGCGAATCTTTCGATGGAAAAATTCCCCCGTCATCTCAGCCGATTGAACCAATACAATCGGCTATTTCTTGCGTCAATTCGTCGCTACTAGGCTTTACGAATCCGCTCTCGATGCTCAAGTACGTTTTTGGTCGCATTACGCGTATCGATCACCAACTGACTATGACGCACGATGAAGTCGTAATCGTAGGCCGAGTGATCTGTTGCGATCAGGACCAAATCTTGGCTTGAAAGCCATTGAGCGGTTAATGGTTCGCTCGCCATCCTTGGAACATCGTGATGTCGCATTTCTGGCAGAACCGGAATGTGCGGATCGTTATAGCTGAGGCGTGCACCTCGTTCGAGCAGTTGCTCCATCAGATTGAATGACGGGCTCTCACGCGGATCGTCAACGTCTTTCTTGTAAGCCACTCCTAACAACCCAATTCGACTTCCTCGAACTGGCTTACCGTGGTCGTTCAGCACCTCGATGACCTGCTGGATGACGTAGCTAGGCATGGAAGCATTAACCTCGCCAGCCAACTCAATAAAACGCGTTGCCAACTCATTCTTTCGTGCCAGCCAGCTCAAATAGAATGGATCGATCGGGATGCAGTGTCCACCGAGCCCTGGTCCTGGATAGAACGCCTGAAAGCCAAACGGCTTTGTCTTCGCGGCATCAATGACTTCCCAAATATCGATATCCAGCTTGCTCAAGAGTATTTTCAACTCGTTGACCAAAGCGATATTCACGGATCGATAGATGTTCTCTAGGATCTTGCACGCTTCCGCCACTTCCAGGCTACTAACCGGAACCGTTTGAACCACCGCATGACCATAAAGATCGCATGCGAGTCGCATACTCAACTCGTCGTAGCCACCGACCACCTTTGGAATGCGGCTCGCACTGAAATCGGGGTTACCTGGATCTTCTCGCTCAGGACTGTATGCCAAGAAGAAGTCCTTCTCAACCTCAAGACCTGATTCCGCTAAGATTGGCAGTACGACATCACGCGTCGTACTGGGATAGGTCGTACTTTCAAGCACGACGAGTTGGCCCGGTCGAAGAACCTTCGAAATCATCCGCGCCGTGTTTTCCACATAGGTTAGATCGGGATCTCTACTTTCCGATAACGGAGTTGGCACACAGATGAGCAAGGCATCCGCCTCGGATAGGCGTTGCATATCTGCCGTGGGTTCAAATCGGTTCTCTGCAATACATTCGGCGATCCAAGCCGAATCAATATGCTTGATATAGCTTTGACCAGCTTTTAAGCGAGTCACTTTCTCGGGATCAACATCAAAACCCATGGTCCGAAAGCCAGCCCGCACGAACGATTGGATCAATGGCAATCCGACGTATCCGAGTCCGATAATCCCAACGGTCGCCGTTTGTTTTTTTATGGAGTCAGCTAGTGCTTCAAATTGCTCGAATTGGGCAATTTCGCTGGAGAAAATCTGTGCCATGGAAACTCTCAGTAAACTAGACGTAGATGACCTTGCGGCGTGCGTACCATTCGATTTCCGAAGAGCCGTTACGGGGGGATGTACGCAACCAGAATCGAGGGGATTTGCCTAGTATACTCGAAATTGCGCAAAAGCAATCAACGGAACTAGAATGAATACGAATCGCTTTTTCCGAGAACCCCTGGTTGTGAACCGATTCCCCAACGGCCATAACCTCTTTCCCGCCCGACATTTACCCCCCAAAGCGTAAACTCTCTGCTCGCCAGAGCAAATGCAACAGCAAGCTAACCCTTAACGTTGCGAAAGAATATCCATTGAACAAAACACCCACCGACAACGATGACCACAACAGGGCATCGCCTGATCCAATTTCACAACTTTCTCGGCTACATGCGAATCAGAAAAGCTCGCTGACAAGCCGCTTCTGGAAAGTCATTCGCCGATCGATTGGTTTAGCAGGCTTAGTCGTCTTAGCATTGATCATTTACTTTTGGGTCATTCAACGCACCGAAACGCCCGAGACCGCGATTTTCGAGGGCGTTACCTATACTTGTGAGCGGCTACCAGAAACAGATGAGGGAAGCGGTTTAGTCTATATAGTTCGCGTTGACCTGACCGCGCCAGGAATTGAACTTTACACAACTCCGACTGATCCAAGGCTAACTGGTAATGCTGATCGGCAGTACAAATTGAAAACGGCAAACGCGGCCCTATCCGAAAATGACCTTGCGATCGTTATCAATGGCACCCAGTTCTCTTCGGACTCAAGATCTTTCACCTGGTCCGGCAAACCCTGGCCGATTCGTTTGTCAGGGGATCACGCTAAGTCAAACGAAATCGTCGTATCCGACCATGAAGTCAATGAGTCGCTCCGAAACAACTTCCTTGCCTGGTTTGACGATGATCTTGTTCCTCATCTAGAAAGCGAAAAACGACCGACTGAAGAATTCCTTTCATCAGTCAAATGGGGCGTTGGCTCCCAGCGGATTCTTATTCTCCAAGGAGAAATTCAAACTGGACTTTCAATCGAGCCAGATAAGCGAACCGCAATTGGATTTGATCCAGACGAGAAACAGTTGTGGCTAGCGGTATTCGAAAATGCTTCGATAAATAAGGTGGCAAGTTACTTGCATGACCTCGGCGCCACGGACGCAGTGACCCTCGACGGAGGTTCATCCTGTGCCATGACCATTGGGCCTGAAGCGAGAAACATTCGCTCGGGAAACATTACAGGAGATTGGATCCCAGTGGCAACTCATTTGGGGGTAAGAGCGAAGCCACTCGACACGAATGATTGACCGGTAATTGATCAATTGAGCCGCTCTTCTATCGGTTGCTCAAGCCAGGATAGTAATGCAAATAATTGAAGTACTGCGAAGCTGAGCCAGTCGGGGCAATCGAAGTGACACCACCCTGACGCTGATTCTGCAACATGGTTTGTTGCTCAGCTTGCAAATAGTTAATTCGTGTTTGCTGAGCTTGTAACGTTCTCCGCAGTTCTTCACGTGGTCGTACAAAGTTGTTGTACGGATCGGTGACACCCACGTCCGTTCGGAAATACTGCAAGTAAATAGGCAACGGAGACTTAGAAGGCGTGTAAACGCTACCCTGGCTTTTATAGGGAAACTGGGCAGACACGATCCCTGCCATGGACGAACATACCAAGAGACACGCCAAAAGGTGGACGATTAGATTTCGTTTCATGACAATCACAAAGCCTCTTCTGACGTGATCAGTTTCGCTTGACGACCTACTAAATTATTTTGGCGACTAATCTGCGGCAATCAAGGAAATTATTGCCCCGCCTCGCCCAGCCTGCCTCGAATCAATGAGTCCTACATGTCACTTGGGGAGACGGACTCGAGTCGTGGCACGACAATTTCGCCTACCGGTGGCATCATTGTTGACTTTGGTTCGTCAGCTACCTTCGGTGTATCAACGACTTCAGGTTCTTCGACTTCGACAATATGCTCGATCTCGCCAGCTTGAATCGCCGGATAGTAGCATTCGTTAGGCCGACATTGTTGCCAACCTTCCGGCCACCTACGCCAGCAATCGCCGTAGTGTCCGTAATACATGGAATCAACACAGTAGGGCTGCGTGACACGCGGACATGCGGCAGACTTTGGTGGAATCACATCAAGGGCAGTTGCGTTCATCCAAGTCGCGTGGGTGCTCCTCCACGGCTGAGGAAAATGACGACACCCTCCGAGAAGCAAGATGCTTGCAAGTCCAGCAACGACCAAGGCCCTAGACATTCGTGCCGGCGGTTTGATTTTTAACCAAATACTCTGCATGTTGACCTAACCTTCAGGCTCTTCGTCTAACAATCCGTCCAACTAGAAACCAGAGCTTGAGCGAGGATTACCACCGCCTTGCAACACCCTGCCACTAAGCCGAGTAGCAGTATTCGTTCCCAGGAGAGTGAAGCCCATAATTCGTTCCAGAGGAGCGAACAGTTTGGCCATGTGATTGTCCCAGGCGACAATTTTGTCTTCGGCAATAAACAGTCGATCACCAGGCATTAATTGGTAATTTGTGGTGGTAGCGGCCTGGGCCGTTATTCCAGTCCAATCGACTGGTAATATCTGAACTTCTCCACCAAGAGGTGCCGGGCGGGCGATCCAGATACGTTTCGACGCGACTTGGTTTAGTCCATTAATGTTGGACACAGCGTCGAGCACGGTTTCGTTACCAGTGACTGGAAAACGATAGACGCCGTCTCCGAGTCCTGCTCCTTCAGTAACGATGTAGTAGACCTTACTGTTGTACGCGAAGACATCGACAGCAACTTGCGGTTGTTCCAGGAATGCTGAGAGATGGTTCTCGATCATATACCGAGCCTCTCCGACAGTACATCCGACAACTCGAACCGTACCATAGACGCCTAAGTTCACTGTGCCATCCGGTCCAACCAGATGCTCACCAGTAATTTGCTGCATCGCTCCCGTTTGAAGAAGCGAAACCGTTACCTGAGGATTTTGGAGTGACATTCGCAAATGCTCAGTAACAATTGCTTCGACCTCTTCGACAGTCTTGTTGACGACACGGACCTTGCCGTATGGCATGCCTAAGTCGATAGTTCCACCGATTCCAATTGGAAAGGCGTTTTCGATCGGTGCATCGGGCAGCGTTCCTGATACGGAAACGGCGACCACATCGCCCATCATGAGTTGATAGGGGGCTTTAGGCACCAAGTTGATCGCGTTGATAACGAGAATATCAGGCGGGGCTACCGTATAGGTCGGAAGCGATACCTTGTCTAGTTCACGAGGCATTGGCCCATTCGCATAGGTTGCCTCGGAGAGTACCATACCTTCGCCTGGACCTGGCCCTAAACTCGTTTGAGGAGTCGTGGCACATCCAACGATGCTGGCTATGATCAGGATTATGGGAATCGCGAGTCTCATCAAGGACATCCATGCCTCTAGAGATTGTTACCAACGGTGGGGGAGAAACGGCTTTACTCGTATCGGCATCCCCCCATCGGTCAGAGCAGAGGATCCTCGCTGTTACCACGCATTATGACCTGAAATTACGCACCTGCACTGCCTGCACTGCCTGCACTGCCAGCACCGCATGCAACAAGGCGTTTGCCTTACGCTAATGCGCGATCGAACTAGTTGGTGATGAAACACAACATCAAAGGGTTGACTCGAGCTTTCTCAGCAGATCTTGCTCAAGAGGAGAGAAGTCCTCGGGAGTCAGGCCTCGTTCTTTCGCTTTCAACAAAACATCCGCGGCTGCTTTTTTGTTTCCAGCACGCTGCAGCGCAACGGCAAGATGGAAAAGTCGATTAGCCGATGGGTTTTCCGCCACGGCCTTCTGCAAATCTGCGACCGCATTCAGATGTTCGCCGATAGCAGAAAGAACAACTCCGCGAGTATCAAGCAAAGCAGCACGAGGTCCGGCTAAGTCTATTGCCTTCTCAATGAATTGCTTAGCATCCACTGGATTCTGCTCTCGAAGAGCCAAGAGAAATGCCAAATTATTCAAGACAACGACATTGTTGGGATTATCGGCAAGCATTTTGCGATAGTCCTTTTCTGCCTCCGAATACCGACCCTGCCCGATATGAACATCCGCGAGAACGGACAAGATTGGTGCCGCATTCTTATGCTCGGACAGTCCTTGGTTGAGGAACTGCTCTAGATTATTAAAGTCCTTACCTTGCTGCGAAATGTTCACCGCAAAGTTAGCGATTTGTTCTGGCGTCGCTTGACTTAACTCTTTCGTTGCCGCCTGAATCGCTTCGTCGAATCTTTGACGGCGAGCCAGGAAACCAGCGAGAACGAGAGGGTCACTCTTCTCGGAGTCAATAACACTGGCGTACAGTTTTTCGGACTGGTTGAAAAGTTTCGTGGCCTCCTCACTTTTCTCTAGCTTTTCGAGCCTTGTTCCAGCGACCTCTAACAATTGCCCCAAAGATATGGTCGCGACGACATCTTGAGAACCGTCCTTAGACAGGTGCTGCGTTTTATCTTCGAGAACCTGAACGACATCTTCAAATCGTTTATTGGCGATAAGAACACGAACTTGAAGTCCCAGGAGAGTGATTTCGCTTGAACTAATGGACTTGAGTTGATCAAACCATAATCCAGCTTCATGATTCTCGCCTTGCCTCAACAATGCATCCACATAGGTCTGAACGTAGCGAGCTTCATTTGGGTTCGCTGCGAGCAAACCTTGCATATGTCGCCTCGCCTTTCTCCATTCCAACGCGGCATCGGCGGGCTGATGCTTGATCTTCGCTAGATACTCCGATTCGGAGATGTGAAGATTCGCTAAAAGGAAAATATCGCTTTCGGATGGTTCTGACTGCTGCCTGACAACTTGCTCCAGTAATTGAATGGCAAGAGTACGTTCCTTGCTTTCACCACGATTGGCAAGGATGATCGCTTTCGCACGCATGTCAGCAAGTGACTTCGGATCGTAGTCCAAGTTCGTATCAAGCAGCGACATGGCACGCTCGAAACCTAAACGATCGCCCTTCGTTCCAACTAAGATCGCCAAATTACGACGACTCCAAACCAGATCTTCATCATTTGCTTGATCACTTTGAGCGATGATCTTTTCGAGGTATGGAAGTGCTGCGGCGGCGTTGCCTTGGCTTAGATAAAAACCTGCAATTCTCCGCAAGACTTGAATATCGCTGGGGGCTTCCCCAATCGCTTCCTTATATTGCTGCTCTGCCGATTCAAGCTGTTTTAGAGATTCAAAACAGGATGCAAGAGTTAAAGCAACTTGATCGGGTGGAAGTCTCTTTTCCGCTTCTGCAATCACCTGCTGAGCCTTTGCCTCTTGGCCACTTCTGGCAAGAAATCCCACGTAACCAATCCATACGTCGGGCGTATCAGGCGCCAATTCAATCGCATAACGAAACTTCGCCTCAGACTCCTCGTCGCGACCTAATACGCCCAACACTTGTGCGAGCCACAAATGATCTCGGAATTCGCTAGAGTTCTCAGCAGCTTCCTGAGCAATCTCGATTGCTCGATCAAAATCATCAAGCCTCAGCGAAATATCCGCAGCCATTCTGACCATGTCGCCAGAGAATGGGCTCTTCTGTTCTTGTAGTCTTCGGATGACCTGATCTGCTTCGACGTAACGTTTTTGCTTATATAGCAAACTAACGAGTCGACTGATTGCCTTGGGATTACGCTCTCCAAGCTCGATCGCCTCAAGATAATGCCGCACGGCGTTATCCGTATCGTCTTGCATGTCATCGATCTCCGCCATCAACAGCGGAATTCGAGACCAAGATGGCCGCGAAATTCTAGCCTCGGCGAGATGTATTTCGGCAGTAGCCAACGCGCTCGCATCTCCATCCTCGCCTCGGCCCTCTACGGTAAGTCGAACGGCCTCTCCATAACGCCACAAAGGTCCATCACCTTCGATGCGTTTAATCGACCCAAGTGCTTCTTCTAAGATCGATTTACGATCTCCCAAAAGCGCTAAGTCAAAAAGTAAGAGCTGAATAGACAAGTTGTTCGGATCCAATTTCGACAGTTCAACGCATAACTCTTCCGCCAATTCGAAATCACTGATTGCTAGTGCAAGATTGGCAAGCCCTCGGGTCAAAAGCAAAACTTCTGATGGATCAAAATCATTGACATTATCGGCGAGCGTCCTCAGCTTATCCCCAGCAGTTTCTTTATTTGATAACGCGGCAAGACGTCCTTCCGCCAGTCGAAGGGCCGGACCATCACCCAGCTGCTGCTTTGCATCGTCGAGAATGGATTCCGCCTTACTAAGCTCATTTCGGCGTAATGCCAGGGCAACCAATGTCATCCAAAGGTCCGCTTCATCTGGATGCGTATTCTTGGCTTCCATGAGGACCTGCTCAGCATTCTGAGTCTCCCCTTTCGCGACGAGCATCTCGGCACGAAGGATTGGCACGGCGATTGAGTTCGGTGTGCCTTTTTCGATACTGGAGAGAATTTGCTCACTTGCTTCCCAGTTCCGCTGATCTGGATTGCGTTGCAGGTTGCGAAGAATATTCAAGCGTGCCAAGTCTAACAACACCAGCGTAGTTGCACCTGGCAAACGGACCGCATACTCGAATTCTTGATATGCTTCGTCGATACGCCCTAACGCTAAGAGACCTTGAGCAACACCAAGACGGGCGGGCAGCCAGAATGGATCGATGGTCGCGGCACGGCGAAAGGCGGTTAGCTGGAGATCCGTCTTACCTAATTGTCGATAACAAGTTCCCAATTGAAATTCGACTTGCTTTGCCAAGTCCGGCCACTGTGTCAGCGCCGGACGCAATGGTTCCAATTGGCGTACCGCAGCCAGCCACTCTCCCTTAGATACGGCAAGGCGCGCCCTTAAAAAGTTAACCGTAGACTTGGGATGTTCCGTATTCGCAAGCTGATTGATGGCATCATTTGCCTGATCGATCTTTCCTTGATCAATAAGGATATTCGCCAAGTTCCAGAGCAAATCCGACTTTTCATCGACAACGTTGATCCCCTTATTGAGCCACTCAATCGCGCCCTCGGTGTCATCCTGCTGAATCTCTAATTCTGCGAGAATCGTGTAGGTGATGGGAAAATTCGGGAAGAGCTGCATCGCCTTAGTCAGATAGCCATTTGCCTCTTCGAATCTCTTTTCTGCCTGGGCACACCGGGCGGCCAATAGATTCGCCCCGAGGCTCTCGGAATCCAGTTCTAATGCTTTTTGAGAATCGCTTGCTGCTTGCGAGATAACGGCTGGTTCATAGCCGAGCGTCCCATCTTCCTCGTTTCCGACATCGGAGTAGGCAGCTAATACCTCTGGTTCGTTCTTGTGTTGCAATAGATATTCGCCACGTGTGACGTAGGCCTCAATTGAAGCGGGATTCGCCTCCACCATTTGATCTAAAACGTCGAGTGCCGCAGATCTTCTCTCTAGTGGACCGCGTAGAATCTGGACCTGCAAATGATAAGCTTCAAGCAGTGAGGGAGCGTTTTCGATAGCTGAGTCAAGTGAATTCGCTGCCTTCGAATATTCTCCTGAGGCAAACTGGCAACGTGCGAGTAGAAGCAGTAGTTCTCCATCCTTGGGAGACTCCTTCAGCAGATAATCGCTGAGATGTGTCTGCGCATCGGAATAACGACCTACCTTGACGGCCACCGAAACGAGCTCACGTCGGACATCCGTTCGCGTTTCATCCCTGCGTAGTGCGCGTTCTAACGTGAAAAACGCTTGCTTCGCATTGCCATAGGTTGACAACAACAGCCCTAACTCGGCAAGCGCTTCGGGGTCGTTGGGCTTGAGAACGATGTACTTCTGAATGTTCTGAATCGCGCCGGAATAGTCTTCTTCTGCTTTCGCACGCTCGGCAGCTCGCAAGAAGGCATCGCCCAGCTTAGAGCTTTGATAAAGATGAATCCCGTGAAAGATGCCTCCGAATACGACAACCCCAGCAAGAAGCATCAGCAGGAGACGAATATTGAGCGTTCTCATAATCCAAGGCCGCACTACCAAAGGACGTTTAGGTGAAAGATCTTAACTCAGTCACATGCACACTGTGTGACAACGTAACTGTGAATTCTCGATGACGCACATCTGAATAGATGATTCGTCTTACTTCATCGAATCATGCCTGACTCGATGATACTCTCACATTAATGAATCACTAAACAAATAAAAAAAGCGGCCTGCCAAATAAGGCAGGCCGCTAATCGATTTAACTCAAACCTGGCAAGACCCACTAAGCAGCTACAGCTTGCTTACGGCGCCAGAAGAACATTCCTAATACGCCAGGAAGACCAGTGAACAACAAGGCTAAACCGGCAGGAACTGGAGTTGGAGTTGGAATGTCCCCATATGTCGCGACTCCGTCCAGGGACATGCCTTTGCCATAAACAACAGGTGGAATCGTGAAGTTCCCGCTTACCGTCGCGAACAAAATTGACGTATAGGCATTCGGGGCCACGCTGGGAAGTGTAAAACGCAACTCGTCAACACTGGACAGATACGATGCGGTAATTCCAGGTGCACCGACGGCCGAACCGTTAGCCGCGAACCCACTACCACTCGGTACAACGCCAGACTCGGAAGGGACTCCATCAAGAACCATATCGATAGGGCTTGCAGAAGACCCAAGCGAAGGATTCGTAGTTGGTCCAACCGCGCCGTCCGCGTCGTTAAACACAAAACCATTCACGGTGCCGAACGAGTTGAACTCGGAAGCGGAAGACACTCGGAAATTACTGAGCGGATCGTTAGCAGACGGGTTCGGATTCGTGTTCACCACCTGATAGAAAAACACATACGATGCATCAGACACCAGCGATGTACCGCCTAGTGCTGTGATCGCAGATTGAAACGGCACGCCGAAGTCGTTCGTCCAATCACTATCCGTAGTTTCGTAAACGGAGAAACTCACAGTAGCATCACCCGATGCTCCTGGCATCCCCATCACCGAATTACCGGAAAAGCCCGGGAGGAACCCGGCTTCGACCGATAATGGTGATAGCACCGCTGCCACAAATGCAACGGCGCTATAAATCGCCATAGTTTTTTTCATGCCCTAATCTCCAAAGAAATAGACACCGTAAATTTAGACACGTCGTGATGACTTCTTAAGTTGCGCACTGAGCCCCGACTTTTGGGCGGTCAGGCCGGTGCATTTTAGGGTGATTGTAAGGGTTACAAAGCCCTCGTCAACAGAATTGGGGCGGTATTCATCGAGTTTTCCTGATATTTGCCGTAATAATCTAGGGGATATGGAGCGACTTTTTGTAGGCCAATTCCGCTATTTTGGGTGGAACGGCACGGCACCCCGCTAACTCTGCCCCAAGGGTCATATATCTTGCGTTAATGCACACCGATCAATTCGATCGAGATTCCGTTGAATGTTCGTCAATCCACGCCTGTGCAAACGCCACTATTCCAGAGATATGCCGGCCGAATGACTTGAACGATCAAATTCAGCACCGCTCCACAATCACGCTTGCAATCCGCTCCGCCGCTTTACCATCCCATACTTTGGGCGCCGTCCCGTTCTTGTAACGGCCCTCCAGCACATCTTCCAAGCACTGGTTAAGCAGCGCAGCGTCGTTGCCAATCAGTGTGCTTGTCCCCCCTTCTGTCGTGCAGGGACGTTCGGTGTTTGGCCGGAGCGTTAAACATGGAACGCCTAAGACGGTGCTTTCTTCTTGAAGTCCACCAGAGTCGGTCACAATCACTTTGGCCTGCGATGACAATGCCAGGAAATCGAGATAGCCCAGAGGAGGCGCTAGCACAATCGCATCGGCCGATTTGACTTTATCAAGCAATCCGAAGTCCGTGAGACGTTTCTCGGTACGAGGATGAATTGGAAATATCAACTTCAAACGTTTTGAGATATCAATCAGCACATCAAGCAACGATTCCAAAATCTTGGGATCATCGACATTAGCGGGGCGATGCAAGGTCACCAGTCCATACTGACTTGGTTGCAATTCGTACCGCGAGAGAACATCGCTCTGCCTTGCTTTTGGCAAAAGATGCATCAACGTATCGATCATTACATTACCTACCAAATACAGTTGCTCTTCAGGCTTTCCTTCCTGTTTTAGGTTCTCGATCCCTGATGGCTCTGATACGAGCAACATGTCTGAGAGCGCGTCGGTAACGATTCGGTTTATCTCTTCTGGCATCGTGCGATCAAAACTACGCAGTCCCGCCTCCACGTGCGCTACAGGAATGCCCAACTTAACCGAAGCAAGCGTCGCCGCCATTGTCGAATTGACATCGCCCACAACGATCAGACGATCAAAAGGGGTTCCTTCCGCCGATGCGTCCTGAAGTACTTGTTCAATCTTCTCGATGATCTGAGCCGTTTGTACGCCATGACTTCCCGAACCGACATTCAAAGAAACATCAGGGTGCTTGATGCCGAGTTCCTCAAAAAAGACATCAGACAGGTTTCGATCGTAGTGCTGGCCTGTATGAATGAGCACGGTTTCAACTTGGGGATAGGCCTCGAAAGCGCGCAGCAAAGGCGCCATCTTCATGAAGTTCGGACGTGCTCCAACAACACAGGCAAGGCGTAGCTTTTTCAATGTCTTACTCTTCAATGATCTACTAAAGGGGCACGTATTTACGGAAACTACTATTACAATTGGTCAAAGGGTCGCCAACAAGTATGACGCCCTTGTTCCGAGATAAAAACGATAGGGGAATCGTCGCTATCAGACTCAAGAATTACCTGCTGCGAACAATCCGCTTTCTGGATGCACCATCCCGTCACACAAGTGGAAGAACCATTAAATCTTGCTTCGACCATAGGACGTGCAATTCGCTTTCCAAATTCCGGACAATACCAAGTTGCCGAGGTAGAAAGTTCACCTTTTCCCAATAGCGAAAGCTTCAAGGTCATGTTTGGCAGTTGAAGATCAATACCGTTATTATCCTGAGCGCCGAGTCTAACTTCAGGCGCAAGGTGAAGACGATTCACATAGGAGTGCTCACCGGAGGTCTTCGCCCAATCGAGTACAATCCATGGGCCGCCGTGTCGACACGCCACCAATCGCCCTAATTCAGGCACGGCTAGATGCCGGTAGGCATCATGGGTTGCCGCTGCCCAATGGAACTCATGTTCCACTCCAGACTTCAGTGGTGACGTCTTCCCTCGGCGTCCCATCCGGAACTTGGACCATGCGTCGCATTGCTCTTCGTTGTCGACCTGAAGGACGCTGTGTGCCCTGGACGAGCGACAATAATTTCGCATATCGCTGTCTTCGTAGTCAAAGACACCACTGTCCACGATCAATCGATAACCACCAATCGAGGCCTCTAAGTTGAGTAAGTCACTATGGCCGTGGGCAGGCAGATGATCCGGAGCCGCCAAACCAGCATCGAATAGGATATAGTCATTTTCATCTCGCCAGCGCCAATACTGCCCGATAACTGAGGCTTCCGTTCTATCGGAATTCGGCACGTCTTTGTCGCCTTCTGCGATTCGATCTTTCAACTCAGATGGTGAAGGGGATTCACCAAATGCGGAATCACTGAGTAAAGGAATCTCCCCATCGGGATGCACAATGGATTCCAAGAACTTCAGCATCGCAGTTGATGCGTCGTCACACACAGAAAATGCCTGAGGATCAAATGAACGTGAGAGATCGCGAACGTCAAGCACAGCCGACAACATCAAGCTATGGTACATCGGCGATAGCTCGAAATGCTCACCATGCCGAAGTACCTGCCGCGGAAGTTCATCCTCCAAGATACGACTTGCTGATTGCCAAAACGAATTTCCAACATGTTCATCAAAGAACGCGCCAGCGAACGCCAGCCCGCGTGCATTTTCGAGGAGATGATTTCCTCCCAAGTCCTTTTCAAGATTCTTTGCGAGGAAGCTCGCTTGTTGATACATACTTCGTAGAATCTGCGACTTCAATGCATCATTGGGCGGGCAAAAATGCCATAGCATACACCACACGGGAAGGCGGCGTGAAATGCAGAAGGGATGCCAAGCATCCGATTGACTTGCCGGGTCTCCTATTGGACAGTTCTGTATCCAATCTTCGACAATTGACCATGCCGCTTCAAGTGAACCGTCTTGATTGAAATGACCATCACGAATGAACTTCAGCAGGAATTCATGATAATGAAGATGAAAACGCCATAAGTGAGGGGTTCCTTGGCGACTAGTCAGTTTCCAGTCGATTTGGGGACCAAAATCGAGTTCGTGATTTAGGAAACGAAATCGCCTATCTGCTAATCGCTGAACTGCTGAATCGTCGTACAACGAATTGCGTTTCAATTGCCGCTTAATGAATGACTGCCAGTCGATCCCCTCTCTTACCGACAGATCTTCTTGCCTTACTTCTCCGAACGCGCGTTCCGTTCCAATTGCTGGGATTCGCTTGGCAAGCACTTTGCCGAGCCGGCGGGCCAATTGCGACTTCTCGTGATAGCGTAAAATACACCACCATCTTTCCAGCAGCTGAACGTGTTTTGATCGCGCGCCTTGAAACTTCGAATCGATAAGTTCCTGCACAAACCGAGCGGCTTGTTCTTCCAACGCACTTGTTGTTAGCTGTGCCTCTAATTCACTCATGCGATCATCGATAATCAATCTTTATCCACAAACGACGCCTGTCAGCAATCGCAGGCCTTACGTTCGCTCCACCACGAACTCGGCCTGCGTTGTGACTTCTTCGCTTGCAGACCACTCGATCCCGCACACTTCGTGAAGCGTTTTCAGCATACGAGTGGCCAAAACTTTACGGTCGAAGTTTTGCTTGACGTAATCTCTTCCAGAAATGCCCAAATCGCTTGTCATTTCACGATTATCGGCAAGCGGCTCGATTCCAGCGAGTAAAGACGCTTCGTTGTCGGGCTCCATTTCAACACCGGCGCCTGCAGCAAGAACCATGTCACACGCTTCACCGCGAACTCCCATAATCATGGGGCGACACATGGCCATCGTCTCAAAAATCTTGGACGGAATCACTGTCCCGAACAACTCAACTCCACGCAGATGAATAAGACAAACATCAGAACTTGCCAAAACGGTCGGCATTTCGGATTTTGGCATTCGACCAGTGAAAATGACGATCGAATCGACGTTTGCTTCCTTGGCCTCGTGTTGTAGTTTTTCACGAACAGCCCCATCACCTACTAACAGAAAGCGAATATCATCCCGTCCCTTTTCGGCTAACAATTTGGCTGCCCTAATTACGACGTCTAACCCGTGGGCCATTCCGATGGTCCCAATATAGGAGCAAACGAATTTATCATCCAAATTCCATTTGTGCTTGAAAGCTGCATCTGGCGATTGGGGGACATATGCTTTCAAATCAACGCCGTTCATCACGACAGATGTCCGATCGGCAACAGGGACTTTCTCAATAATTTTTTGGCGATATCCCTCACCTACGGCCACGATATGATCCGCTGCCAAGTACATCCGACGCTCGAGAAACTCAAGGAATCGAAGTAGTGATTTACTACGCATTGCCCCGACGACTTCAATGGACTCGGGCCAAATATCACGGATTTCAAGAACAAACTTGGTCCACCGCAACTTCGATGCAATGACACCAGCCCAGCCGCAAAAGAACTGCGGCGAGGTTGCGATGATAACGTCAGGCCGTTTGAGCCATAGCGAGGCCAGAACTGCACTGATCATGTAGGAAACAAAATTCAGTATTCGTCGAATGGTACCCGCATTGGGTGCGACATAGGACCATACACGAACAACCTTAATCCCCTGCACTTCTTCGGTTTGCGACCAAAATCTATTTCGATACCCCTCGTAGACAACGCCGTCCGGGCAATTGGGAGCACATGTAATGACCGTAACATCATGTCCGGCGGACACCCACTGCGCACAATGCTCGAACGTGCGTGTCGCAGGAGCGTTGACTTCAGGGGGGAAGTAATGGGAAAAGAACAAAATCCGCATGATGTTGACGTAAAACCTATTTCACTAATGTGTTCAATCAACTGAAATCGAAAGGCTGACCTTCGCGTAAACTTTGCTGCGCCAAAATCGAAGCCAAGGTGACGCTACGCAAATCGGACCAGCTAATCGGTGCTTCCGCATTCTTAGTCAGGGCGGTTGCGAATGCCTTGATTTCGGCCTGATGCCCCTTGTCTTGCTGACGAAATCGGTGGGTCGACGTCTTTCCCCCGACGCATGTCGTAATCGATCGAAAATCATCGATTACGGCGATACGCCCGCCACCCATTACTTCAATCCGCTCTTTGGGAAACGCCTTGTCGCCACCAGCCAGGTAAGCAATATTCGAGATCGAACCATTGGCATGCCGCAGTGTGATGAAGCACTGATCGTCCGTAATTTCCGGAGCATTTGGCCCCCCGATTGACTCAGCAAATACTCGAACTGGTGGAGACCCAGCGAGAAACGTGGCCAAATCGATCCCGTGACATGCTTCGCCGATGATTCGCCCACCTCCCTTGAGAAGGTCTTGCGTCCAATGATCAGCAGGAATCTCACCCGCGTTAAATCGAATAGAAATTGTGAGAGGGGACGTTACCTTTTCAAAAACCTGTTTCGCCTGTATCGCCGCAGGTGAAAATCGTCGATTGAAGCCCACCATCACCATAGGAGCGTTGGTATCGTTTCGATACAGCTCCTCTTCGATTTCCTTCAGTTGATCGAGCGTAAGACACAGCGGCTTCTCTACAAACACGTGCTTACCAGCACGAATTGCTTTTAAAACCTGTCGGGCATGTTGATCGTGTTGCGTGATACAAAATACCGCCTCGACGTTTGGGTCATTCACAACGAGATCTTCATCAGTCGCGACGACCTCGAATCCTAACTTCTGAGCGCTATGCTCTGCCGACGTACCGCGAGCGGAACATAATGCCACAGGTCGTAACCCTTCGCACTTGCGGATGGCGGGCAGCAAAACCATGCGGGCAAAATTCCCAGCACCTAATACGCCAACCCCTAGACGCGATGAAGAATTGGCGGCGCGAATCTGTACTCTTCTCTCAATTCGCTGCTCTGTTGGACGTGAATACTCGAGCAAGATGCCCAAATATGGTTCACTGCCCTTTTCAATCAGATCGTAAGCTCCCACAGCGTTTTCAATACCAAACCGATGCGACACAAGTGGCGTCACGTCCAGCTTACCGTTCCCCATTAGATCGAGAACCGCCTGCATGTTGCGTTGCTCAGTCCAACGAACGTAAGCGGCTGGATAGTCTTGCCCCTGCTGCTCGTAATTTGGATCGTATCGTCCTGGCCCATAGGAACAAGAAACGACGAATTCCGCCTCTTTGAAGTAGAACGGGCGTCGATCAAGCTCTAGGCCTACTACTCCGACCAACACAACGCGTCCCTTTTGTCGGACGGCATCTGCCGCAAGCGTGATTGGCTGATTCGATTTGGTTGACGCGGTAATCAAGACGGCATCCGCACCAAGCCCACCAGTCGCCGCGAACACCGCGTTAGCATTGATATCTGGACGAGCGATTTCCGCTCCCATTTTCTTCGCAAGTTCACACTTCGCCGGATCGAGATCCACACCGATTACTCGACAGCCACTTGCCCGCAATAGACCGACTGTGATTTGGCCGACAAGTCCTAATCCAATGACAAGCACGGTTTCGCCCAACGTGACTCGCCCCAGTCGTACGCCTTGCATGGCGATTGATCCAAGGACCGTGAATGCCGCTTGATCAAACGGAACGTTATCAGGGACGCGGGCACATAGATTTCGCGGTACAGCAACGATCTCGGCGTGAGGTCCGTTTGACGCCACACGATCGCCTGGTTTGTACTCCTGTACGTCGGCACCGCAAGCGATGACAACACCAGCGGAGCTGTATCCCATCGTCATCGGTTCGTCGAGTTTCTCTAGGACTTGACGCACTGTCGTCAACAACCCTTCATTGCGAATCTTGTCGAGGACACGGCGAACGTGATCTGGGCGTTCTCGCGCCTTGCCTAATAGCGACTTCTTCGCCAGGTCAATCACCATCTTTTCCGTTCCGGCCGACACCAATGAGTAGGCATTCGAAACGAGAACTTCACCCGGCTGAGCAATCGGAGCAGGAACTGAGATCAGGCTTGTCTCGCCTTTTCGAATGTCTTGAAGGATTTGATGCACAGATATTCTTTCCTGACGTCAATTGCCTTGCCAATTAGCGATTACTCTGACTTATTGCTTTAGCGATACTCTACTACCCGCCTTAGAAGCGGCCTCGGCCTGTCAAGAACAACCGTAAACTGTTATATGTGCGTCGGCACATTCTTGAGTAGGAAGGTATCATCTCTGAGACTTGTGAAGACATCGGAACGTCGCCTGCCCAAAGAGCTCGTGACGTAATCCGAAACTTTCGCGGAGCATCTTGATAACTAAAATCAATTTGTCGTAGCGAACGTTTCCAACTCATGAAATGCAAATAGGCTCTCTCGACTGCATCGCTATTCATCACATGTCCACTTTCCCACACCCAACCATTTGGTCTGCGATCGAGTTCTCGTGCATCGACAACATGCTGCGACTTCCAGTAGACGGCGATATCCGGAGCCTGGCGAATTGCATTAGCCATGGCAGACTCATTCATCCGGCACAATTCCTCTTTCGCCATGACCGCTCTAAAACTTGGAATCCTCTCGAACAACCTATTTACCTTCTCGCAATTACGATAGATGCTGCAATGTCCGGCAAGTTGTCCCCGGCGTGAGCTGATAATATCAAACTTATCAAGAGTCTCTTCCGTAAAAATCGAAGCAAGTCGTCCCCAAATAACATCTACATCGCAGTGTCCCCAAAAATCGACATCCTTAATAAATTCGCTAAGAATGACGCCGTAGGCTGGCCGTAAATCACACTGAGAGTACGCGTTTTTCTTAACCGGACAGCCAATCTTCTCCTCCGCTAAAGCCTGCAATCCATCCATGGACAATGGCCTAAACTTGACGTTAGGTGGACATTCCGTCTCCTTAGGTGACTCATTATCCGTAAGAAACAACCACTCGACGTTCGGATTATAACGGCACGTGTGTAAGTAAGCAGGAAACCACACAGGCCATGGCCCAAAATACGGAACGACAAAACGCACAACTGCCATCTTTTCGACACACTTACAACACAGTGATTGAATTCAACCAGACAAGTAAAACGAAACACGCTACGGCATACGGCATCTCACGGAAAATGGCTTTTACCTTTTCCAGGACGATTCGTGGGTCCTGCTCGTAGCGTCAGTCAACAGTCTATCATCCACCAAAGTACAGTGACTGAGCACATTTGCGATACGCCCTTAAATGCCTTGCTATCATGGCAACTGACTTCCATCGATTACCCTTACTAGCCTTACTATTCACAAGACTTGTACGTCGAAAGTACTCCTCAAAATACGAATACTGACCGTTAAAGTACTTTCCAAGTGGATCCCAGGGCTTTGGTTTTCCTAGTAGGTGGATCACTCGATTCTCAACATCTGTTGGCTTGAGTTTACGCCGTTCCGCTGAAATCGGTGTATTGAATCGGCGAGGCAAGGCGAGGAAGTTTTTTCCATAAACTAAATTCAGCAACGTCTGATCCGCAGAAGGCATCTCGGAGCCGTGTTTAGCAGCAAGTTCAAGACATTCTTCTGTCGCAGAATCCTCTAACCAACGCTGACGGTCAATCAATAATACTCCCGAGTTAAAGTAGGGCACCTCAGCGTCCTCGCCAATTCGGTCGAAAAAACGAGAATCCATTGACTCGCTACGTTTATGCCAGGATACCGCCCCTAACGCTCCATCCATCTCGTGACCTAGCACGTTAGCTAGATCGACCCCTACAACAAGATCACTATCGAGATAAATGAAGCGATCTATTTCAAGAACTGCAGGCATAAACAATCGAGCATACGGCAACCAACCGCTGAATCTAGCGACCCCCGACGAAGGAAATGTCGACTTCAGCCTTCCGGTATCTACGTGCTCGAGCTTCAGCATGTAGTCCTTTTCGACCGGATCAAGCGTGCGCCGGACAGAGTCAAGGTCATTTTGATCCAGGGAATCACTGAAAAGATGAATATCGAACTGATACTTCTCGGAGAGCCTATCCAGGGCGGAAAGAAGAGTAACATGCAACCCAGACAAGATATTCTTATCAGCGGCTAAAGCAACGGACACACACCTACCACTATTACTTACCATACACTAACACCATTCGTTTACATATTACATAACGACCCATCGGCTACGATCGCACACATTCAATTATCCTGCAGCAGAAGACCTTTTAACTCACATCCGTCAGAACATTCAGGCAGACACCATTGAACGAGAACCTCACCCAGCTGAAACACTGAGACTAGGCTTGTCTTAATTCTTCGGATATCTTCACGAATTTGATGCAAACGTCCTAACAAAGAAAAAGAGACTCTACTTTAACGAATCGAATTGCCCATCTCTCTCACGCCACCGGCACAGGATACAGAGAGCAAATCACCCACTATATCCTTCATTCCATCGCTGCTTCGAATTTCTCTGATTTCCCCTTGGACTCTAACCTAATTCTCTTTTCATCGCGTATTGTAGGGACGCACCATGGTTTAGCGTTGATCGATATTGACTTCCAAAATCCTCGCCAGAAATATCTTTGCATTTGCATTGCAAACCCTCGCTTCTATCAACATAGTTGAGAGGCAGGCTTTTTCTGCTCGGAAGCTTTTTCAATCACTTTCCCGAAAACCAGAGCCCGTAGGTTTCTGGTTGCCCACGGACGGATTATCGAACGATGGCAAACGGTATCTCAGTAATTTAGTTGATGTCCCCCATACAAAACACAATCAACATATCTTGACACGAATTTCAATCCCTATCGTGCGACTAATCTCACTTGTTATTTATGACCCATTCGTATTCCGCCTCGCTTCGTAGACTTTGGCATCAATATTGAACTCATGGATTGCTCGCAAGACACAAAAGTAGAACCCTGCAACTCCATCGAGAAAGCCACATTTTACGAAGTACAGGTAAATGAACATCAACAAAGGTTTGAATGGCAATCGAATGTACAAAGTCTTCAACCATCGTCGGCGATGTATTGGATCTCCATCCCAGAGATAAGACAGTGGTAGCATGTGATCACTCAACTGCTGAAGTCGACGCTTGGCATTCCACGTCGAAAATTCATTCTGTTTTCGAATCCAGTATTCGAGGTCCTGACGAGTTTCGTGGAGCAATGGACTTTTTAGTCGCTTGCATTGACCTTCGACGACCACATTTTCATGGACCTCAGCATCCCATCCGCCTTCTCCGCGCATTCCCAGATCCTCGTACCCCCCTTTTCCATGTCGAAAAAGACGTAGCATCCAACCATGGCTCCATGAATGCTTCATCCATCGATTGAAGAACATGAACTTCCATCGAATATAATAGCCATCGATTTCTGTATTCTTGATTGCGGTTTCAATTTCGCTGCGTAACTCTTCGGTTACGCGCTCATCAGCATCGAGAATTAGTATCCAAGGGTTTCGAATGGAGACGTGCTCCAGAGCCCAATTACGCTTTTTGGGCCATCCTCCCTCGTAATGAAACTGATGAACTTCGGCGTTGTAACTTTCTGCGATCTCAACGGTGCCATCCGTACTTTGCGAATCGACTAGGCAGACCTGGTCCGCCCAAAGTACGCTCTCCAAACATTCTTCAATGTTGCATGCCTCATTCTTAGTCGCGATTACGACGGAAATTGGAAGAACACGTTCATCGGTGACATTGCCCGGCGACAACTCTCGCTCCCGAGCGCCACTAGCCGCACGTATCGTCGTCTCAACGCCCTCTGTCATAGTCACTTTTTCTCCGGATGGTTCTTCTTCACAAAACCAACCTTAATCGTAATCAGAAACCTACGTCTCGTGTCGGCTTGAACCTATTTAAGCAATCTCGATTAATGTTTGTGAACGAGCGATAATCTGTTGATACATTTGCTCAATCGATCTGCCAATTGACGCCCAGGAAAACTGCTCAATTACAAAATCCTTCGCGTTGCGAGACATCTCCTCATGCAGATCTGGATTAGACAAGATCGTCGTCAATGCGTGCGATAGTGCCAACGGTGTATTCTCGATCCAGAAACCAGCTCGCCTCTCTTCAACCGCCGCCCATGGCGCGTTCTTACTCACAACTACGGGAGTTCCCTCGGCTAAGGCCTCAAGGACAACGACACCAAAATTCTCCGAGTGCGTCGGCAAAGCGAATACATCGGCTGCACGATAGGCGGCTTGCTTTAACTCTCCACTCACTTCACCGAGAAAGCGTGTTGCGTCAATGATGCCTAAGTCTTTGTACAACTGTTTGATTTTCTTGGCATATTCATGGGAATCGGGACCTGCCACAGCGACCATTGCCGCTGGCAGTCTTTTCCGTACATCCAACATCGCCTCACCTAAAACATCCAACCCCTTCTTCTCATGAATGCGACTCAGAAAAAGCACAATCGGGCGATCTTCAGGAAGGCCAAGTAACCGACGGGCCTCGCTCCTGGATGGACCACTTTCTGCAATATCTACTCCGTTCGGAACGACTACAGCGGGAGCACGAAACCCAAAAGACTTTACGTTGTTCGCCTCTTGCTGCGAAACAGCGTGAATTGCCGACGCGCGATCCAGAATTGTCCGTTCAATCAGTTTCAAATAGAGCTGCTTCTTTAAGCCGCGAACACACCACGGCTCCAATGAACCAGCTGGGCGAATAATGTATGGGACGCCAGCTCGGTAAGCCGTCCGAGCCGCGATCATCGTCGGATAGAGCCACATGCTATGACAATGCACGATATCACAGTTCGGCACCTTACTAAGAACAGCACGTTTCATTTCCGGGGAATAACCCCATTTCTTTAATCCTAGTGCTGGAAATCCTTGTACATCGCAATCTGGATGTATCGTTACTTCGCAATCTGCGTTCCGTCCCGTTGCATAGTAAAGTGAGCACTCGTGCCCACTCGCGCACGCTTCGCGCACTAAGTGCGAAACCACTTGGGAAGGCCCAGAAGAATTCGCCAAACCAGGAATCACGTGAAGGATCTTCACCGTTTTCTTACTTCAATCGTTTCAGACTTTTTTGTTTTGATGCTTAAAAAAAGAACTCGAATACAAGTCACGTTGTGAGTCGTCTTTTTCGAACTCTTCTTGAGACCTCTTGAGAACGACCCATATCCATTCTCATGTCTAAATGGAACACGCAAAAGCTCAACAGAAATGAATTAGGAGTTGTTCCTACAAAGGCACTTGACTCGAATCCGGCGTGCAAAAGAATCGCGACGAGCAGCCCAGAGCAGAGGAATGTCAGCGATGACAAGGCGTCGCTAGATTTACGTGCCCTCTTTACTGCCATGATCATTCGCGTAGTGGCCTTGTATAGAAAAACCAAACATAGAATGCCCCCCAACATCCCCGCTTCAACCAACACTTGCAAGTAGGAACTTTGAACGGTCCCCCATGATTTCCCGTAGTGAAGCCAGCCAATTCCAATGAGGGGATTTCTGGTAAATAAACGGATCGCATACCGCCAAATACCACTACGAGTGTCCTTTAATCCCTCGCTCCAAAGCCGGGCTCGAAACTCCCATTGATCTGACGAACTCTCGTTATCGAATTGAACTTCCCCCCCCGTATCATTCACCACGAAGTAGCCTATCGCGAGCATCGTCACGAGCGCGATGCCGTAAAGAATAACTTGTGTGCGCCGCTGCTTTGAGATGGTTGGAATTTGAACAGCAGTGCCGAGACAGCATAGAGCCAGAGCTCCGCGACTTCCAGTGAGAATCACCATTAACAACATTAAGATGAATACGGAAAGTGAGACCCACTTCCAACTGTCTCGCTTCTCAATTGTCCAGTGAAAGAATGAGATGACACCGTAGATACTCGCTGTTTGACCAAGAATATTTGCGTTGATCCCCATGATGCCCAGGCGACCGTGAACAAAGATTGGGGCTGAACCTAATTCCCACATGACAATCATGAGCACTAAGATCAACCCGACGAGTGCCGCAGCGGTCATGGATCGACAAAATGCGAGCAAGTCACTTCCGTTACGAATCGCACACGCCATACATGCACCTGCAATCACAGAGGCAAAAAACAACCCTTTATAGGCCAGTGCCCAAATAGGCGATGAACTCCACGCGCCTGCGAACCAGTAAACAGATGTCAACAAGAGCAATCCAAAGCCTGCGCTGTTCATTCGAGGCATTCGAAACCAGGTTATCGACAAGGCTCCACAACACAGCAGTAGAGCAATTCGCAGATACTTTAGTACGGCAAAACTGTTATTGGCACTGACTCCACTAGATACAGACGCAGCCGCGACAAGCAGATAGGCACCGAGCATCCCGAATAAGATGTACTTAATCGGTGAAACAGACTCTCGCATAGCGATCCGTGCCCTAGATCGAGAATTGTTCACTACTAAAGAATGCATTGATTTCCTGCTAATCACTTCTCTTGCCACTTCTCCCCTGGTCACTGACGCTTTGGGGATAAAGCGACAACATTGTCGCTTCTTTTAATGCGAGGACGATGAAGTTACAGACTTCAATTGCTGCCAGCGGCGAATTGTCGCTGAAGCGTTATTCTCCCAGGAATGAGCTTCTGCATACTTTGCAAATTCAAATTGAGCCCCCTGCCTAACACATTGTTCCATCTTAATTAGCGCTGGGGCAATTTCCTCCGCTGAATCTCCGTCTGCTGATACACCGATTCGAAAAGCTTCGACGGTTTGACGCACGGTAGGAGTTGGAGTAACGACAACAGGTCTCTTGTAGTGCATGGCAACATTCAACACACCACTCTGGGATGTGAACGAAGACTTGTAGGTCAAAGAAACCCAATCGGATGCAGCGAACAAGCGACCTACCTGTGACTCTTCTACATATCCTGTAAGGAAGTGCACCCTGTGCTCGATCCCCAATTCAGTCGCAAGCTTCCGGTAATACTCGACTGGTCTGTGCCCCTTCGAGCCACCACTGCCAGCAATAACCAAGTGTGACTGGACTTCCTTGTTGGTCAGAGCTCGCATCAGTGCGTCAATGTTCTTATCATCGCGCACCTGACCAAAACAGAGCCCTAATGGAACATCACACGGAATCTTCAGATGCCTTCTGCAGGTATGCTGATCATGATCTGACGAGGGGTATTCGTAAATTCCATGTGGAACGACCTCAACCTTATCGCGGTCGTATCCCACCCATTCGACAAGTTCCATTGCTTGTGATTCGCTATGAACGAATAGAGCATCAGATCGTCGATAGAATGATTTCAGGCAAAAATCATCATACGATCGGGAGATGATGTGCTTGGCACGCTTGACATCATGGGCCGTCGCCGTGACTGCAACTCCGGAAGGTATCCATAAATTCCAAATCGGAAAGGCGATGTAGTTAATGTTACTTAAGTGAACCACATCAGCCGATTCCTCCTTCACGAGAGATAGAAGCCGCCGTGGCGCACCTAATTGAGCCGACAAGAATTTACACCGCCGAACCAACGAGATCGTGTGCGATAGACAGGGAAGGATCGGACGAACGTCATATTCGGCTTCAGCTAGCCACTCGTAGTCACCCGAACACACGACTGTGAGGTCAATCTCAGGAAAAGTCGAGAGAGCTTTCGCCAACTCATGTGTGTAGCGTCCAATTCCTCCACCCGGAAAGAACTGATAAAGGAGCACTCGCAATCGCTCAACGCAATCTACCTTGGAGCCATCCGACTGCTTTACCGCGTAAGCATTCATTGAGCTCACTGCAATTGCCCTTCAGTGAACATCTTATTAGCTAAATCGTCACCGATTGGTGCTTCGATTTGTCCATGCGCTGCATCTCCATAGGTTCGAACGAGTGCTTCGAGGTGAACGGAGGCCTGAAACTTCTCACGAATAAGACGTTGTCCCATCGTGCCCATTTGGTCTAAAACCTCGGGAGAGTCGATGAGTTCCGCGACGGCCTTAGCAATCGCGTCGGCATTCTTGATGGGAACCAGTCGTCCCGTTTCACCTTCAATCAGCCACTCCCTTACCCCTCCGACATCGGATGCAACGACTGGAACACCACAGGCAAGCGATTCTAAGCCTACAATTCCCAGCGTTTCGTCCCAAATCGAGGGAAAGACTACGACTGAGGCCTGACGATAATGCTCTACAATTTCACTACGACTCGCCCAGGGAGCGAGAGTAAGTCGCGCCGCACAACCATTCTTATCGGCCCATGACATTACCTCTGTTCGATTCTCGGGTGTAATATTGCCAACCATCTTTCCTTGTATGGAAGCAGGCAGCTTTCCGAGAGCCTCAACAAAATACTTCCAGCCCTTATTTTCGCTGAGGCGGCCGAGAAACAGGATCTGTCGCTGAGTAGGAATTGGCCTCGGTTCGTCAAGTGGCTCCATCGGACAGAAGTATGGCACAACGCTTATTTGAGATGCTGGTAACCCCGCTGCGACCAAGCGACTCGAGGCACCTTCGCTCGGTGCGATCACTCGTTTGAACCTGTGAATGTGTTTACTCATCCACATCACACGCGAGTACTGTCGCCAACCATTCAACGGACGTGGAGACATACACCTTTTTTTGGCTGTCTCAACAAAGCAACCTGCATTGCATTTTCGATTGCAGATTTCCTTCGTTCCGCGGAAATAAAATGAGGAAGCGGGACAAAAGTATCGATAATCGTGGGCAGTAACGATGCACGGTACGGCATCAAGACAAGCTGAGATTGCTCCGACATTTTGAACATTATGCAAATGAACGATGTCAGGCTGAAGCTCGCTGATAATCGATTTTAGCGCCTTTCGAGCAACCTTCCGATCAGCGATTCTCGGTGATCCAAGTGAGGGAACTTCTTCTGAATCCGAAACCAAAGTCGGGTCGCCAGAGGCAAATACGACTTTGGAATGAATACCTTGTTGTGCTAACTGCGGTATTACCGAAAGCAAATACGTTTCAATGCCACCTTTTGAAGCGAGGTGATCGTTTAAGTGAAGAACTTTCATGCCTCAGCAATCTACCTTCGAATCAGGGCGTTCCAAGCTGCCGGAGTGTGCCACACGATCATTGCTCGGCCATCCAAGTTCATCCAAATAAGAACGCCAGGCCAACGAGTCCGCACGCTCAGAAGCAAATCTGGGAAGATCACGAACCAAATCGGCAATCGCAGATACCTGAACGCCAACTGGCTGCGAAGATGGTGTTCTTAACAAGCCACGAAGAAGGTTTCGAGGAACTGTCGCTCCAAAGTAACTCGCGATCGCGCTCAGTCGGCGAGATCCCATTTCTCGAAAATTGTAAATAGCTCGATTTCGTAACACTTGCCGCATACGTTTTCGTTCGGCAGCTGGCGTTGTCGTGCTGGAACCAGAGAAGTGACGCACGGATGCATTCCCGCAGACCCCAACACGATATCCAGCTCGACGGATTCGCAAGCACAAATCGTAATCCTCGTAGTAGCTACCATACACAGGGTCAAACGGTCCGACTTCTTGAAGAACCTCGGTCCTTACGATCAATGCAGCCGCAGTGACATTCGGTAATTCATAGAAATCTCGTAGGAACTCGCCGTCCCCGAGAGAACCGGAAAGCTCTTGCGATGCTTTCGAGCAAGCAAGAAAATTCGGATCCCAACCATTGTCATCATAATTGCGCAAAAGGGGAGCGATAGCGCCAATTGAAGAATCTGCCCTAAGGCAATCCAAGCATGCCTCGACCCATCCCGGAACACTAATCGTGTCCTGATTCAAAAAGCAGATGGCCTCCTCGTCAATTCCTCCATGCCGCAATGCGTAATTATTTGCTTCAGCAAAACCTAATGGCCTGGGCGTGTTCAAGATGAGATAAGGACAAGCGGGATACTCATCCGGAATTGACTCTCCATTCCCTGAGTTATCTACAAGGCAAAGTCGATCTGAATGTCGCACCGATTCCGCTAGAGTGTCGAGACAAGATGCGATCCACCGCTCTCCATGGTAAGCAACGACGACAACGAAGCACCCAGTTGCTTCTTCAGACATCTCAGTGCTCATATTACGAACTGTCTCAACCACGCGATTGTCCCATGCCTTTTGTCCCCTCTGTTCATTGGTCGACCATAACTAAGGGACCAGTCATGCGTTCATCACCTCGCTACCGGACCACTTTTCGATCAGCGATGGGATTTCGTTTCCTTAGAAATGCCTCACATATCGTGTCTCGTATATCTTTTGACACAGATCATCTGGAATGCGAAATCCCTTAACGAACTCTCTATATTCGAATGCGACGGGTTTGTTGGCACTAGCGTTTTCATGAGAAAACGTAAGTAACTGACTCGACTCCACAAATTGCGACAGCGATGAGTCGGTTTCCGTTCGTCCGAGATCCTCCATTTGCACACAAATTAGAGAGACCCTCGGAGTAGACATGATCAATGCCCCTTTACGAGGCTCAAATTCCTGCGAAAACACATCAACATTGAATGGCTCAAGAATCTCTTGATTGACCCATTGTGTTGGATCGTGATGTGAAGTTCCGGCAGAGAGTTTATCCAGGTTTGCTTTTTCCATTCTTGACCAATCGCTGATTCCATTACTCACCCCTGCATAAGAACAATATTGAGTTAGATATTGAACAACTAACGATATGGCCCAAGTAATGGGTTCTCGGGTAAGAGTAACAGTCTAAGTATGTGTAACGTTTCCAATTCTGTCAGATAGGACTCACGATTCGATCAAGTAATGGACTCCATGGCCTCGACTCTTTACAACTTCCGATTTAAGCATGTAATCGGAGATCAGGTTAGGCCGGAACATGGAAAGGTGGATTATTGAGGCTTTAGTTACAGACCTCGCCCCTACTTTTCCAGTCTACAAAACCAGACGAGTACTCTTACCAGTAACCCCGCACAAACTCACGCGTCAGCTCGCAAATCCAATCTGCTCCTTAATAAACTTCTTAAACCTGCTACTCGAAAACACCGTTGATGCTCGCAGGTGAATGGCTCTTAATCACAAATAAACAAGTACGTCGACATAAAGTTGGTGGTGAAATCAATTCGAAGATTTCTAGCCAGCACTAAGACGTAGTCATCGAAAAGAGTAACAGTAAGGGCAATAATGCTCTATGTACTTAATCCGAAGACGACGCGTTTTTTGCCCAATCGCCAATCTTCTTGCCAATATCTGAAAGCGGTATACTCGCCACGTCCGATTCGGTGCCTGACATCTGCAACAATATCTTGATGAGCGGTGGTCGAATCCCTCTATTGCGAAGTTGAATGTGTGCTTCGCGACCGCCGTCGCGATCTACATACACAAGTTCGCCCGTCTGGTACCAAAACAATGTCACCGCATCTTCACCTCTTCGATGACACGTCATCAGCTGTGCATCAATTGTGTTGCCAGTCTCCAGGGAAATAGTGTCGGTACTGTTAATTTCCCAACCGCTACTCGGATAGCAGATTTCGGGATGATGAGGAGTCCAACTCGATTGCTCCGTCCATACGGCTACGTGAACGGAAACCCAGTCACCTTTATCATTGTGATAAAGACGATTGGTTGCCGAGTCAGCACCGATGCTTACGAACGTACGTTTGTCTAAATCAATTTCTTCCCCATTCCATTCGTCCAATTGCATTGGAAGCTCAGCCGCATTCACAATGACCTCTGACGGCATCTGCTGGAGCTTTCCCGCCTCGATCCATTGCACCATCAATTGAGTTCCCACAACGAGAACAATTAAGAATATAAGTCTGCCTATCATTTAGCTTTCCCAAGTCGCCATCAGCGATAAGAAATTCCCACTGGAATACTTTAAGTAACATGATCCGAAACGACCAACCCCGTAGGCAATTCTTCAGCTAACCTTGCTTTCGGCTTCGGCTTCTCTTCATTCGACTTTTCTAAGTCTCGAACGATTTCAGCAAGACTCAATTCGAACGGTTCTAGCACACAATAGAGAGACTCCAATTCCTGCGTAGCAGACTGCTCGGTTCTCTCTGCGACAATCGTGAGACAGCCGATTAAGTTTCCCGAAAGTACGAGGGGCAAAGTGAGCCTCCAAACTCGATCCTTATCCAGCTGACGCGAGTTTTTCCAAGAAGCAAAGTAGCCCTCGTGAGCAAGCGGTAAGTTTAGATCGAGTTTGATCTCACTAACCTGCATTTTCTCTCCCCACTCGACAAGACTTTCCCAGATAATCTCCCACTTCCGATTTCCTTGCAGTCGAACCGAGCCATGGCGAGATCGCTTTGACGTCTTCCAAAAGGGTGTGGCCAAGGAACTTCCAATGGCACTACATTGATGGGCTGCCAAAGCCAACTCGACATGCCCAAACAATCTAAACGTCACCAGAATGGCCAGCAAAGCGGCACACGTTATGACAGCAATAAAGTCATTTCCCAGTAAAACACTTCCCAGCCCCGCCAAAGAAGTGGTCAGACAACACAAAGCAACAAATGCCAGCGTTCTACGATTACAGTTCCACCGTTCCATAAGGCGATGGTGAAGATGAGCCCGGTCCGTTGCATAAATACTACGCCCCGTTAGTTTCCTTCTAAGAATCGCCGCAAAAGAGTCGAGAAAAGGTATCGTGCATACCGCGATCGGAGCTGCAAGAAGAACCGTACCTGGTCCTTTTAATGACGATTCAATTGCGAGAGTTCCGACAATCAACCCAATTAACATACTTCCAGCGTCACCAAGAAAAATCGTCGCTGGCGGGAAGTTGTAACGCAGAAATCCTAATAGGGCACCGGCGAAGACAATTGCAATCAGCGCGATCTCCATATGACCACACACGAGTGCCATCGCGGCAATGGCCATCGACAGTATGATTCCGACCGTTGAGGCCAAACCATCGATTCCATCCAGGAGATTGATAGCATTAATCGCTCCAAGCAACCACAAAACTGTGACGAGCACACTCAGAGGACCCAATTCCAGACGAAATGAGAACACTTGGATATTTTGAATGCTTACACCGCACCAAACCAGCAAGAGAGCAATGATGAACTGAGCTAATAATTTCTGTCTTCCTCGAATTCCAAACCGATCATCTAGGGCACCAACCACGACGATGAGAAGTGCCCCGCCCGCAAGCCCGATAAGCGTGCGTTGTCGATCCAAGGAGAGATTCTCCCACCAACCTGTCCAGAATAAGGCAATTGCGGCAACTGAAATAGCAGCGAGGAATACTGCTATCCCTCCCCCCAGTGCCGTCGCGCGACGATGCAATTTTCGGTGCCCATCAGGCCGATCCACTAAGCCAAATCGAGGCGCAACTTCCCTTACGATTCGGGTCAATATCAGCCCTAGAAGGCAGGCAGCAATCCCTGAAATAAGTAGCTGGACCATCTTTTCGCTTGCCCTTTTTTGAAGACTCGTTACACCTTCGAGTCGACATTCCCTAAGTGTTGAACGACACTCTTATCACCCAACATGAACCAGTCGCTTTTTACGATCACGTCGGGATGTGTAATCGTAGACGTCTTCCCGAGTCGTACCGACAACGACGACACCTAAGAAAGGAACGCCGAATACTGACAACAAGTCTCGCGCCGCTTGGACCTTGGCACCACGACTGACGTCGCGTAAAACGGCCATCACAACCCCATCGACGTACTGACCAATCAAGCGAGCATCTACGACCGGTAAGATGGGACTCCCGTCGACGATCACGTAGTCATACTGAGAACGTAGAGACTTGAAAAACGAGTCCATTCGGTCACTCGTAAGTTCCCTCAGCGAATTGTGCCCCCAGTCACCCGCTGCAACTATGTCGAGCGTGCCAATGCCCGTTTGCTGAATGGCGTCATCGAACTCCACTTCCCCGGACAGCAGTTCTGTTACGCCTGGGGTGAGTTCAATATCGAATGAAATATCCAAGGCCGGACGTCGCAAATCAAAGTCTACAAGAACTGTTCGAGCACCTGATTCTGCTAGTGCGTAGGCGATTTGACCGGCCAAGGTTGTTTTGCCCTCGCCCGCTAGTGCGCTTGAAATCATGACTACTCGATTTTTGTTAGCCCCCGACTGTCGAAACAGTCTCGCCACGATTCCTCCGATCGACTCGGCAATCAAGCTCTTCCAATATTGCTGCTTCTTGGAGTTCTTTCGCGATTGTGCCAATACTCGTTGCGGCACCAACGGAATTGCTCCCAATACATTCATTCGCAAATTGTCTGAGACATCCGAAGGCACATTAATTCGCTGGCTACGTAAATCCCAAAACACAAATCCGGCAACTGGAAGCATGAAACCGAATACTCCCGCCACTCCAACCATGGCATAAGAACGCGGATTCTTAGATTTCGGTGGCTGTGCTTCTTGCAGCACACTCACTCGTGAATCTGATTTCAGTTCAATCTTTGTATTCTCTATTTCGTGTCCTAGTCGACTAAGTATTCCTTCCAGCGAATCGATTTCCGTTCGCATCATCTCAACATCAATAGAAGAGCGTCCAAATTGCTTAGCTTCTTTCTCAAACAGCTGAACACTTTCATCCAGTTGCTTTTCCATTTGCTCCAGAATTGCGACTTCGGATCTCGCCTTGTTAAGTTCTGCTCGATGGGTCGCAACACTCCATTGCTCTTTATCCTTAGTCAGTTGATCTTTTCGTAGACTGACCTGCTCTTCCAGCTCTGAAATCTTGTCTCTAAGTCGTGAGACGTATTGATTCTGAATTTTTGGAGCTGCTGTCTGCTCGATGGCTAAGATTTCATTTTCGAGCTGCATGATCTGCGACTTAAATGCCACCATGACTTCGTCAGCGGCCATGATGCGTTCCAACTCGAAGTCGATTTCTTCCGATTCCTCATCTGAGTTAGCTACTGATGCCTCGGGAGCCTCTTTGTCCCCGTCTACAACGGGCTTCTTTGCGACAACCGCATCTTTTTCGACCGGCGCCTCGCGAGGCTCCATTCCAAGCACGTTTGCTCTCGCTCTTAACAGTTCAAGTTGCACTTTCGTGAGCTCGCTGCGTAGAGCGGCGAATTGTTGGAGGGCATTCTGCTGAACCAGACTTAATGATGCGGTATCGCCCGTCCCTAACGTGTCCGCAAGTCGGCGGAACTCCGATCGCTTCGAGCGTAGGTCATTCTCGGTTTCGGAGTAGGCCCTCTCCAAACTGCTAAGCCTGGTTGTTCGCGAAATAGCTTCTGCATCAACTACTTCATCCATGTACGCCTGAACTACCGCGTTCACAATCTTTGAAATTGCCTTGGAATTCTCCCCTGACAACCTCACCTCCATGATTTCGGCGTTATCAGGAAAGTTGACACTCAATGCGGACTGCAACCAAGCAACTGGATCAGGCTCCTGCTCGACCATCGGCAATCGTAAGACTTCAGTATCTCGCAACGCGGCATTGATGACGAAAGAACCTCTGATCAATTGCCGTTGCGTCAGTTTATAAACCTCGAAATCGCCGTTGGCCTCACCATTTTGCTTCAACAATGTCCCATGGCGTGACGATATCCTAAGTAGGGCTCTCGCGGTATATTCTGGAACATCCAGCAACCACACCGAGGTTGCAGCAACTGCAGCCAAGAGCACTCCAATGCTAAACGCGGGGAGCCACCGTCGTCTGACAGCATGAAACACGTGGGAGATACCTGTCCCCCCCGTATCATCCATTTCCACCACATCGTTAATGTGCGGAAATTCATTAGAGCTACCTGGCGTCAAATCGATTGGAGAATCAAAGCGAATCTCGCGATTTGTTCGCTCAACGGGAAGGCTCGTTTGATCTGTCGACATACCTAAATTCTCTATTCTGTAATCAGCCGATCCGTACTAACGATCTGCTCGGTTCCAATCTACCCAGCTCATGTCAAATACTGACGCCCGTCCCTTGATGCTAGTCAGCGTCTAAGACGTATGCTTATCAAGGTTCATAGACAGAACGCTCTTCTCCGAAGGCTCCACAAGAAGTTTCGAGAGCACAAACATCTCAATACCCAAAAAGAGCATCGCAAGAGGCATCATTAACAAGCCCGCCATGTCATGAAAAACTCGTTCTGCCCATTCTGCCCCTACGGTTTCAAACAAGATCCCGGTGACGGAAATCCTCAGGACGTTAGCCGCGATCCCAATTGGCAAGGCGCTCAACAGCACCAGTAACTTCTCCCAGATTGGACGATTGAGAAGCAACGCTCCGCCGCAACAAATTGCTACAAACACGTTCAGCATTCGCAGCCCACTACATGCTTCGACTACCCCTATCTTTCCTTCCGTCAACCAAATGACGTTTCCTTGAGCGACAGCAGGCACACCGAATGTCTGAAGGATATAGACACTTCCAACCGTGCCTATGCGTTGTAATTCATGGCTTAAGCCATCGGAAATGAATCCAGGCAGAGGTACCATGAAACCGAGAAACAAGATTGACGGCCATGCCCAATTGAGAACAGGCCAACCGCCCAACAGCAAGGCAATCCCAGCGGCCAACGGTAATAATGAAATCGGATCGACGAGAGGGTAAAGGTAATAGGCTGCGGTCAATCGCATCGCAGCCGCCAACGCAATCAAAATCACCCCAATCGTGGAACTCAGTGGCGAGTTGCTGACGTTGAGAAGATCTCGCCGCCACCAAAGAAGTATCATTGAAAACACTGGCACGAAAAAGCCGTGCGAGTAGTCAGCTTCATTGAACCACCGATGCGACAGCATTGCCAGAGACTGCCAGTACGACCACAAAACTAGCAGGATCACGGTACTGCCAATTAAGATTAGTTGCCACGCCTCCGGTAGGTGACGCGAGCGCAATTCATCATCGTTGGTTTGCACTTGGGGTTTCATCTTCGAATAAACTTACACCGCATCAAAGGCTGGTGGTCCACTACGTTTCTCATCTTGGCGAACGCATTTTACGATTGCTCTTCGCAGTTGGTAGTAGTGAAGCTAAGTGTGCAGTGAATGACCTGGGGCATACATGTTAAGGGCGTTATGAACTCGCGATTACTGTGCTTCCGACGGGAAGTCACCTGTGACAAATCCACCGTCAATAGGAAACGTCCACGAAAAGCCAAAGCCTTGTGAACCATTTCAGAATCATCTGGAAAGCCGACGGTACATCGTTGCTTGATCAAAATGGCTTGGCTTAAATTCGCTTCTCTTCGAAGTCTTCAGTTCAAAAATAAACCGATGGGCCGATTTGATACGTGCACTAATTTGGAAGCAACAACGGCTTAACCCGTTTTCGCTTCACTGACAATCCCATCACCGGCCGATTATTTCGGCCTTTCACTGCCCCCACCCTCACTTTGACCGGCACAGGGAAGCTATCAAAGTGGGGCGATGCGTCTCATCATAAATAAGAAACACTGCATTGCAAGCGCAAGAATGTGACACATTTCGCGCATCAGGGCACCCCTCGTCAAAAATACGCGTCCCCCTCCTAAAGAACCAGTTATCTGAAGTTGATGACGTCAGTGCTGGTCAAAGACTAACCACATAAAATACAAGCTTCATCATTCAGAAGCGCAATCGCGTTGACCAATCCGCTCAAAGCAAATTACCGGAACTTTAAACGCCGTTGTCAATCAACACCTCCTTACCGCTGTATGCGCGCCAAGCAAGAATTGCCAGGAATAAATCCCGTAAGAGGAAAATCTCGACCAATGAACGGATTCTGATTTGACTTACTCCAAACAGCCCCCGATATTGGTGGGATAAAATTTAGAGATACCGGGATAGAAATAACAATCCAGACGGATCCGCCACGGATAATGGATTCAAGCGACGTGAAAAGAGCGTCCGCCTCGGCTACTTCCGACACAACACAAAAGCCGTCGTCTTAATCTCGAATTCGCTGATTGCGTTCCAAAACCTGGAAGCTAATCAGGTCATTCGCTAACACTTCACACGATCGCTTTGACCGGAAAGACATTTTACTGCGGTAATTTGCTGTTAACGCTTCCGAGACAGCCTTGCCATTTCGAGAGTGATTCCGATGCACGTCGCTCCCTTCCAACTTGCACCAGTTCTTTTAGACAACACTGTATTACCTAATAGGCACACCTGAGCTGAGAGGAATTGCTTCGGCCTCAATTCTCGACGCAACTGAATAGACGGCTACCCTACTGCACGATAGAACTATTGTTGAGTTGACAACGGACACCGCTAAATTAACCTGTGGTCTATAGCACGGGCTGTGTAAAACTGGTGGTAAAAGCCATCGCTGAGACAATATTCTCACACGTTGGTGGTTTGAATTTCAATTGAATTGATACCCTCTTATTCCCACCCAAATCCAAGTTTTATTCAGTCCTTCAATTGTTGCGAATTGAGTTAGCAACCTGAACTGGCAACCTACCACGGAAGAGCAGTCAGCCAACCATCCCTTACTTCCTGAACACTCGTATTGCTACAACTGACTGTCAACTTAGCCCCCCCTTTCCCGAACAGCGAGTACGTACTTGTCCAGCAGCAAATCGAGTGGCGTTTCTTCTCTTCTGGGAGTCCTCAAACTCTACCGAGACTTAATCGGTAGGCGACTGTACATCCTCGTCGTTTTAATGCCACTCTCTGCAGTGCTTGAGAGCTTTGGGATAGCCCTACTTCTTCCGCTTCTCCAAGCGATGGGAGGGGAGTCGGATCAAAGCTCAAACGCAAGCAATATTCTTGGCATATTCGAATGGGCCGGAATTTCTACAGAACCGTATATCTTGCTTTCCATCATTGGAATTGTGTTCGCCACTAAGGCATGCATCAAGTTTGCGAGCGAAGGATTATTGAATTTCTATACCGCAAAGCTGATGCTGCGATTGAAATCGAGGTGCATCGCCGGTTACTCGAACATGGACCATGCCGCGTTTGCTAGTCGCAATACGGGACACTACATAAACATCATCACGACACAAATCCAGCGTTTGGCGAAATCGTTTGGATTCACCATGCACATGGCAGTCCATTTTATTTCTTCGCTCGTATTTCTCGCAGCCGCGGCTGCGATCAATTGGAAGTTTGCCCTCGTGGCGGTTTTGGGTGGTCTTGCCATCACATTTCCCTTGCAAGCCCTTAACGCAAAAGTGCGCAAGATTTCACGCGAGACGGCCAGTGAAATGTCTCTGCTCAACAAGCAACTTGTTCAAGTAATACAGACCCTCAAGTACCTTATCGCGACCAACCGAACCGAACGTTTCCTCGAACTCATTCATTCCAGTTGCCATCGATTATTTCAACACCAGTATCGAACTGGACTAGCTCATGCGTTTGTTTCTTCCATACGAGAGCCACTATCGGTCTTATTAGTAATTTTACTAGTAACCCTGCAGGTCTACTTCTTCAATCAGGGCCTTGCCCCTGCCCTCGTTGCCTTGCTACTTCTCCATCGAACGACCCAAGCATTCATGATGACCATGGGAGAGTACCAAAAATCCATGGAACTGAGCGGATCCGCAGAGCTTGTGCACCAGGAAATCTCTTTGTACACGAGCAATCAGGAACCGCGTGGCGATGAGATCCAACCCGATTTTCAAGCGTCCATCGAATTCAAAGACGTTACTTTTGCCTACGATCCGCATGAGGCCAGCACCCTCAGCAACATCACACTGACGATCCCTAAGAATCATACGATTGCTCTGGTGGGAAGATCAGGCGCAGGTAAATCGACCTTGGCTGATCTCGTCTCATTACTGATTCGTCCAGATACCGGATCGATACTCATCGATGGGCAAGACACGAGAAACATTGATCCCCTCACATGGAGACGGCAATTAGGGTACGTCTGTCAGGATACCGTCATCTTCGATGATACCATTGCGGCAAATATCTGCCTTGACGATCATCTTTATCATCACGACGATCGCTGCCGCGAACGTGTTCACGAAGCTGCTCGACAGGCCTTCGCCGCCGACTTCATCAATTCACTTCCGATGAAATACGGCACTGTCGTTGGTGATCGAGGCGTTCGTCTATCGGGCGGACAACGGCAGCGACTCTTCATTGCGCGCGAGCTTTACAACTCACCAAATTTACTGATCCTCGATGAGGCGACAAGCGCTCTCGATGGTGAAGCAGAAATGGCCATTAGAGAAAGCCTAGAACTACTACACCACACGGTCACGGTCATCGTAATCGCCCATCGATTGGCCACAATCAAGCACGCCGACTACATCTACGTGCTGGACAATGGGAAAATTGCTGAAGAAGGCCCATACGAAGCCCTCTGTGGTGAACAAGAATCGATCTTTAGGTCAATGCTTGAGACGCAGAGCCTATGACAACTATGACACTTAAATTCACGAATAGTTTTCAATCTGCCTACGCACAAACTACTTCGGCAAGTCTATGTCTCGCCTGGATATCAGCCACTACTCTTATTCATCTTTTGGATCCGTGAAAAGCAATGAGCCACCCCCTCCGGGCTTTCGCTAGACGCCTAATCAAGGCTGTAATGCCAGAGACTGCGACGATGCACTTGTCTCGTACTCTTCATGGTCATCGCGTCAATACTACGGCTACCCCCTCGCAATGCGACATCCAAATTGAGACAGAAACTAAAGAGTTATTCAACGTTACGCTGTTGATAGCCTCAAAATCAGGACTCTATTTCTTTCATCAAGGTAAACTCGAAAAATGGCTCACTGGCCGTTTTTACGGGATCACAGAACGCCAAGGACGCTGGTACGTCTATAGCTTTGACACGTCAACCTACGGAAGATTGCTTAGCTTTCGAATCCTCAACCACACACTTAGCGACTTGCGAGAAGAATTACGAGCGATCCCACCGGAGATACATCAGATTGATTGGTTGGGCGATGCGCTCCTAATGACCGATACCAGCAACAATCGCCTAACTTCCTATGAAATTCGAAATGGCAAGCTGACTCGCCCACGCCATTACTACCCGGCAGGACGTCTTAAGAACGGACGCCAGTCCGATAATTACCGCCACATCAACTCCGTCTATTGTGACAATACGCGGATATTGGTGGTGTGCCATAATGACACCCGGAGGACAGGTCGCCCTAGCGAAATCATGATTCTCAATCATGCGTTCCAAGTTCAGACCACGATAGAATTAGAAGGTGGCTGTGCTCATAATGTGATTCCTTTTCGCGATTCATTTATCTATTGCGACTCACTAGGCGGGGCTATTGACCTTGCTGGAACAAAGATTGCTGTCGGAAACTTTCCCCGTGGAGTCGCCATGAATGCCAACTTAGTATTCGTTGGCACTTCTGAGTTTGCAAATCGGCATGAACGAGATTCGACTAGTTCTCGGATATACTTAATTTCCCACGACACAAATAAGGTCATTGCAGAACTAGCGATCCCACACATGGGAAGCATTTACGAACTTCGGCTGGTCCATCCTGGCGATTTATCATTAAGTCGCAATTGTGCACCGTACCGTACTTTGTAATCACCACAGTACTTGACTTGCTACTTTCTTACATCAAGTCCGGCAATCACCGGAAGTACTCCTATCGCAGGGCACAATACTGAGTCAAATGATTTCGCTAGACCCGTCACACATGAATAAAGCTAGTGCAACCTCGCATGCCGTAGAGCGTTTACCCGATTTCATCATCGGCGGTGCCATGAAGAGCGCAACGACAACCATCCACTCACTCTTGTCACACCATCCAGAAGTATTCATACCGAAGGGAGAGGTGCTTTACTTTGACGTCGATGAAATAGCTGCTCGCCCAGACAATTTCAGCAAAATTAACAATGAGTGGCTTTTTCCCGAATACGATTCGCCTCAAATGTCAGATTGGTATCGATCACATTTCGCAGAAGCTAAAGAACATCAGCTCGTAGGCGAGGATTCCCCAACGTATCTTGCCTCAGAAAAAGCTCCGCAACGCATTCGTAACACGTTACCCGACGTCAAATTAATTTTTACTCTTCGGGATCCAGTTGAAAGAGCGTATTCGCATTATTGGCATTACGTCCGAACAGGGCGTGTTTTTTTCAACTTTGACGATACGATTCGCTATTCGCCCGGAAACATCATTCAACGTGGATTCTATCGTGTTCAGCTAGAACGATACCTTGAATTATTTGATGCCAGCCAAATCAAGATAATAATCTTCGAATCGTTTATTCGCGATCCCGCTCAGCACCTTACGTCTATATGTGATTTTCTAAACATCAATCACGAGGTACTAGACTTTACAGAATCACATTTCAACCCAGGCAAAGTCCCACGATGGCTAAGCCCACAACTTATGATCAATAGATATCTACGACGATACGCAGGTCGCAACCAGATAGAGCGATTACCATTGCAGTTCAAGGGAGTTGAAGAAACGCTTTGGACTAAATTTTTGCGAAGGGTTCACCGAACAATTAACCCGTGGTCCTTGCAAAAACCGCCGAAAATGGCATCGAACACTAGACGTTTCTTGACGCGTTTGTACTCGAAAGAAAATCGTGGACTTTCCGAATTAGTTGGAGTAGACCTATCGAAACATTGGAACAGCATTGAATGATGTTCCTATATCAGTATCGATGTCGTTTCCGACAGTCAAGGATTTAATACGCAGATGACGCAATCCCTCCGCACAACAATTCGTCGTACAATCAGAGCAATTCGCAAGTATATTCGGAGACGACGGCCTCTGCGAGGGAGCAACCTTTTCTCTGACTTGAATTCCAACCTTCCGCATCTTGTTGTCCGGACAGTCTTCGATGTTGGGGCAAATGTTGGAGATGTCTCTAGGTCGTTCGTAAAACATTACCAGAAGTGCTCTATCTACGCGTTTGAACCTATACCGTCCGTATATTCCATCCTTTGCGACAACGTCAAACATCTAGACAATGTCCGTTGCTTTAACGTTGCCCTTAGTGATACAGCGGGACGCATGTCTATGCGTCGACAAGGCCATGACGGACTATATACACTAGAGGAATCTGAAGTCATTGGAGAAGTTGGCGATGAAGTTCAAGGAATCCAAGTTACGACAATCGACGAATTCTGTAGTGACCATGACATCCAAGAGATCGATTACCTTAAAATTGATGCTGGCGGTCATGACGCAAAAGTTCTGGCCGGTTGTAAACAGATGCTTTCGAACCAGGCCATTTCTATTATCGAAGTAGAAGCTGGTATGAACCCTGATGATCAGATATTCAGCACGCTAGAAGAAATGAAACTATTCCTAGAGTCCTTTGACTATCGAGTCTTCGCTCTTTACGAACAGATGCATGAGTTCAAGACGAAGTCTCCCCATTTAAGGCGTGTGAACGCGGTTTTTATCTCCCGAAATTTAATTCGTCAGCATACGCCGGAATGACAAGGAAAAGGCCTCCTTCGTTTCGACACTGTTTCTAGTTGCGTAGTGTCTTGTCGTTGTTTTCAAAAAGCATGTTCCAAATTAAAAAGACGCGATTGGGCAACGTGGAAGACATTGTCAACTCCTCTCTCTGTATGGGTTGTGGCGTTTGCGAACCAGTCTGTCCAGTTCGGTGTATCAAGATCGATGAATCGGAAACAACCGGTCAACAGATTCCTATTGTCGATCAATCGACATGTATTGCCGGATGCGACGTTTGCTTGCGTGTATGTCCAGGCGAAGAAGTGGATTTCGATTTACTAAACGAAAAGTACATCGGCAAGATTCCTGAACGCAAGGACATCGGTCATGTCAAGAATACGATAGTCGGTCATGCTTCAGACTCGAAATTACGCTTTTCGGCATCGTCAGGCGGTGCCCTTACCGCTCTGCTGGTGTACTTGCTTGAGAAGGACTTCATCGACGGGGCGGTTGTGGTGCGAATGAACGCCGATCACCCACATATGACCGAGGTAATTATTGCTAGAACGGTTGAAGACCTACTTGCGAGCAAAGGATCTAAATATTGCCCGGCTTCTTCGGGGCAAGGCCTGCGAGCGATCATGCGTGAACCAGGGCGGTACGCATTCGTCGGTTTATCCTGCCATGTCCATGCGGCACGCAAATTTCAGGAAGTGTTCCGCAAGTATAGCAATCGCATTGTCTTGAATCTCGGCTTATTCTGTGGGGGTGGTATTACATTCAACGGCACACGTTTCCTGCTAGAGCAACTTGATGTTGAGGAAGAGGAACTTGTCCAATTGACTCTGCGGGGCGACGGATGGCCAGGCAAAACTACCGCTGTTAAGAAGGATGGAACGCGTTGCGAACTGAACAAGCGAGCTGGCGCCACAACTTTGCACGAGGCAGCAACCTATACCTCGTGGATGCATCGGTACTTTTTTCCACCGCGTTGTTTAACGTGCACTGACTTGACCGCACAACTTGCGGATATATCCTTCGGTGATCCCTGGCTAGACCGATTTACGAAGAATGACACTCAGGGCTTATCAATGATGGTAGTCAGAACCACAGCCGGTCAACGCTTCCTAGACCTCGCAATACGCGATGGCGCTATTACCGCTATTGACAATGCAACTCCGCAGGAAGTTGCTGATTCGCAGAAGAAGCTTAATAAAAAGATTCAAACTCGACCATATCGAATAGCTGCCAAGTTTCTCGGAATTGCAACGCCTAATTACGGTGAGCTCTACAATGAAGGATCAAGCTCACCAATCGCAATCGCATCAGCAATCTGGGACTACACTCGATTGTGGTTAGGTAGAAATCATAGACTATGGAAGTTTCTTCTCCTGCTTGAAGAAGTGCATCAACATCGAATCGTTTTTCAAGCTAAATGGCGAGGACGAATCATTCGCTTAATGAAGAAGATCACTTTTCGTACTCCTCCTCAATAGTGAACAAGCTTTTGTAGAAACAGATCCCACACCTATTTCCTCCCGACCTGATCTTCTGAATCACAATATGTCCCGTGCAACAATTGAAGTCGTTGGCGTTTCAACAGAGAACAAAGGCGCAGAGCTGATGTTGATTGCCATTGCGCAGCACTTGCGCAGTGTGAAGCCCGACATCGAAATCGCCGTCTCCCAAAACTTTGGCCGCTACGAAGATCGCGCGAAATATCAACTTCGCACCAAATTGCCGCAGTCGAAGAAGGCCAAGATTGGCAGGTCCTGGCTGTCTTCCAAGTTGATGCCCGAATCGTTCCGACGAGCTTATGGACTTGTTGACGATAGTGAGGTCACCGCTGTTATTGATGCTTCAGGATTCGCTTTCGGTGATCAGCATCCTGCTCAAAGAACGATGGAGTTCGCAAATAATGTGAAGAAGTGGAAGCAAGCTGGGAAACCGGTCGTGATGCTTCCGCAAGCTCTCGGGCCTTTCAAGACTCCGCAGATCCGTGACGCTTTCCGCGAAATCGTGCAAAACGTCGATTTGGTTTACGCCAGAGATGAAGTGTCTTTCGCTTACACTTCTGAACTGGGGCACACAAATAATTTGCGAAAGGCACCAGACTTCACGAACCTAGTCAAAGGAGCCACAACTGCTCCTTGCGACAATGATGGAAAACGCAAAGCATTCGTTGTGCCTAATCATCGCATGATCGAGAAAACGGCCGCAAGTGAGCGAGATCAGTATCTTCCATTCATCGCTCGAAGCATCAAACAACTCGCCACTCGCGGATTTGAACCATCGCTCTTGCTGCATGACACAAACGTCGATGAAACGCTAGTCGCACCGCTTCAAACCCTCCTTAGTTCATCGATTGAAGTCGTTCGAGCCCCTGATCCTATCGCTCTTAAAGGAATACTCGGCACGGCGGCGATTGTTGTCGGCTCTCGATTTCATGCACTGGTTAGTGCACTATCACAAGGCGTTCCTTGTCTCGCAGCTGGATGGAGCCACAAGTACGAAATGCTTTTCCAGGACTATCGATGCCCGGACTGTATTATGAAGACAGACGCAGACGAGACTTCGATTGCCGAATTGATTGACCACATAACATTAGACATTAGTTTCCAACAAAGTCTTCTAAAGGCCAGTCGCCAACAGATCGATCTTGCCGAGTCGATGTGGAGAGAAGTCGATCCAGTCTTGGGACTCAATTAAAATCTGCTGAGCTTCTCCGTGAAAATCCTTCTAGTCCAACTTGCCGCCGATATCAGTGGATCCGCAATCAGTGGACGGTTGATTGCGGAAGGACTTCTTGCAGCGGGGATGGAGGTGGAAGTTGTCTTTGGGTACGAGGGTCCCATTATTGATCAATATCGTGACATCGGCTGTGGTACTCATATTGTTCCGCACAAAAGTTGGTTGCGAAGAGCCAACTTTGCCCGATCCTTCCGCAACATTTCAACTGAATTAATAAATTCCCAGGCGCTGAGGGAACTCGCTAAAAAACTGCAACCTGACCTGATCTACGTCAACTCGATCGTTAGCCTGGCAGGTGTTGTCGCTGCTTACCGTCTTGGGATTCCGTGTGTTTGGCATATCCGCGAATTGTTCCAAGATGTCGGCGGGGAGATGTATGTTCCTTCATTTGGTGGACGGCAAGTTGTACGATCGCTGTTGAAGCTGCCTGACCGGGTCGTCTGTATCTCGAACGCTGTCGCCGATAACGTTCTGCAGGGTGCGCGTAGCGATTGCACGATCATTCCGAATGCGGTGAGCGAACACTCTTTTGACCTAAGTCTTTCTTCGGCCGATTGCAAGCAGGACTTCCGAGTCCCATCTGGCTCAATGATTGTTGGTGTGCCTGGCACATTGCGTCCCATGAAAGGGCACGCTTTTTTTCTGGATGCCGCTCTCCAGATTCCTGACTGCCATTTTGTGATCACGGGTGATGGCGAAGCTAGTTTCGTTCATTCGCTCAAACAGAAAGTTCGAGATTTGGGAATTGAGGACCGCACTCATTTCCTGGGAACGGTCAGTGACATGCAACATTTTTATCGCATGTGTGACGTAATCTGCATTCCCTCTCGAGCCGAGCCCTTTGGCCGTACGGTAATCGAGGCCTTTGCCGCCCAGCTACCTGTAGTCGCCAGCAATGTGGGCGGAATTCGCGAAATCATTGACCACGAGCAAACCGGTCTGCTTGTAGAATATGGAGATATAAGTGCACTCGCCCATCAAATCAATCGACTTCTGACAAACGATAGTCTTCGCTTTGCTTTGGCGACATCGGCTCGCGAGAAGGCAGAACGCAACTACAAGAAAGAAGTCTACCAGCAAAGAATACTGAATATCGTTACTCCTCTCATCACTGTTCCACGCCGTCCCGAACCAAACACCGCATGAAGATAGCTGTCGTCACACCTATTCCCACTCCGTATCGCGATCCATTTTGGAACGAATTGGCGAATCAACCAGATGTCGATCTAAGTGTTTTTTACTGCTCTGGCGGAAAGAAGGATCGTCCGTGGGAAGTTGATTGGCAATTGAATTTCCATGCAGAAGTGTTGCCTGGTAAGAATTTGCTGGCATGGCGTGGACAAGACGCATCTTGCTATTGGAACCCGTTGATCACTCGTCGTCTAAAAGAAAACAAGTACGACGCTTTGCTGATTGGGGGTTACAATCATCTCACAATGTGGGCCGCAATTCGCTTTGCGCGTCGTAACCACATTCCGTATTTCATGATGTGTGAGTCCTACGATAAACATCACAACTCGGGATACAAGAAGTGGGTTAAGCAGAAGCTTGTTAACTATGTGGTTGGCAATGCACGTGCGGGAATTCCGACTGGAAAGCTCGCTGCCGAATATCTGGTCAGCTATGGTGCTAAGAAAGATGATCTTATTTTCTTGCCCAATGCCCCAGATGTTGTTTCACTCGCTAAGAGGTCCAGCGAGTTAACTGCAATTCGGTCGCAGCTCCGGAATGAATATGGTTTAGGTGACGGAGTTGCGGCATTGTTTGTAGGAAGACTGATTCCTAAAAAGCGAGCCGGCCTTCTGATCCGTGCCTTTCACAAGGCTACGCAAAATACCGATGGCCAACTCGTTATCGTAGGAGGTGGCCCCGAAGAAGAAGAACTGAAATCGCTCACCAGATCACTTCAAATTGAAGATCGGGTTCACTTCCAAGGTTTTGTTCAACCGTCAGAAGTCTCGAAGTACTACGCAATGGCCGATCTCTTCATACTCCCTTCCTCGGAAACATGGGGAGTAGTCGTCTCCGAAGCACTCGCCTCATCATTGCCCGTCATCGTTACGGACCAAGTCGGCTGTCATCCAGATGTTATCAACTCGCCGTCAGTGGGTGACGTCGTTATCGCCAATGACGAACCAAGCCTAACGGCAGCTATGGAACATCGTTTCTCCAACCCCACATCACGCGAATCGATTGCCGACGCTTGGAAGCCAGTGTTCGAAACTCAACGTTACGATCGACTCGCTGCCAAAGTCGCCGCGCAGATTCGTAATCTAATCGAATAGATCTGCTGACAGGTCTTCCCCGAACTATCGGCAGAAGCAGGAAATCTCGTGGCCGCTGGTGCGGTCTTCGCGGGCGGTTAGGATGCTGGATGATACGTAACCGTTGGCTGGGTCACGAAGATATTCCAGCAACGATTCGACCCCGTCATGGTCGGTGTTGTCGCTGGCAATAATGGCGCCATTTGCCAGACTCGGCTCAAGGAGCTTTAGCACGTCGAGATACATTTGCTTGGCGCCATCCAGGAAGACGAGATCGATTGGATCTGGCAAATCGGTCTTGAGCGACTCCATGGCATCGCCTACTCGGAAATCAATGAGTTCTTCCAGTCCCGCTTCGCGAAGATTCTGACGGGCTCGTTCAATCTTTTCAGGTTCATATTCCGTAGTAATCAGCTTACCGCCCCCATTGTCTTTGAGGGCAGACGCCAGGTAGATGGTGCTGACTCCCATGCTCGTTCCGAATTCGACAATGTTTTGCGTCTTCGATGCTCGCACGAGGTTGTAAAGCAATTGGCCAAACGAGGGTGCGATGGCCATGTAAACCGTACGAAGTTCATGAAACATCTCACGTGAACCGCGCGGGTAAACTGCTTGTGGACCAATGACATGTTCGGGAAACGGAGATTGGGCGGCGTCCGCGTAAAGTGAATCGAGCACCCTTTGAACTCTTTCTGACTTAAGCGTGTTTGTCACGTTTTCCTGCCTTTGGATTCGCCAAAAAGACTAGTGGCTCGGAGATTGCACTTCGTCCGCTTCCCCTTCATCCGATTTAAATGGTCGGAAGTACCAGCGTTTCACCGCGACCAATCCGCGGTAGACATCGTCGGCGGCCAGTTGTGCACATGGGATCAGGAACAAGGTAACGAGTGTCGCGAACATAACCCCGAAAGCGAGCGAAGTCGCCATCGGAATTAGAAACTGGGCTTGAAGCGACTTATCCATCAGCAAGGGAACCAAGCCGACGAAAGTTGTAACGGAAGTCAGCATGATCGGACGGAAACGGCGGGCCCCAGCTTGCAGCGCAGCTTCTTTCAGCGTGGCTCCTTCCGCACGTCGCTGGTTTACGTAGTCAACCATGACCAATGTGTCATTCACGGCTACGCCTGCCAAAGCCAACATCCCGAAGATCGAAAGGTATGACGGAGTAATCCCCATGGCGATATGCCCCAGCAGCGCACCGATGATTGCGAAAGGGACGGCCAACAAGACGAAGAAGGGCTGTCCCATCGATTTCAAAGCAACTGCAAGAAGACCATACAACACGAAAGCCAAGATGCACGCTCCGATGATCGTTCTTCTCTGAGCATCTTCTGCTTCTGCCACGTAGCCAACGTAACGAAAGCTCAAGTTATGTGGCTGGCAAAGTTCTTGAATCTGCGGCGAAATCTCGTTAGCGATCTGCAGAACGTCTACTGTCGAATCGATTGGTGCAGCACCACACCGGAGTACCTCAGCGCCGTTCTTTCGCTCCACGAATGAGGGAGCCGTCGTGAAGGCAATATCCGCAACGGTTGAAAGCGGCACATCGGCACCACGTGGTGTTCGGATTCGCATCCGTTCCAGCGTATGCAAGGTCTCACGTTGCTCGATGGGAAGTCGGACCATTACGCGGATATTGTCGATCCCACGTTGCAGGCGTTGGGCTTCTTCCCCGAAAAACGACTGACGAACTTGCTGAGCGAGCCGCTGCTGCGTCAGATCAAGTTCGGCGGCTTGCGGCTTGAGTCGTAGTTCAAGCTCGTCTTGCCCCATATTCACGTTGGCCCAAGTCGAGCTGAACTCGGTGTAGCCATCCAGGAGATCTTTAATCTGGCGGGCTACTTCCGCCTTCTCAGGAGACATCGGACCACGTAGCTCGATATTCAGATTTTCGTTATCGACGTTTCGATCACGATTTACGCTTGAATCGGATCGAATCCGAAACTCAGTTGCTTCCGGGATCGGGCCGATGAGCTCGTTCCAACGGGCCGCAATTTCACTGTTCTTAGGGCCTGAAGAACTACGTAGCGAAGGCGCTAAGACCTCAAATGAAATGGCGCCTTGTGACTTGTCAAATGATCGATGAATCCGCGCGGCGCCGACCAACTTCGATATGTGCCGCACCAAAGACTCTCCCGTCTTCGGATCGATGAATTCTTTTTGAACCTGCAGCAGTGCGGCTTCAATCCGATCCATATATCGCGCAGTTGTCGCCAGCGAAGTATCGTCGGGCATGTCCAATACGGCTGAAATACGTTGCTTCTCGACCGACGGATAAGCAATGAACTCCATGCGTCCACTCATGCAGTAACCTGCCATGAGAAGCATTGCGGCAACAAACATTGCCAGGACCGACACACGATGGCGTACCGAGAACTCTAAGCAGGGCTGGTAGACTCGCTCAATGAAATACTCAAGTCCATTCGCGATCGACATCTGAACGCGCGTGATCGGGTTGTCATGAGGAACTGGTCGTAAGTGCTTCAAGTGAGCGGGCAGAATGAACTTCGATTCGATCAATGAGAATAGAAGCACTGGGCCAACGATTGGTGGAACCTGGGATGCAAAGTCTCCCCAGCTTCCTTCGAAGAACATTAAGGGAACGAACGCCACCATGGTGGTCAACGCCCCAAAAGTGACCGGTATGGCGACTTCGTGCGTCCCTTCCACGGCTGCTTCAAGTGGTGGAAGTCCCTCTTTCATTTTGAGGTAAACGTTTTCACCCGTCACGATCGCATCATCGACGACGATACCCACAACAATGATAAAGCCGAACAAGCTCATCACGTTGGCAGTAACACCGAACCACGGCATCAGCATCACGCCACCGGCGAAACCCACCGGTATCCCCGCGACGATCCAAAATGCCAGCCCCGGTCGAAGGAAGATGCCTAGAAGAAGCATGACAAGCAAGCTTCCTTGAATCATCGATTCGATGAGCGTTGTTAAGCGCCCGCGAATTTCGATCGACTCGTCATCCCAGATGAACAGTTCGATTCCTTGGGGAAAGCGACTACGTGTCGATTCGACATATTCGTGAACTTTGTCCGAAATCTCAATGGCGTTCTCGTTGCCAGTTCGCATCACTTCGACAAACAAAGCGGGACGTCCATTGAACTCGACGATCTTCTCTCCTTCTTCGAAACCGTCGGTCACTTTGGCGATGTCGCCGAGCAACAAATCGGCGCCGTTGGTCGAGCTGATAGGAATATTGCCAAATTCCCGTTCGGTGTAGGCCTGACCGCGGGTACGTACGATAAACGTTCCACTGTCACTTTCAATCGATCCCGCCGGCAGGTCGACCGAATATTGCTGGATGGCATCGGTAAGGTCTTGCAAACTAAGTCCATAGGCCAGCAGCTTAGTCGTATCGACTTCGACACTGATCTCGTATTCACGGTCACCCTGGACTTGTGCGCGGCTGATTCCTGGAAGCGAAATCACATCTTCCTGTACCTTGCGTGCCACCTCGCGCAATTCGTGCGGACTCAAATGGCCGGTCACCGCGATGCTGAGAACTTCCCACCAATTAGAAGAGTCCGGAATCGAAATCTCAGGACGTTCCGTTTCGTCGGGAAAGGTCGTGATCGTGTCGATTCGTGAAGAAACATCGTCGAGCAATGCCCGAAGATCTGTTCCCGGTTCGGCATCAATCCACATGCTACCGTTGCCTTGGCGAGCCCATGCATTGATGTCTCGAATCCCTTCGACGCCTTCGAGTGCTTCCTCAATCGGGATAAGAATGGCGCGTTCGACATCCTTGGCCGTGCCACCACGATAAGACATCTCAACGCGAACGGAGTCCATGGTCCGTTCCGGGGAGACTTCCAGAGGGATCTTGTTGTAGGCCGTATAGATGCCTGCGACTAAGATCGCAAGCATCATAAAGTTGGCGGCGATTCCGTTTGTAGCAAACCAGCGAATCATATTCAGCCGTCAGTTAGTGACGCTCTCTTCGGTTTCCAAGGACGCAGACTCGGCAATCGAAATCGATGTATCAGTCGGCGGTATGATCTCGATCTTGGTTCCCTTTGGCGTAAACGGCATCGGTGTGGTCGCCAGCCACATGTTCTTTGGAATCACCGAAGATGACACGATGACATTATCCGCATCGGACCATAGTGCCGTAATTTTCATTGGCAACAAGGTTTGATCCTTTTGGTCCACCAGCACAATCTGATCCAACTGTCGTACGGCCGAGCGGGGTAAGGTGGCGACATTACGCAATACCTTACCGTCAATAGCGGCAACTACCGGTTGGCCAATCCGTAAGGGTGGGTTGCCAGATTTACGACCAAATGGATCGTCGACACGGGCAATTGCAAACAGGTCGCGTGAATTCGGGTCGAGCACCCCCTCGGTGCGTACAATCTTGCCTTGCCAAACGGTTTCATCCGACTGCTGCAATCCATCCATCAATCGAACCGCTAGTGGAGCGTCCTCGGCAAACTCGGGCAGGTTCAGATAGCCACGCTGATCGCCAGAGATAGGCAGGCGAACTTCCACGTAGTCGATAGCGAAGACCTCGCCCAACGGAGAATTCGTTCCAGCTAATTGGCCAATACCGATCAGCTTCGACATCACGCGGCCATCGAATGGCGCGACGATCTTGGTTCGTTTAAGATTCAGCTTGGCCTGTTCTACCTTCGTTTCAGCCAAAGCGATGTTTGCCTCGGCCTGTTCGCGACTCGCTGAGGCAGTCGCAACTTCCCCTTGCGAGACAGCATTCGATTCGATCAGACGGAGCTTTCGTTCCTCGACCAGCTTGGCTAGTTTGAACTCTGAACGCGCGGCTTCCAGTTCCGACTCGGCAATCGACAATTCCGACTCGTAGTCGCTTGGATCGATCTCGACTAGCACATCGCCCTTGTTGAAGTACGCCCCGACTTCAAAGGTTGGACTAATCTTCGTCACCATGCCAGAGACTTGTGAATTCAAAACCACCTGGTTGTGCGGCTGCACGACAGCATGAGTTTTAACGACGATCGGATACTCGCCGACGTAGATTTCTTCGACCCGCGAGCGAAGGAGCACTTCCTTTGGTTGAGGTGGCTCGGGTTTCTCGATTTCGTCCGAAAGAAGCTGGAAACCGTACCAACCCGCAGCGAGGATCGCGCACGGAACTGCCAGTCTCAGCAAAATCCCGGCAAAGGATGAAATCTTTGATGAATCGGCTGCCATGTATCTTGGTACCCGTTTGCTGAACTATCGGTGGGAAGATCGAATGGTGGGAAGTTGCTTCTCGAAATCTATAGGTTAATCACCTCGAAAGGCCCAATTGTTTCGAACGCTAACGAATTCTTCTTTGGAATTGGTGGGAATGTCAACATGCCGCATCCATATTCCGCGGTGGGGGAGGTAGCACTTTCCGGGATCCCAACCCGCCAAACGTAGGAAACGGTGGGAAACGATCGTGCGGATCGGAGTGACTTTGACGCCTCATAGGGGCATGCGACGTTAAGCTTTTCGGGCAGGGAACGTTTGATTGTACCAGTCGAACCGCCTTCTCCGATGCTACTAACGGTGCGGTACTTTCCTGTTTTGCTGGCTTTTAGAGAAATAAGATGCAATTTGTGTCGACACCGCCCACAACATGCCTTACACGCCCCACTGTGGCACTGTTGTTCACCTTGATTGCGGTGGTCGGCCTGGGTTGCACTAGCCCTAGAGATTGGATCGCTAACGGTTTCAAGGTTGGGCCGAACTACTGTACACCTACCGCGCCTGTGGCACAGGATTGGATTGACGCGGATGACAAGCGGGTTTTGGACGATCCTGTGGACGCCACAGCTTGGTGGTCGGACTCTTTTCACGACCCCGTGCTGAACCAGCTCGTTTCTGAGGCATACTCGCAGAATCTTACCGTTCGGCAAGCTGGTGCCCGCATTATGCAGGCCCGAGCACTGCGTCAAATCACGGTCGGCAACTTCTTTCCTCAGCAGCAAAGCGTTTCCGCACGCTACGCACACAATTTGACAACTGGCTCCGGCTTCGACCGACACTTCAGCACGTGGCAAGGCTCGTTTGCCCTGGCGTGGGAGATCGACTTCTGGGGTCGGTACCGTCGCGCGATCGAATCGGCAGACGCTGATCTGGACGCCGCTGTCTACGATTACGGCGATGTTGTCGTCACATTGGTAGCCGACGTTGCCGCGACGTACATCGACATTCGCACGCTGCAAACGCGGCTCGAATTGGTCAAGCTTAATGTCGAGAACCAACGGAAGACCTACGAGTTGACGGAAATTCGATTCCAAAACGACGAATCGAGCCAAGTCGACGTGCAACAGGCAAAGTCGAGCCTTGTCCAGACCGAAGCTCTTGTCCCGGCCGTTGAAACTTCCCTCCGGCAATCGCAGAACCAACTCTGCATTTTGCTGGGCATGCCCCCGGAAGCAATCGAGGAGATGCTCGGTGAAGGAGATATTCCCAACGTCAAATCGGAGATCGCCCTGGGAATTCCTGCAGCAACACTGCTGCAACGTCCAGACGTTCGCCGTGCCGAACGTTTGCTCGCATCGCAAAGTGCGTTGATTGGTGTCGCCGAGGCTGAGTTATATCCACACATTACAATCACTGGAAATGTCGGACGAAGTGGAAATCAATTTAAGGAACTGTTCCGAAGTGGATCCGGGTTCGGTTCGGTCGGTCCTAATCTCGACTGGAATATTTTGAACTACGGTCGCATCACAGGAAATATCCAGTTCCAGGACGCCAGGTTCCAGGAGTTGCTGGCCGCCTATCGACAGACGGTGTTGAACGCCAACCTGGAAGCCGAAAATGCCGTTATTCAGTTCCTCAAATCGCAAGAGCAACTTCGCCTCCAGCTGGAAGCTGCCGAAGCGGCCGACAAAACCAATGAGCTAATTACCTTGCAGTTCGAGGAAGGGGAGGAGATTGACTTCAACCGGGTCTTTAGCGTTCAAAACACCAAGACCCAGCAGGAAGTTGCCGCCGCTCAAGCGAAAGGGAACGTCGCCCAAGGTGTAGTGGCAATCTATCGCTCGCTCGGCGGTGGTTGGCCATCTCCTTACCTATCACAACCGATCGTCGAATCGCCCGACAACACTGCAGAAGCCGAGGAAATCGAGGCTCCTCCAGCAACGCCAGAACTGCCCATCGATCAGGTTCTGGAAAATCCTGTCGGTGGCGACGCAACACAATAACACCATTAGACGGCCTCAAAGGAACCCAAAGCCGCCTAACCAGTTCACGAATGTTTTCAGCGCCGCAGCAATCCTCTTGGCGACCACTTGGCTGTGTCAAAGTTCAATGCGTGATTCTTAGAAGCAACGTGCCAAAAAGTCGGATCTTTCTTCCCGAGTTGCTAGGTGCTTACTAATAGCTCACCGGATAGTAATCCGCTGATAGATCGCTTACTCGCGTTTGTTGCCGATAGTCACCTGGCGTGATGCCGGTTAGCTCTTTGAAGAACGTGCTCAGATAAGAAGCGCTGGAAAGTTCCATCTGCTCGGCGATCGATTCGAGCGAGTAGTTGGTGTCTCGTAGAAGCAACTTGGCGTAATTCAAGCGTTCGTTGGCGATCTGTTCATGCGGCGTAGAATCAATGTTCTCAGCAAATTTTCTCTCCAACGAACGGCGGGATAAGCCAGTGTAATTAGCAACTTGCTGAACGGTCGTATTCCCTTTTCGATCCCGGATGTATTTCAAAGATTTCGCCAGCGCAGGGTCCGAGACGGCGACGATGTCCGTCGAACGCCGGATCGTGGGCATCCGAGGAGGTACCAAATGAATGGTGTTGGCGGCCCCCTTCCCTCTCATTACACGATCAAGCCAGGCCGCGGCCTCAAAGCCGATACGTTCGCCATTATGTCCAACACTGGATAGCGGTGTATCGGCCATCGCAGAGATCACTTCGTCATCGTCGACGCCAATGATCGCAATCTCTTCGGGAATCGAAATACCCTGTCGTCGGCAGGCATCGAACACACACAGGGCTCGCATATCGTGCGCCGTCATCAGCCCAACTGGTTTCGGCAGTCCCTCCAGCCAGTCTGCCAGATCTTGTTGACCACCTTCCCAACTTTCACGAAATCGACGACGCGAAACCGGAGAATAAATGAACACATCAAACCCGGCACGCTTAATTGTGCTCACAAAGCCATCGCGTCGCGTACGTGACCATTGAGCTCCTTCCACACCGATGAAGGCAAAATCACGAAGACGCCGTTCGAGCAGATGATCGGCAGCCAAACGCCCAATCATTTCGTCGTCGGTAAACACGCCACCAATCTCAAGCGTCGGCCAAGGTTGCAATGTATCGACAATCGGTACTCCAAGCTCCGCGACCGATTTTGCTATTTTTCGATTGCGGGCCCGCATGATAATGCCGTCACCTTGCCAAGTTTTTAGCCATCCAGGCAGCTTGCTCCCAGGGCCAAACTCGTCGACGAAAATTGACCATGGACCTTGGATTCGCGAATATCGTCCAATTCCCAATAAAATCTCGCGTCCAAATGACTTGGATGTCTCGATCAAAAGGGCCACTTGCGGTACGCGTATTGATTTTTTCTTCGTCGACATCAAAGCTAAAACCGTAGAAACATGAAGCAACGCGTCTGTCGCATTTTCGAAAGCGACGCGTCGGAAAAAAGTATTGAAGGAAGCTTCCAAAAACCTCAACATGGTGAAATCATCGGACAGCCGGAAGAGGATTGTAGTTTCCATGTCCGTCGCAATGAAGTAACTTGAACCGTTCCTCGCCCTAGCCCGCCTTTGCTCCGCCGCCTCAACGCAAGCTCCCGTCCCGGTAGCACTCGCCGTTTCGAAAGAAGCTATTCATGATGCTATTGTCCTTCCTAACAGGACGTGCAACTTCGTTTTGGTCGCGTCAAATGATTGCCTTGTTCGCGTTGGCTGTCATCACATGTACGAGCGTTGGTGCAGATAAAGAAGAAGCCGTTCATATTGCCCCATCTTACGCCCGGCCTCGTCAGGTGGGCGCGGCCAAGGTAGATATCACACCGAGAAATCCAATACTGCTTAGCGGTTACGCGGCCCGCCAACATCAACTGCAACTGAACGTGCGTCACCGACTATGGGCCAGGGCGTTCGCAGTTTCCGATTCCGATAGCGAACCAGCGATCTTGATCACGGTCGACAACTGTGGTGTTCCGGCAATCATTCGTGACAAAGTGGTCGCAGCTCTCAAAGAAAAGCATCATATTTCGCCGGAGCGTGTCACCATAAGTGCCTCGCACACGCATGGCGGACCGATGCTTAGTGGGATGTTAGAGAACCTGCTAATTCGCGAGATGACAGGTGCTGAGCGAGAAGCGGTTGATAGCTACACCAATGAGTTGACACAGCATCTTATTGAAGTCGCCTCCAAAGCTTTTTTGGCTCGCCAGCCTGCACATCTGTGGCATGGCAAAGGCACGGTCGACTTCGCCATCAATCGCCGTAACGGCATGGTCGTCGATCATGATCTCCCTATCCTGGTTGCTGCCGATCTCCAAGGCACACCGTTCGCAGTAATCTCCAACTATGCATGTCACTGCGTTGCCGCCAGTAACGGAATTCAAATGACAGGCGACTGGGCTGGCTGCGCGGTCGCAGAGTTGGAGAGAATGAATCCCGACCTCATCGGCTTAACCACAATCGGCTGCGCCGGCGACCAGAATCCCAGTGACAAGGGAGGTATCGAGGCAGCGGAACGTCAAGGAAAGCAACTTGCCGTCGAGGTCGATCGCATTTTAGCAACGAAGTTGAAGCTCGTCGAAGGCAAGCTTCGCATCCGCTTCCGACAGATCGAGCTTCCCTTCGACGAAATCCCTGACGAGGCTACCTGGCAAGCCAAAGCTGAGCAAAAAGGGATCGAGGGCTTTCATGCTTTGCGTCAACTCAAACAACTTCGCCAGCAAGGTTCGTTGCCGCAGACGTTGAAGTACCCCGTTCAGACGTGGTGTTTTGGTAGCGATCTGGCCATGGTTTTCTTGGGTGACGAAGTTGTTGTCGATTACGCCCTGCTGATCAAAAGTAAGTACGATCCGGAACGACTGTGGGTTTCGGCCTACTCTAACGACGTTGCTTGCTATGTCCCTTCAGAACGAATTCTTCGTGAAGGAGGCTACGAAGGTGGCGGAGCGATGGTCTGGTACAACCAGCCAACCAAATTCGCCCCCGGACTGGAGAAGTTGATTCTCAAAGAAGTTGATCGCCAGTTGGGAGAACCGGAAACCTGGAAACCCCACCCTAAAACAGGCGGAAGCCCACCCCTCTCACCAGAAGACGCGATTTCGAAGATGCATTTCAGCGATCGATTTCGCGTGGAATTAGTTGCTGCCGAACCGCTTGTCGTTGATCCCGTGGCAATTGATTTCGGACAAGACGGAAAGCTGTGGGTTGTTGAAATGAACGACTACCCTATGGGTGTCGATGGTCAGCCAAACGGAGGCGGAAAAGTCAAGTTCCTTGAGGACACCGATCAGAATGGCACCTACGATCGTTCCACCCTTTTCCTTGACGAGCTTCCTTACCCGACCGGAGTCATGGCATGGCGAAACGGTGTTTTGATTTGCGCGGCGCCCGACGTTATCTATGCCGAGGACACCGATGGCGATGGACGCGCGGACATTCAACGTGTGATTCTTAGGGGCTTCGCGACGCACAACTATCAGGCCCGCGTCAATGGACTTTCGCTTGGACTCGACAATTGGATTTACGGCGCGGGCGGGCTATTCGGAGGAATGCTGCAATCGGAAACGTGCTCAGATGTTGATACCCAGAATCGGGACTTTCGATTTCGCCCTGATACGGGCGAAGTCGAAGCAGTCGCTGGCCGTACTCAGCAAGGTAGGGCCCGAGACGATTGGGGAAACTGGTTCGGCTGCGTTAATGGAAGTTTGTTGATGCACTACCCCGTTGGCGAACGCTATTACGAACGTAACCCCCAACTGAAGCCCCCTGGTTCGATCGTTTCACTGGCCGCTGGCGAAATGCTGCTTCCGCTGGGAGAGACGATCCGGTTCAAGTTAAGCGGTGCCGTCGGTACACCCACTTCTGTTTGCGGGCTCGGTATCTATCGCGATTCGATATTTGGCGAAGATTTCCAAAACAACACCTTCTCATGCGAACCGGTCAACCAACTCGTTCATCGGCGCGTTCTTGATTACTCCAAGGGTCGAATCACTAGTCACCGCGCCATGGAGGAGCAGGATCGAGAATTCCTGGCGTCGACCGACAATTGGTTTCGCCCCGTCCAGGCACAAACGGGTCCTGACGGAATGCTGTGGATTGTCGATATGTATCGGTACGTGATCGAGCATCCCAAGTTTCTCTCAGATGAGATAAAAGCAGATCTCGATCTACGTGCCGGAGATACACGCGGTCGCATTTATCGCGTAATACCGAAGGATACGACCCCCAGCCCAATCCCGAATCTTCGCGAGATGTCAAGCGAGGAGCTCGTTGACTTGTTGGACTCCACGAACGGCACGTTACGTGACAAAGCTCACCTAGAACTACTGTGGCGAAAAGATCCGTCGATCGTCAAACGATTGAAGGAGCGGCTTACAAGCTTCGAGTTGCCGCAAGGTCGGCTCCACGCATTGAGCGTTCTGGAAGGTATGGGCAGTATTGATCGGAAAGATCTCACTAACGCATTTAAGGATTCCCATGCAGCGGTAAGGCGACTTGCTATTTGCTTCGCAGAAAATCACATCCAGACGTTTCCCGATCTAGAGGTCAACTTCTTAGAGACGATCAGTGACCCTGCTCCGAGTGTTCGAATGCAGGCAGCATTCTCGCTAGGATCGTGTCGTTCGCGCGAAGCGGCAAATCACTTAGCTGATTTGCTGACCGGCGACGCACCGGAACCAGCACTGCACCTTGCTTTACAAAGCAGCGTCAACGCCGAGAATATCGCCGCGATCCTCGACCGATTACTAGAAAAGCCTCAGGAAAAGCTGAGCCAGCATGACAAGCTCTTTATTCTCGCTGCAGAAATCGGGACACCTGCGGTTGCGAGCCAAGCTTTCGCTTCGTATCTGGCTAATGTAGGTGGACCACTGAGCGGACAAAGATTGGCTACCATCGGTCGACTCATTGAAGTATTGGCGTCACGTAAAATCGCACTCGACAAGTACGATGACTTAAACGACTTGCCGGAACAGCTCTCGGCGATTGTGACGAACGCTGGCGCGGATCCAGCCGATCGTACAGTAGCGATTTCCGCCGTCACTCATCTAGAAAAACCACCAGTATCCGTCCATTTGCTGACACCGCTTCTCGTTCCCCAGGAGCCGCAAGTTGTCCAGCAGCAAGCCCTGAAGACCCTGGCCAGCATTTCTTCGCCAGAAGTCCCCGCAGCAATCCTCGATCGCCTTCCTTCATTCCCCCCTGCCATGCAAGCGTTGGCGGTCAATGAACTCACGACACGTCCCCAGATGTCTAAGTTCCTACTGGATCGGCTCGAAGACGGAACGGTTCCCTTTTCCACCATTGATCTCACGCAGCGGCAAACCTTGACAACGCACCCCGATGGCGAGATTCGACAGCGCGCGATCGATCTGTTCTCTTCGTCTTCCAACTCGAAGATCAGTGCCAAACTAGAAATCTTTCGCCAAGCTGATTTGACCGGTGGCGACGTGGAGCAAGGTAAGGCAGTTTTCCAGCAACATTGTGCCGCTTGCCATCGATATCAAGGGATTGGTTCCGCGGTAGGCCCCGACCTGAAATCACTGACCGATCGATCGAAAGAATTCATGCTAACAGCAATTCTCGATCCTAACGCCGCGGTTGATGGTCGTTATGCAACCTATTCCGTTCTCTTAGAAGATGGTCGTGTATTGAGTGGCATCCTCGCATCCGAGTCAAATCAATCGATCACGCTGAAAGAGAAATCTGGCGTCGAGCGGCGAATTCTACGATCTGACATCGAGTTACTCAAAGGTACGGGTAAATCATTGATGCCAGAAGGGCTCGAGCAGGTTCTATCCATTGATACCACAAAGCACTTGCTCGCATTCCTGGAAGCGACTCGCTTAGGGCCAGCATCTTCACGTGAGATTGATCCACAATTCAATTCGGTAGCTAAACTTGCCAATAGTCATCAAGTCATCTTGGACGGTACCGACGAATACCAAGAGATACCTGCGATCTTCCACACCACCCTCGCAGCAGGTGGTCGAAACGATGCTGATGAGATAACCGCAATTCTCCGTTTCGTGGTTCCGATGTCATCTGAACCACTACAGGACTGGGAGACCGTTGCATTAACTGGCGTTGTCAAAGGAATCAGTGAATCTGACGTCTGGCCGAAGAAGCGGCTTGCTTCCGTGCTGAACGAAGATCAAGAACTGCAACGACGGTGGAATCGCACCCTGGAGATGGCTTTCGAGAAAGCCGAAGATACAAATGTTCGCAGTGGAACTCGATACGATGCACTACGACTGCTGTCCCTATCTCAATGGGAAGCAGCGAAGCCCGTATTGTCGAAATACATTCAACCTGATAACCAGATTGATCTGATTCACGGTTCGATCGACGGACTGGCAGATGCTCCGCACCCAGAGGCGGCCGTAATTCTATGCATGGCCTACAACGAACTGCCTGAGCGTCTCAAAGGATTTGCGCAGCGAGGACTGTTGCGAGTTGACGGGAACAAGCAGTACCTATTGACTGCCATTGACGAGGGGCTCATCTCCCCCAAAGCCGTCCCTGACGCAATTCGTGATGGACTTGTCGCCCATCCCAATCGAGTGATTTGCTCTGCGGCTGAGCGGGTTTTCTCCCAGTCTGAATAGTCTTTCATTGATTCTGACCGTGAGAGTGGTTCTGTGGCTTGGCGTGTATTGACGTAGCGAAATGCCCATCCTACGAGTCTGTTGTGACTGGCCAATAATTATTCAGGCAGAAATATTGCAAGGCTTGCGGGGGAATCTGATATAGTAGAAGGGCACTCCCGCCTCCAAACATCAAGCCAAAAAACTCTGAATAAATGCAATTTAGACAAGCCATTTGCTATCTGGCGTTGTACATCGCATTCCTCCTACCTGCCGCGGTTTACGCCGCCGATGCTTCGCCAGGTTCATCGACACCGGAAGAGATCGAGCTACCCTCCCTCGAACAGCTCAAACAATCAGGGCGTCTTCATTCCCGCTTACGGAACTACCAACCATCACCGACAGGCGACACGGCCCCTAAGCCTAGGCTGGAAGAGTTTCAAGAACGCATCAAGCCGATGCTTGCTCAGGCATGTGTCGATTGTCATGGCCCCTACGCGGAAGAGGGGAACATTCGGATCGATACCCTTGATCCAGATCTTGTGCACGGAAAAGACGTTGCCTGGTGGCTGGAAGTTCTAGCCGCTGTGAGCAAAGGCGAAATGCCCCCACCCGACGAAGGCGAACTTTCCGATGAAGACCGTGCCGCAATCGTTGATTGGCTGACCTCCGAAGTTCAGGTTGCCTCGGCACTTCGTCGCGCGCAAGAAGGTCATTCGTCGTTTCGTCGGATGACTCGCTACGAATACAACTACGCCCTGCAAGATCTACTCGGGCTACCGTACGAATTTGGCCGTGACTTGCCGCCAGACTCCGCTTCTGAAGATGGCTTTCAGAACAGCTCGGAAACATTAACGATGTCGGCGATTCAGTTCGCAGCGTATCGCCAACTGGGCAACAATGCTTTGAGCAAGGCGATTTTTCGAGGCGAAAAACCCACTCCCATTTATTGGGATGTCGCAATGAAAGCGGCCGCTGAGATTGATTTCGATAAGAAACGAAAACAAATCGACAATCTTAAAAAGCAATTCAAGGATGATCCGGAGACGCTAGAGAAACGGCTAAAGAACGCCAACGCTGTTCCCCGTGATACCTACTACCTCAATCTGACATCCGGTGAAACCGCCAGTGAAGAGTGGGCGTACTACAGTGCCCGCTATGCTCGCAAACCTAGCGAGCAACCGCCCACCGAACCATCGGACACAGCAGAGGTCGTGGCTGTTATCCCTCGCAAGAAGCGTCTCATTGTCGAATTGGGAGACACAATCCCAGAAAAAGGAACGCTTCGGGTACGCGTGCTCGCCTCGCGTAAGTCGCTCGATAATCCTCGGCTACCAAGTCTGCAGCTTGAGTTCGGGTGGCAAGCCAGCAACGACTCGTACGCTGCGGTACAAGTCGGCGGCCCTGACAAGGTTATTGATGCCGATCCCGACAATCCCATGTTTTATGAATGGGAAGTTCCGCTCAGTGAAGTTCAGCCCCGTAATTCGGTGCGTCACATCAACAAGCTCGGCGATCTACCGAGCCCTTCCGAATTCATCAAATTGGTGAACAGTTCGTTATCGGCAACCGAAGTCCAGATCTACCATGTAAGCGTCTCGGCGAACGTATATGATCAATGGCCTCCAGAGTCACATCAGCGAATCTTCATCGATAGTGAATACAAGTCGGATGAAACGGCATACGGTGCGGAGATTCTGAACGAATTCATGCCTAAGGCATGGCGTCGCCCGATCACGGAAGCCGAGATCACCCAGAAGTTGAAATTGTTTTCGACGATTCGCCCACAATGCGACGACTTCGAGCAGGCAATGACCGAGGTTTTAGCCACGGTTATTTCGTCTCCCCAATTCCTTTATCTTTCCAGTCCAAGTCAAGCTGCGGAAGAAACCGCTTCCGCAGCGGATTATCACCTCGCCTCGCGTCTCTCGATGTTCCTCTGGTGCAGTATTCCCGATCAGAAGTTACTGGATCTGGCGGGCGAGGGAACACTCAGCAATCCGGAAGTTTTGGATGCTCAGGTCGAACGAATGCTGGCCGATCCGCGCTCGCGTCGTTTCTCTGAGCATTTCGTCCGCCAGTGGTTAGGGATGCAATTGCTTGACTACTTGAATGTCGACAAGAAAGCATACCCACAATTCGATCCAGAGCTAAAGGAAGCGATGCTCGAAGAGCCAATCGTTTTCTTTCAAGAGGTGCTGCAGAACAACCGGAGTGTGCTCGACTTCATTCATGCAGATTACACACTTGTGAACGAACGCTTAGCGGTGCATTACGGAATCAAGGACATCGACGGCAATGAATTTCGTCTTGTCGAGCTTGATGCAAACAGTCAGCGTGGGGGCCTGCTTACTCAGTCAGGACTTCTCGCGATGAACTCGGACGGTAAAGATTCGCATCCGTTGAAGCGCGGTATCTGGGTGCTCAAAAGCCTGTTGAATGATCCGCCTCCCCCACCCCCGGCGGCCGTACCAATCATTGACTTGGCCGATCCCGAGATTGCCAAACTGACGCTCAAGCAGCGCATCGAAAACCACCGCGACCAAGCTGCGTGCAAATCGTGTCACTCGAAGATCGACCCTTGGGGCATTGCTTTCGAGAACTTCGACGCAGTCGGTCGTTGGCGCACCGAAGTGGAAGGGAAGCCGGTCGATGCATCGAGCGAATTGTTCAACAAGCAAGAATTGGACGGAATTGATGGTCTGAAGCGTTACCTATTGGAAGATCGCCAGGATCAATTCACCCAAGCAATTGTCCACAAATTGACGACCTACGCCCTCGGAAGACCTTTGACGTTCGGCGATCGGGCAAGCATCGACCAGATCACCGCAAAAGTCCGCCAGCAAGGCGATGGATTGGCAACCGCCATTAAGCTCATCGTCGCCAGTGATCTATTTCAGTCAGAGTAGAATTCGTGTAACCTGTAAGTAGATCGATGAGCTTGTTCCCCGCAAACTTTCCCCAATCGATCGCCATCCCCACCTCCCCCCACCATCGCGCGAGAAAGAGACGGTTCGTCTCGTCCTGAACTCAGGTTTTAAGCCCACCAGGCCTAAAGCACTGCCCAAAAAGTCCCACCCCAGCAGTGCTGCCATACAAACTGATTCGAGAAGGTAACCGTGATGTCCATCAACCTCGCTTCGCTTGATCGTCGCCGATTTCTTCGTGGAACGGGAATCGCTCTGGCGCTGCCTTGGTTTGAAACGTTTTCCAGTCTTGCTGCGGCTAATACGACCGATTCCAATCGCAGGCGGTTGGCATGTTTCTACATGCCGGATGGTGTGCCCATGCCACTGACCGAAGATCCAGCTCATAAAGATTGGGCTTGGTTTCCTCACGGAAGTGGGCGTGACTTTCGCTTCACGAAGTGCCTCGATCCACTGGAACCATTGCGGGATGAAGTAACCATTTTGTCTGGTCTGTCACATCCTGCGGCACGTAGTATTCATGGTCACTCAAACGCTGATCAATTCCTGACCGGCGCTGCAACCGGTGCCGCGGGGGACTACCGCAACTCCATCTCACTCGATCAGTTGTTCGCGGAACATGTCGGTGATCAAACGCGATTTTCATCTCTAGTTCTTTCGACCGACGGTGGCACAGGCACCCCACGCGGTGCCCATACTATGTCGTTCAATCGAAGTGGTCGTGCCATTCCTGCCGAGCACCGTCCGAAGTTGATCTTCGACATGCTGTTCGTGAAGAGCGACGAGGATGCCGCACGACGCTTGGCCCTCAGTCAAAGTGCACTCGATGACCTGATGGCCGATGCCAAGTCGCTGCGGCAGACCTTGTCGAGCCATGACCAAGCTACTCTAGACGAGTACCTGCAATCGGTGCGTGAAACCGAAATTCGTGTCGAGAAGGCAAAACGTTGGGTCAACATGCCGCTTCCCACCGTTGATGTGGATCACTTAAAGCTCGACATCACTCCCGAAGAGCCTCGCACATTCCTGCGAACCATGTTCGAGTTGATCTATCTAGCATTTAAGACTGACTCGACTCGCGTTGTCACTTATCAGCTTGGGCGCGAGAATGCGATCGGAGTAAGTGACTATCTCGCACGGGCCGTCGGCTTCAATCTTACGCATCAGTTGACGCACAATACGAAAGAGCCTGATGGCTGGAAGAACTTTGGTACATATTGCCGTTTCCTTAGCGAGGAATATGGTCGTTTCCTCGGCAAGTTGAAAGAGACCCCAGATGCCTACGGGGCCGGCAACATGCTCGACAACACGCTGCTTCTTTTTGGCTCGGCGTCGAGCGCCTTCCACTTGTCACGGAACTATCCGCTCATTCTCGCAGGTGGAAAAAATATGGGCTTCAAGCATGGGCAATACCTCAATTACGGACCCGAGAAACCTGCTGGTGGGGCTTGGCTTGGTGGAACCGAACCGTGGCAGAAAGAAGTCGATCACGAAGATATCCCCCTTTCTAATCTCTTCGTGACCATGCTTCAGCGGCTGGGGGTCGAGACCGATACCTTTGCCGGCAACACTGGTACCATCGCTGACGTGTAATCACGCTGATCCACCTTCGCGGCAAATGAACATCCAGCTTGAATTTCCTTGGATTCCTCCCTCGAACTAGGTAAGATAATGCGGCTGTCAGGGCGGAGTTTCTGGCACCCACAATAGTCCTCATTTGGCCCTATCCCCTACTCCCCCCTTCCCTCCCTCTCTCACATCATCGATTTCCCTTTTTCGATGATGAGGAGCAGCCGAATGAATCAGCGCACCTGCGTAGCCACGATCGGCCTACGAGCCATTTTCGCGGCAACTTTACTCTGCCTTGTCCCGGCATCCGTTGTTACCGCCGACGAAGCAAATTCGGATTATTCGTCGAAGGTGAAACCGCTGCTCAAAGCGCGGTGCTACGCCTGCCATGGTTCGTTGAAGCAGGAAGCTGGGTTACGTCTCGATACGGCGGAACTTATCCGTCTCGGTGGTGATTCTGGCGAAGCGGTAATTCCCGGAGATCCCGCTTCCAGCTTGATTCTTGATCGAATCACAACGACCGATCTTTCAATGCGAATGCCGCCTGAGCACGAGGGAGAACCGTTTGAAGAACACGAAATCGACCTGGTTCGTCATTGGATTCAAGCTGGCGCACCTGCACCGGAAAATGAAGCTCCGGAAAGCGATCCTCAAGATCATTGGTCGTTTCGTCCCATTCAGCGGAAGGCCTTACCCAGGGTGGCTAACAAAACCTGGGTGCGTAATCCAATCGATGCCTGGATCGCAGCAGGCCACGAACAACAAGGTCTCAAGCCGCAAGACGAAGCCTCGAAATTGGTTTTGTTACGGCGCGTCTATCTTGATTTAATAGGCCTGCCACCGACAACAGAAGAAATCGCCTCCGCTCAAGCCGACTCGTCGCCTGATTGGTACGACAAGGTCGTCGATAGACTTCTAGCGGATCCTCGTTACGGCGAACGCTGGGGCCGGCACTGGATGGATGTGTGGCGATACAGCGATTGGTGGGGCTTGAATGCCCAGCTGCGAAATAGCCAACGTCATATGTGGCATTGGCGTGATTGGATTGTCGAATCTTTGAACGACGATCGCCCATACGACGAGATGGTCCGGATGATGCTCGCCGCGGATGAATTAGCTCCGAACGATCCCGACGAACTTCGTGCCTCTGGTTTTCTTGCGCGAAACTACTTCATCTTCAATCGTGATCAGTGGATGGACGAAGTCGTCACACATGTCAGCAAAGGCTTCCTCGGTTTGACGATGAACTGCGCGAAGTGCCACGACCATAAGTTCGATCCATTACCGCAAGAAGACTATTATAAGATGCGTGCTTTCTTCGAGCCGTATCATGTTCGAATGGACATGGTTTCTGGCGAGACCAATCTCACTCAAGATGGAATCCCTCGTGCCTTCGATGGCTCGCCGGAAACACCTACCTACCTCTATGTTCGCGGCGATGAATCAAACCCCGACAAATCGCATCTGATCTCACCAGGAATTCCGGAGCTACTTTCCTTTGAACCGGTCACTGTCCAGCCGGTCGACCTCCCAAGGCAAGCCTGGCAGCCAGGTCGTCGCCCGTGGGTGATTGAAAACCACATCACCGCAGCGAAATCACGCGTGAAATTGGCTGAGTCAAAACGACAGGCAGCAGTTGAGAAAGTATCACCCACGCACCAAGCACCATCCCTCGTAGCCACGAATGAGGGGGCCGATTTCGCAGCGATCGTTGAGACGTTCGATACGCTTGACTTAACGCGTTGGAAGCTATCTGGTGACGGCTGGTCGCATACGTCGGGGGAGCTTATTCAAAAGACGGATGGCACCACGCGGTACGATGTCACGTTGCTCGAACAAGTTCCGCGAGACTTTGAAGCAGTGGTTAAGTTTCGCGTTCTCGGTGGGACCAACTATCGAAGCGTAGGCCTCGACTTCGACGTAGCAACGCCGCAGCTTGCTTCACCAGGAAATCAAGCAGGCACGTTTTCATATGTATATCTGAGCGATTGGGACCAAGACTCGAAAATCCAAGGGGCCTATTCTAAGCAAGGAAAGTCACATTATCCGGGCACAGGGCGTCAGTCGTACTCCGTGGATCTCGACAAAGAGTACACGCTGAACGTCAAAGTTCGCGGAACTCTAATCAATGTTTCTATCAACGGAGAACACGTCCTCGCTTGGCGGACGCCGCTACCACGTCAGCCAGGAGCGATTCGCTTGATGACCTTTGATGCGTTGGTCGCGTTTGATGAATTTCAAGTCACCACGCTCGATCCTTCCATTCCCTTACAGGACGCCAGCGGACTTCCCACGGCTACCGCCAAGGAGCAACTTGCTTTGGCGGAAGCCGATCTAAAAGTCGCCCAAGCCGATTTGAAGTCTGTCGAATTGCGTGCTGCAGCAATTAACTCGGATGTCGATGCTCAAGCCGTGAGTAATCGAGCGGCCATTCTTGCCGAGCGAGAACTAGCCGTTGTCAAAGCCCAACGTGACTTGCTATCCGCTGAACAGACACTCTCAAAAGCTACGGAGAAGACAAAAGCAGAAGCCGAGAAGAAGCTCACAGAGGCTAAAACGCATCTTGAGAAGCAGCTTGCTGTGAGGCCATCCGAGATCAGCCCCGAGGAGACCTTTACTCCGTTTCAAGGGGCTCAGTGGTCCGCTACCCGCTTCCTCAATACAGGGAAGGATGACCCCACTATCACATTTCCTTCGACCAGCACAGGGCGTCGATCGGCATTAGCTCATTGGATCACCGATCGTCGTAATCCATTGACTGCGCGGGTTGCCGTGAACCATCTCTGGAATCGACACTTCGGGACACCACTCGCCGCAGCGCCGTTCGATTTGGGACGGAACAGTCCCACGCCGGAACATCCTGAGCTGATCGACTGGTTGGCGACGGAACTGATGGGACACGATTGGAGCATGAAGCATCTGCACCGCCTGATCGTCACATCTGCGACCTATCGCATGGGCTCGACCACCGCCGAACGGGAACTCAATCTTGCGAATGATCCAGACAACCACTTTCTATGGCATCGCAACCCGATGCGCCTCGAATCACAAGCGGTACGCGACTCAGTGCTTTACCTTGCCGGCACGCTCGATATGACCATGGGTGGACCTTCCGTGCCAACAGAACAGCAATCTGAATCGAAGCGACGAAGTTTGTACTTCTTCCATTCCAACAATGAACGCAACTTATTCCTCCTTATGTTCGACGAAGCGGAAGTTACCGAGTGTTACCAGCGTGAACAAAGCGTAGTACCACAGCAAGCTCTCGCGATGTCCAATAGCGATCTCGTCCTCGAAGCAGCTCAAGAGATCTCACAGCGTCTTTCTCAGGAAGCCACCGACGACGGCGATTTCATTCGTCGGGCATTCGTCACTATCTTGGGAATCACACCAGGCAAAGACGAACTCACTGCCAGCCAAGACGCTTTAGCCGAGTGGCAGGAGAAAGCTGGTGAATCGGTTTCGCAAGCTCGGACCAATCTGGTTTGGATCTTGCTAAATCACAACGATTTTGTGACCGTTCGATGATCGCGAAGGAAACACGAAGATGACTCAATCAGAATCTAACGGTCTTCCACGTCGCGGTTTCTTGGCGGACATGGGACTAGGGTTTACGGGATTAGCACTCGGTGCGATGCTTGGCCGAGACGGCATCGCTCGTGCCGACTGGGCTCCGCCAACCGGCGAACCTCATGTACCGCCGAAGGCCAAGAGCGTCATCTGGCTATTCATGAACGGCGGTGTTAGCCAGATGGAAAGCTTCGATCCGAAGCCGATGCTGACCAAGTACGCTGGCAAGACAATCGCCGAGACACCTTTTGCCGATACGCAAGATCCGAAGAAACTTGCCCTCGAACGCCTGGTCGCCCCCGATGGAAATGGGAAGCAAAGGAACACACTCTACCCGCTTCAAGTAGGCTTCAAAAAGCATGGCCAGAGCGGCATTGAGATCAGTGACTGGTTCCCTCACATCGCTGGTCAAGCCGACAAGTTGGCCGTGGTCCGATCGATGTGGACCACCGATAGCAACCACGGTGCTCAAACTCAGTTTCATACCGGACGCCACCGTAACGACGGCAATTTTCCGACGCTTGGGGCATGGGTGCACTACGGCCTTGGTTCCCTTAATGATAACCTCCCGCAATTCGTCTCGATCGGTAAACGAGAGTATTGGAACAAGCGGGACGGTCATTACCTTGGACCTGCGCACGATGCCGTTCCTCTTCGGATCGATCCGAATAATCCGCTAGACTTCAGCCAGCCAAGTAAACCCATTCCACGCCAGAGCCAGCTGATTGGACGTGACCTTCTCGGACGACTGAATAGTCTTCGTGGAACCGACTATCCTCACGATCCGGCCATGGAGGCCCGAATCGCTTCGTATGAGCTGGCGTTTCGCATGCAATCGTCGATCCCTGATATCGTTGACTTCTCGCAAGAGACGGACGAAACCAAGGGGTTATATGGGATCGATAAGCCACATAGTCAGGAATTCGGGATGCAGCTTCTCGCGGCGCGACGAATGGTGGAACAAGGCATTCGCTTCATCCAGATTCAACATGGTGGCGGTGGAGCTGGTGCCTGGGATTCGCATAGTGGTTTGAAGAGCAATCACGGCAGACTCGCCCAAGCCGTCGACCAACCGATAGGCGGTCTGCTGCAAGATCTCGATCGACGGGGTCTTCTCGATGAGACCCTTGTGATCTTCTGCACTGAATTTGGCCGCACGCCTGGCAGCCAAGGTGCGGATGGTCGCGATCATCATATCTTCGGCTTTTCCGTCTGGATGGCAGGCGGCGGTCTGAAACGTGGGGTGGTGCATGGGGCAACCGACGAAATTGGCTTCCACGCGGTGGAAGATCGACACTACGTCACCGATGTCCACGCAACCATTCTCCACCAATTGGGTCTGGACTCACGTCAGCTTGAAATTCCTGGTCGAAAGCGCCTTGAAATCGACCACGGAAAGCCGATTCATCAAATCATTGACTTCTAAGGGACAAAACTCAGCGAACGACTGACCAACATCGCTTTCACTACCCTTAACGCCCTGAAGTGTCTTTTAAGGGAAGGGTCGTCAGCGTGATCTTAGACGATCGTTTCGTCTACACTGCGAGCACCGTAACTATTTGCGGTTTCGGATCATAAGATCATGGAATCGAGCTCTTCCATCGTTTCATAGACGACTCCGGCATGGAGTAAACTAGAAGCGAGCTCTCACTGATATGCCCCTCAATACGTATCATCCGCGATGGCATTCCCTAAATTGACGTCCTTTGGTCGTTTTGCGACCAAGTTCTCATCCAGAATCCCTCTGCCGCTTGCCTTGTTTTTTTTGGCCAGTTGGTTGTCGGCTTCTGTTGCCCTTGGTCAGACAGTATCTGAAACCACCGGCCGCCCCATCGACCACGCACAGATTGGCAAGTTCCTGAAGACCTACTGCGTGGAATGTCATGGAACAGAGGCCCAGGAAGCCGACTTGCGACTCGATAATCTCAAGCCCGACTTCTCCCACGCGACGACTGCGAGCACGTGGATCGAGGTCATGGACAAGATTAACCTGGGAGAAATGCCTCCCGAAGGCTCCGCAACTCCTAGTGTTGATGAAGTGGCCACCGTGGCGGGATGGATTGCAACCGAGCTACGCCATGCGGAACGCAACAAGCTTGGTGCCCAGGGAAAGGTAATCCTACGTCGAATGAATCGGGCCGAGTATGCCAACACGGTTCGCGATCTGTTCGCCCTGAAATACCTGCCTGGCGAGAGCCCTGAAACGATTCTTCCGCCCGACGGAACGGCCGAAGGCTTCGACAAGGTCTCGGTGGCGTTGATGCTCGATCCTTCGCTCTTAGATAAATACTTTGAAGTTGCCCAGCGCATCGCAGACGCGGCCATCGTAGACGGTCCTCCGCCGTTTCCGACGGAAAAGATGCGTTTGGAAATGGAGGACATCGCTGAGAACCGCGCGATACGCTACTTGTGTGCCTCGCCGGGAATCGACTGCCAGGAAAAGGCGATCGTCCTGATGCAAGGCTCGACGCGATCCTTCGGCGTGATGAAATACCCCGGTCTCCGGGAGGAGATTCCCGTGGAAGGCATGTATCGCATTCGTGTCCGCGCTTGGGGCGAACCAGGTGAAGACGGCAAACCGGTCGTCATGCGAGTACAACAAAACCATCCCAACGCAGATCAGCAACTACTTCTAGAAAAAGAAGTCTCCGAAACGCCTGAGATCTACGAGATCCTCGTGCCACGTGATCCCAAATGTGGCGAATACAATGTATCTATTGTTAACGAAACTGGCTTTAACATTTCGAGCCGTGTCGGCAACGACGTCCGCCGAAAACAGCAGGAATTCGGCGAGGCAAAAGACTTCGAGCAAGTCATGCGTCTGCAATCACGGCAGCAGTTGGAAAACCTTACCTGGAGTAAGCCCAATCCAGATGCAGCTGACAAATCGAAGCTTCGGAAACTGGTTGTTGACTGGCTTGAATGCGAAGGTCCGCTTTATGAACAATGGCCGCCAAAAAGCCATGAGATCGTCTTTTTTCGAGGCGAGGGAGCGACTGAGGATGCTCAATACCTGCGTGAGATATTCGAGCATTTCCTCCCCCTGGCGTTTCGTCGACCGGTAACCACAAGCGAAGTCGATCGTGTGGTGACACTGTGTCAAAGCGAGCTCAATTCTGGGGCTTCATTTCATGATGCGGTCCGAACCGGACTGGTCGCGGTGCTTTGTTCTCCCAAGTTTCTGTACATCACTGAACCATCAACAGCCACCGAAACTAGAACACTAAATGACTGGGAGATTGCCTCACGCCTGAGCTATTTTCTGTGGTCGAGCATGCCAGACGAGGAATTGTTCGCACTGGCAAGCGAGGGAAAGCTTCGTGACTCTGGAATCATTTTGGATCAAGTCGATCGGATGTTGGCTGACGAAAAGCGAACTGGCTTAACTCGGGGATTTGGTGCTCAATGGCTGAAGACGAACGAGTTTCGCAACTTTCTACCGGACGCTCGTCTGTATCGGGACTACAACGAAAAACTGGGCGAAGCGATGGTTCAGCAGCCGCTCGCCTTCTTCGATCAAGTCCTTCGTAATGATGAATCGACCTTGGCGTTTCTCGATTCGAACTGGACGATGGTGAACGAGCGACTTGCCAAGTTCTATGAAATTGAGGGAGTAGAAGGAGACAACTTCACGCGAGTTATGCTTCCGCAAGATTCGCCCCGCGGTGGTCTCCTGGGCATGGCTGGCGTGGCTTTGCGAGGCTCCGATGGAACAAGAACGAAGCCAGTGAACCGCGGTGTTTACGTCCGAGAGGTGCTGTTCAACGATCCCCCCAATCCGCCACCACCGAACGCCGGCGAAGTGGAGCCGAACATTCAAGGAGAACGACTTACTGTTCGTGAACGGCTGGTGCAGCATCAACAAATCCAATCGTGCGCGGCATGTCATCGAACGATCGACTGTTATGGGTTTGCTTTGGAAAACTTTAACGTCATCGGTCAGTGGCGAACCCAGCAAGATGGCGAAGACTTCCGAGGAAGGAATTCGCCAGCAATTGACTCATCCGGTACGCTCCCCAATGGAAAGTCGTTCGAAGATTTCAGTCAATTCAAATCGTTATTACGTGAGCAAGATCAACGCTTCGCGCGAGGCCTGGCGGAAAAGATGCTCATCTATGCGCTCGGCCGCCCGATCGAAGCATCGGATCGAGGCCTTGTTGACCAGCTTGTTCAGCAAATGCAGCAGCAAGACTATACACTCCGTTCACTCATCCATGGCATCGTACTGAGCGAAGCCTTTCGCACCAAATAATCGGCCAGCAGCCACAGGTAGTTGTCTATGAATTTGCACAAACGGCCTTGGATCTCACGTCGCACCTTCCTACGAGGAACGGGCGTTGCGATGGCGTTGCCGTACCTCGAAGCGATGATGCCACAAAGTGTCTTCGCAGCGCCAACGCCTGAGGCACCATCGCGAATGGGCATGTTCTACTTCGGCACCGGTATGAACATGCGCCAGTTCTGGCCTGACCAAACAGGTGCCGAGGCGTCCAGTTCGCGAATTCTTAAGCCGCTGGAGAAGCATCGGGGAGAATTCACCGCCATCAACGGCACGTTTTTATCGGAAGGTGGTGGGCACGATGGAGCCTATCCATTTAGCACTTCCATCGCGAAAGGGAAGAAGCAGCAGCGAAGCCCTGATCAGATCGCCGCCCAAGTGATCGGGGCCGATACGCGTTTCTCGTCGCTGCAATTGTCGGTCGATCGTGGTACGAACTTCGGTAGCCAGGCCTTAGCGACAATTTCGTGGAACGAGCAAGGCGTACCACTCGCTGCGGAGAACGACCCGAAAGTTGTGTTCGATCGTCTCTTTCGACCAGACACTCGCGATGAGAAGATTCAAGAGAAGAACGAATTCCGCCGTCGTCGATCAATCCTCGATCTGGTTCGGGATGATGCAAAGCAGCTTGCTGGGAAGCTAGGCCAAACCGACCGCGAACAGCTGGAGCAGTACTACAACTCGGTACGCGAACTCGAGAAGTCATTGGCTCGCCGTGTGGAATGGGCCGACACGCCCAAGCCTGCCGTCGAAACCGATAACTTGCACGGTACATACAAAAAGAAGATGGAAGGTCCCGAAGGCAGCGGAGACTATTTGTACGATGACTACGCAAAACTGATGTACGATCTGATCGCCCTGGCCTTCCAAACGGACTCTTCCCGCGTTGTCTCGTACGTGGTTCGCAAGGAACTAGCCGGAGGCGTCTATCCTGAGTTCAACGTTTCACAAGGTTATCACTCTCTCTCGCATCACGGCAATGATCCGCAAAGCCTCGAAGAACTTGCTCGCGTCGATACGATCTATATGCAGCACTGGGCTTATTTGCTCGATCGATTGAAATCGATTCGCGAAGGAGATAGCACGGTACTAGATCGCACCGTCCTTGGACTTTCCAGCGGCATGGGCTTCGAACACAGCAAGGATAATCTTCCGACAATTCTCAGTGGTGGTTCCGCTCTTGGCGTAAAGCATGCGGGGCATCTGAAGCTTGAGCAAGAAGTGCCATTAGCATCTGTGTGGCATACGATGCTCGACCGCATCAATGTTCCAGTGAACGGACAATTTCAGGACAGTACTGGCGTGATTTCGGAATTGGTGAGCTGAGATGTCGATGCAATCGCTTGCAATAGTCAGCGCCGTAGTCGCAGTAGCGTATCTTGGGACGAGCACCGTTAGCGCTCAATCCCCTAAGACGTCCGAAAACTCCCTGGGCATGACATTGGTCCATGTTTCATCAGGTAAGTTCGAGATGGGGATGCTCGATGAGCATCGGTTGAAACTCGAGCACAAGTCGAGTGCTTATCAACGTGAGATTCACGATTACGTTGAAGCCCCAGCATTTCCCGTTAAGATCTCTCGTCCGTACTTCTTTGGTGCCACTGAAGTCACTGTTGGCCAATTCCGCAAGTTCGTCGAAGCAACCGGCTATCACACCGACGCAGAAAAAGCAGGCGGCGCATTCATCTTTTCGCCTGACGCCGAAGAACCACTCGATCGTTTTCAGTTCGTTGCTGGCACCAATTGGCATAAGCCAGGTTTTGAACAAACCGACCGCTCCCCGGTGACCTGCGTCTCATGGAACGATGCCCAAGAATTCTGCCGTTGGCTCGGCGAGAAAGAAGATGCCACTTATCGCCTGCCAACCGAGGCGGAATGGGAATATGCTTGTCGTGCAGGCACCCGCAGTTCCTACTGGTGCGGCGAGAATCCAGACAAACTTTACGGGGTAGCGAACGTAGCCGATTCAACGTTGCACGCCGCTTTTCCAGACGATGTCCTACGTCAACGCACGGCAGGACTCGACGAGGGTGCCGGTGATCATTTCATCTACACTGCTCCGGTTGCCTCCTTTCCCGCCAATCCATGGGGCTTTCACGACATGCACGGCAACGTCTGGGAGTGGTGCAGCGACAAGTACTCCGACCGCTACTACAAAGACATGATCGACTTAGCTCGGCAACAAGGTTCGCGGAGCGAGCCCCAACCGATTGTCGATCCCCAGGGGCCGGACGACACCCCGAAACATCGCCACGGCGATTGGCGATCGCTCCGTGGCGGTTCGTGGTATGTGGCTCCCCTGCAGTGCCGGTCATCGGTCCGCGCATTCGCTGAAGCCAAGGACGCTTTCAGCTACATCGGTTTCCGCGTTATCAAGGTGGAAACCGAGTCGCCAACCGATCGATGATCCTGATCTTCATCGAGGCGAAGGCAGAAGCGATTGCTACTTGGCATCCGCCAAGATCTTCTTACCTTCTTCTGGGCTGATCTCGTGGACGTAGATATTTCGCCAGCGGATTTCGCCGCCATGCGTTTGCAGCATGATCGGCCCCTTCTCCGGCAGCGGGATGCTGCGATCCCAGTAGTTTTCCATGACGGCGTTATCGACGGTTAGCTTATCGTTCAGCCAAACCCAGGTATGATCGCCAATTTGACGAATACGCAGAGTGTTCCATTCACCAAACGGACGATCCGCAAGTACCGCCGGATCACGACCAGGGGCATCAGGTGCATTATTGAACAAACCACCTGACCCCAAATGTGGTCGGCGAGTGGGACGTTTGGGATCAAACTTCTGATTGGAATCCCAGATCTGAACTTGCGGAGTGCCACGCAGGTAAATACCGCTGTCCGCTCCAGCAACTGTCTTGTATTCGATCAACAGTTCGATGTCACCAAACTCTTCGTCGGTAGTGGCGTATGGTCCGTGCCCATCGTTGACGAGCTCACGGTTTTCGACCGTCCAGTTTTCAGGGAACTCTTTACGTTGCTTTGCCAGGTTTTCCTTTTTCTTTTCCCCTTCCAACTTCACCGAAGCATGCGGATTCCAGCCGTACCACCCGGTCAAATCCTTGCCGTTGAAAAGAGCTCGAAAGCCTTCCGGTGGCTGAGGATCGGCAGCCAATAAAGGAGATAGAACACCGAGGCCGAAAACAATCAGGCCAGACAGAACAACACTACGGTAGAAGATTCTCATCCAGGAACTCCAGGAGGGGTCGAACAGTAGGTGGGTCGGATCAGACGTGTCCGTTTCGCGAAAGGACAGTGGCTTTCAGTTTAGCAAACAATCGCCGCAAAAATACCGTATTCTTAAAACGATTAAGGGCCCCATGGCTCCCCCCGCCCACAACACGTTTAAGAGAAAACGGTGGCATTCCAGATTTATTCCTGCGAAAATCTACGCTCTAGTTATGCCATCGAATTCGATCAGAGCTTTTCTATGAAGAATCCCGCGACCTCGCATCCGATAAGTATGACAAGACGAGTTGCCCTCTGCGGTTTGGCCAGGTTGGGTGCGTCGCCATGGATCGGCACTCGAATTGCGTCCGCTGACGAGACCGCTCCTGAGGCAACCGACTTTCAAATCGCCTGCATGACGCTTCCATACTCACAGTTCCCATTAGAACGAGCCCTGAGTGGTATCCGCGCCGCAGGCTATCGCTATGTTGCCTGGGGAACTTCGCATCAAGAGAAAGGAAGAAGCGAGAGAACACCGGTAATGGCCGCGGACGCCCCGCCCGCCAAAGCTAGGGGACTTGCGGACCAGTGTCGTGATATGGGCTTAGAACCGTTGATGATGTTCTCGACCGTTTATCCTGAACATGATGATGGGTTGAAGGTCCTTCAACATCGAATTCGCCAGGCATCCGCCGCTGGCATTCCTCAAGTATTGACCTTTGGACATACCGAAGGAGGGAACCGGCCCTTGTGGATTGAACGATTTAGAAAGCTCGGCCCTTTTGCCCGTGACCATGGAGTTGTACTGGTGGTCAAACAACATGGCGGTTCGACTGGAACGGGAGAGGCCTGTGCCGAAATCATCCGCGAAATAGACGATCCAGGTATTCGCGTCAATTACGATGCCGGCAATGTGATGGATTATCTGAACGTCGATCCGATCCCCGATATCCAATCATGTGCCGACGTCGTGCACAGCTTTTGTATCAAAGATCATAGGAACTGGCCGGTCGACCAAGACTGTGGCGCCGGTTTGGGTGAGATCGATCACTATCGCTTGCTGCAACCAGTTGTCCAAACGGGACGAACGATTCCCCTTTGCTGTGAAAATATCTTTGCTCCGTTGCTACCCCGCCCAACCGAGCCAGAAGAAATCGACCGCCTGGCCCGCCGATCGCGAGAGTTCCTCGAAACGGTCGCGCGAGGGCTGACTCAGCCTCAAGGAAAGTAAAGTCCGGCATGCAGTCTCCGACATTGGCAATCCTGATTCTCATTTTGCTTCCGTTCGCGGTACGTGCGGATGAGTCGCTCAAAATGATTGAGCCTAAGTCAAAGGTTATTAAGCCGTTCAATGGAACCAACCTCGAAGGTTTCACAACATGGCTTCGCGAGCAGGATCGCTTCGAGCATTCCGAAGCCTATTCGGTAGTTGACGGCACGATCCGCATCGCCGGTAAGGGGATGGGATACATTGCGACCGTCAATGCCTATCGCAATTACCACCTAAGCATCGAGTACCGCTGGGGCGAACGGACCGACGGATCGAAGTATGTGCGGAACTCAGGCATCCTGCTTCACGCAACTGGCCCAGAAGGGAATGCCCGTGGAACGTGGATGGCGTCAGTCGAGGTGCAGTTGGCTCAAGGATGTGAGGGAGATCTTATTGTTATCCGAGGCGAGGATGACGCCGGCAAAACGATTCCCGTCACCCTCAGCAGTAGAACAATCGTCGCGGAAGATAGTCGTACGCGTTGGCGAGAAGATGGTGCGCCAACCGTTTATTCTGGCCGACAATTCTGGTGGTCGCATCATGAAGCCGGATTCGAAGAGCTACGAGACACACGTGGCAAGAATGACGTCGCCAGTCCGCTGGGGGAATGGACCAAAGTCGAGTGCATCTGCGAAGGCAACGAAATCACTGTGAAGATCAACGGACAGATCGTAAATCATTGCTACGACGTATTCCCTGCTGCCGGTAGAATCTTGCTGGAAAATGAGAGCAGTGAAGTCTATTTCCGAAACTTCGAGATTCGTCCCCTGCCCGCCCCATAACATCCGCCGTCAGTCTTTTCCTCAGAAACTTGACCATGCCGAATCAACCTTCCCAACCAAATCAAATCACCGGTAATCGTCGACAATTCCTGAAATCGTCGAGCTTCACGATCGCAGGCAGTACGCTTGCCAGCCAAGTTGCCATGGCCGCACCTTCCGTCCATCCAACTGGCAATGATCTGCTGCGTGTTGGTTTGATTGGTTGCGGAGGTCGCGGTACCGGGGCGGCTACTCAGGCGTTAACCGCGGATGAGAACGTCAAGCTGACAGCGATGGGTGATATGTTTCAACCTCGGCTCGAGTCGTCGCTCCGGTCGCTCAAGCAGCGCAAGGAGATCGCGAATAAGATTGATGTCCCAGAGGACCGTCAGTTTCTCGGCTTCGACGCGTACCAACAAGTCATCGACAGCGGAGTCGATGTGGTCCTACTTGCCACGCCGCCTCAATTTCGTCCCATGCACTTGAAGGCAGCCATCGATGCCGACAAGCATGTCTTTGCGGAGAAACCGGTCGCGGTCGACACGCCAGGCGTACTTTCTGTATTGGAAACTTGTGCTGAAGCGAAAAGGAAACGACTTTCCGTAGTCTCAGGACTTTGCCTACGCTATGACCAAGGTTTTCAGGAAACGGTCCAGCGACTTCATGAAGGTCAAGCCGGCGAAATCCATACGGTGATGGCCAACGACTATCGCGGTCCGATATGGGTCAAGCCACGGCAACCTGGGTGGACCGATATGCATTGGCAGATGCACAACTGGTATTACTTCACCTGGCTATCCGGCGATTTCAACGTCGAACAGCATGTGCATTATCTCGATATCGCGGCCTGGATTCTGCAAGGCTATCCCGTAAAAGCAATCGGAATGGGGGGCCGTCAGGTCCGAACCGACGAAGTCTATGGAAACATCTATGATCATCATAGCGTGATCTACGAATACGAAAACGGAGCTCGCATCATCAGCAGTTGCCGCCAACAGCCTGGCTGCAAAAACGAAATGGGAGTGGTTGCGCAAGGCACCAACGGCTTATCCAAGCTATCGCATAAAGAGACCTCTATCTACGGCAAGAATGCTTGGAGCTTCGAGGGAACTGCCAAGAATTGTTATCAGGTCGAACATGACGAACTCTTTGCTGGCATCCGAAACGACCAACCGCTGAATAACGGACAGTACATGGCCCAGAGCACACTTCTGGCGATCATGGGCCGCATGGCAACTTACACAGGACAAGAGATCACCTGGGAACAGGCTTTGACTTCCAAGCAAGACCTGTCGCCAAAGCAATACGCCTGGGGAGATGCTCCACCCATTGAGATTGCTCAGCCTGGGATTACCAAACTCACGTAGGCAAATACTTTGCTCAGAAACCTGATGAGTGGTCAGACAATTTGCAATGACGCCTATCTCGCATTCGTAGCTTTCCGAAAGAGCCGAGTAAACTAGCCAAGATTGCTAAATCATTACGTGCGTGCGATGCACTGGGACGCCTCGGTGACGACCAAGAGTCCGCTGGCGCTAGGGAAAACCGCAACTTCTTTTATTGTTGGTTAATCGCGACCGTTGTCGTCATTGTTACCTTTGCGTCACGACGTCGGTGGTTAGGTTTCCATTGGTTCTTGACTCGACGAAAGCCCCCTTGTCGCCAAGTTTCGAGCATGTTCTGTTGAGTCGCGAACCCCGAACAATAACGAAACAACTGTGTCCTGAATGCTATCGGTTCAGCCACTTCCATTCTTTTTGGATGGTCAAACGAAGTAATGATCGCGTCGCTGCTGATTGTTGTGGGCTTGGTCGCCCTGGTCGTTGGTGCAGAGTTACTCGTCCGGGGAGCGTCGAAGCTTGCGGCTTCTGCCGGAATCTCTTCACTCATCATCGGACTCACCGTGGTGTCTTTCGGCACGAGTGCGCCGGAATTGGCCGTCTCGCTCACCTCTTCTCTAACAGGCAGTTCTGATGTTGCCGTTGGGAACGTCGCAGGTAGCAACATCTTCAATGTGCTACTTATCCTCGGGATTTCAGCACTTATTACACCGCTGATTGTCGATCAGAAACTGGTTCGTTTTGACGTGCCTTTGATTCTGATCATTTCGATCGTCGTCTGGCTATTCGCCTACGATCTACAAATCAGCCAGCTGGAAGGTGGACTGCTGTTCGCTGGCCTGATCGCCTACACGATCCGCTGCATCTTGGTGGGTCGACAAGAATCAGCCGCCGTAAAGCAAGAATACGACGAGGCCTATCGTCAGACGGAAGATTCCGATGAAGCAAACCGTTCGCCCTGGTCGAAGTTCCTCTGGCAGATTGTCCTAGTCGTCGGTGGCTTGATCTTGCTGGTCGTGGGTGCGAAATTCCTGGTCGATGGTGCCACGAGTATCGCTCGCGGTTTGGGTGTGAGCGAACTAGTGATCGGGTTGACGATCGTTGCTTGCGGAACTTCGCTCCCTGAGCTGGCGACCTCACTGATTGCGGCGATGCGTGGTGAACGCGATATTGCCGTTGGCAATGTGGTCGGTAGCAATATCTTCAACTTGTTAGGTGTGCTGGGACTCTCCGCTGCAGTACATCCAGGCGGAATCGCAGTTGCTGAGCAAGCATGGCAATTCGACTTACCTGTGATGATCGCGGTAGCAGCAGCTTGTCTACCGGTCTTCTTTACCGGGCATCGCATCGCTCGCGGTGAAGGTGTGCTCTTCGTGGCCTACTACGTCGCCTACATTGCGGCATTGGTTCTTTCTGCCACCGGCAGCGAAGCCTTGCCGGCGTTCGAGGTGCTGATGATCTGGTTCGCTTTGCCGCTGACCGTCATCACACTAATGATTACCGTTTCCCGTTCGATTGATGTTTGGCGATGGTACAAAGCCCGCGAACGTTTTGCTCAGTCGGGCGACACGCTGCCACGCGTTGTCGTGATCGGAGGTGGCTTTGGTGGGCTTGCAGTCGCCCGTAATCTTGGCCGCAGCGAGACCCGCGTCACGCTCGTCGATCGCCGCAACTTTCACCTCTTTCAGCCACTTCTCTACCAAGTCGCAACCGGCAGCCTATCCCCCGCGAACATTGCCGCCCCGCTCCGCAATCTGCTGCGTCGACATTGGAACGTTTCGGTTTGTTTGGACGAGGTGGCCGACATCGACCTAGATCTAAAAATGGTCATGCTGACCGATGGACATGACTTGTCGTACGACTACCTTGTCGTTGCGGCTGGTGTCCGCCACAGCTACTTCGGTAACGGTCAATGGGAACCGGCGGCTCCTGGCTTAAAGACTATCGAAGACGCGACCGAGATCCGTCGCCGAATTCTATCGGCATTTGAAGCAGCAGAAAACGAAACTAATGAGATGCGGCGACAACAGCTGCTGACGTTCGTGATCGTGGGTGGAGGCCCAACCGGCGTGGAGTTGGCTGGCTCACTTGCCGAGATTGCTCGACACACGATGGAGTTCGAGTTCCGCAAGATCAACCCATCGTCGGCCAAGATCATTCTGGTCGAAGCCGCAGATCGTATCCTCGGAATGTATCCTCCCAAGCTATCCTCCAAAGCCAAAGATTCGCTCGAACGTTTAGGAGTCAACGTCCGGTGCAAGACTCGCGTGCTTCAAGTCGAGGAAGGTTTATTGACGTTGGGTTCGCAGGATAACAACGAAGAGCTCTTGCCAGCCACGACCATCCTCTGGGCCGCCGGAATCGAGGCATCTCCGTTGGCAAAGTGCTTGGGCCAACAAGCAGGAGCCGACATCGATCGGGCTGGTCGTGTCGCTGTGAAGTCCGACCTAAGCCTCGCTGGCCACCCGAACGTTTTCGTGATTGGGGACATGGCGGCCTGCAACGGCCCTGACGACCGTCCGCTTCCTGGCATTGCTCCAGTCGCAATGCAGCAAGGTAAGTACGTTGCGAAGTTGATCCGTAATGAGTTGTCCGCCGAACAGGCGGGTAGGACATCCAAGCGAGAGCCGTTCCACTACCATCATCAAGGAAGCCTCGCTACGATCGGACGATCGGCTGCGGTGGCTCACATCGCTGGCTGGCAAATCAGTGGCTTCATGGCTTGGATGCTTTGGCTGGTAATTCACATTGCCAATCTCAGCTTGTTCGAGAGTCGGATCCTGGTCTTTGTCCAATGGATTTGGAGCTTCGTAACGTTCGGCCGCTCCGCACGGCTGATCACAGGCGTCGATCACAATCTCAATTCCGAAGCGCCAGAGAATCATCCCTCAGAACGTGTAAATGCTTAGGGTAGGATCATATTAGCTGTATGACTTACCGTCCCGAACGATGACAAAAGAGAACGGCTGACTTTACGTTTTCGCGCAAGGCAGTTAGGGTTAGAGAGAAGTCGCTGGAATCTGCCCAGCGACATGATCTTCTTCCTCTCCCGGAACTTACGATGCCGATCGACCCTTCCGCTGCGAACCACTCGCCTTCCAATCGCCGTGATTTTCTGACAACCGTTTCTTCCATCGCGATTGGAACAGGCGTCATGTCGCAGGCCGTATCTGCTCAGCAGCCGGTAGCGCCGCAAACCAAATCGGGATTGCCGGTGCTTCAAACGCCGACCGCGAGCAGCATATCGGTCGCCTGGTCGACGCCAGAACTTGCAACAGGTTGGATCGAATACGGCACAACGCCAGAATTAGGTAAGCGAGCAACCGCTTCCAGTAATGGGTTAAATCAGTTGGGTACGCGTTTCCTTTCGGCTCGTTTGAACGATCTGCCAACGGGCCAAAAGATCTACTACCGGACCGTTACGGCACCGATCGAATTCAAGAACGCCTACCAGATCCAACAAGGTGAACCGGTCGTCGGCGAAACATTCGCCTTCCATACTCTCGATGCCTCTGCTCCCTCGGCTTCGTTCGCCATGATCAACGATACCCATGAGAAGCCAGAGGTCCTTCGTAGTATTACGGAACAGTTGTCGAAAGAATCTGTCGACTTCACAGTCTGGAATGGCGACGTGTTCAATGATGTCCGTTCGGATGATCAGATTGTGGAGCAAATCCTGGAACCTGCCGGCGGTGGTTATGCCACCGAGCGTCCTGTGCTATTCACCAGCGGCAATCATGATGTACGCGGTGTTCATGCGAGAGCCCTTTCCCAGGCCATGCTTGATTGGCCCAACCAAGGCGAACTTGGACGTTCGTTCGCCGTGCGTCAGGGACCGATGGCGATCATCGGTCTCGATACGGGAGAGGACAAACCAGACGCGCATCCCGTATTCGCCGGACTGGTAAACTTCGAGCCATACCGAGAAGCTCAGGGTGAATGGTTGGCCGAAACACTCAAACGGGATGAAATTGCCTCGGCACCATACATCGTTGTGTTCTGTCATATCCCGCTGTGGGGCCGTCCAGGCGACAACCCAGGCGACACGCTCGATGGCTATGCCAGTTACTCTCGACAGTCCCAACGCGCCTGGCATCCGCATCTTGCGAAAGCAGGAGTGCAACTGGTTGCTTCTGGGCATACACACCGTTTCCGGTATGACGAACCAACTGCGGAACATACTTACGCTCAGATCGTCGGTGGCGGGCCGAGCTTATCGCGAGGAACGATTATTCGAGCTTCTGCGGACGCTGAAGAAATGACACTCACCGCCAGCACGCTCGATGGCAACAAGCTTGGTACCTGGACGTTCGCTCCGCGCGAAGTCTAAAAACCGCTCTTTTGGTCACTTTTTTTATAACCAGAGTAGCCCTTCAATAATTCGCGGAACAGCAGTACTCGATTGAATTGATCTTGTCGGCTCATACCACCGACCATTCACACCTTCGCTCTGGGATAGAATGCATATCACAACAGGGACCTCTCTATCACCTTAGGATCCTAACGTGGGCATCTATTTTCGCGTAAACTCGCCGAAGAAAAGAGTTTGCAAGCTTGGATCCGTGCAGCTTAGAATCGATGATATTTGATAGGATAAACTGTTACAGGAACGGATGTTCCGCTGGATCGGCTGCTTCGGCCTGGGGCTTGGCATTCTGAGGCGTCCGCCGTCAATGGATTACGATACATCGGTCACAATTGGGGAAAACTAGGCAACTTCCTGCCGCAACCATCGATAACGACTTAGGTTCCCGCGAATTAGATTTCAGGATTGGTGTTTCTTCGACGAGGGTAGATGGCGATGCCCAGGGTTGGAGACTTCCTGCGTCCTGATTGGTAACCCGCTGTTGTCAGGCATGAGCCGCAAGTTCCCCTGCGGAGACGTCATTTGATTCGGATCGAAGTTAAGAAAGGCCCCATGCAAGGACGGGTCTTTTCGTTTGCAGACCACGACATCTTCCTGTTTGGTAGGGACGAGCAGCACTGCCATGCTTCCATTCAGGAAGACCCGTTCGTTTCTCGCCATCATTTCATGCTGGAAGTCAATCCGCCCCTCTCTCGCCTCAAAGACTTGGGTAGCCGGAACGGAACGTTCGTCAATGGTACGAAGCACGGTGGGCGTTCCACGTTCGCTGCCTCTGAAGAAGAGGCCAAGGCTGGTGGTCCAACCGTCGACTTGACCAATGGCGATGTTATCACCGCCGGCAAGACCGTCTTTCAAATCTTCGTCGAAGAAAAGAAAGACATCTCCGCGACCTACGACTTTGGCCGCTATGACGAACGCGAAGAAGAATCTGACGCAGGAAACGACATTCGTCGAACAATCACCGAACTACCGGTCCCCAACGCCAATTCGCAAGTGGGCCGGCAAACGATTAACGAGCTTCCGCCGACTCCTCCCGGTAATGTCGGTCGGCAAACGATCGTTGAGATTCCGCCAAGCGTAGCCAGTGACGTAGGTCGCCGTACCATTAGCGAGCCGGCGGATCGCATGGACGAAATCGCACAGATCGCTGGCCGGGCAACGATGGTCGAAGGTGCTAATACATCTAAGGGTGCCTTTGGCAGCAACGTCGGTCAGCATGAACCAGCTCCTTACACGCCACCTAAACGTCAGCCTGGTGAATTTCCGATTCTGGACGGATTCGAATTCGAACAGTCCCTCGGCACAGGTGGACTGGGCGAAACGTTTCTCGCGAAACGAACGATCGACGGAAACCCTGTGGCCGTTAAGCTACTCGCTTCCCGGGTTAATGTGGCTCACGATGCTCGCGGAGAATTCCTGAAAGGGATGGAAGTCAACGCTCGTCTCCGACATCGAAACGTCGTCCAACTTTACGGTGCCGGGGGTTTAGGCAACGAGTTCTACTTTGTCACCGAATACTGTGATGGAGGCTCGCTGGCTCGCTTGTTCCGTTCAAAAAAGAACTCGCTGCAAGCCAAGCACGTTGCCGTCTCGCTATATCTGTTGCTTGATGGCCTCGCCTATGCTCATGAAAAAGGGATGGTCCACCGAGACATTAAGCCCTCGAACCTATTGGCGACGAGGAAAGAGAAACGCTGGATTCCGAAGATCTCGGACTTCGGACTCAACAAAGCGTTCGAGCAAGCCGGCTTTTCTGGAATGACGGTAACGGGCGCCTACACGGGTAGCCTTCCCTACATGCCGCGCGAGCAACTCACCGATTACAAGTATGTGAATCCTGCCAGCGACGTCTTCAGCCTGGCAGCAAGTTTCTATCGCATCATCACGGGGCGATTTCCTCGGGGAGACGAAAAGGGGAGTGATTCGTTAGCATTAGTTCTCCACGGTGAAATACAATCTATGCGCAAGCGTTATCCCGGATTTCATGCAGGCCTGGGGGAAGTTCTGGATACAGCTCTCCGCTCAGAATGCTGCGAGCGCTATCCGAATGCTCGTGAGATGCAGAATGCGCTGCGTGTTGTCATGAAAAAGGAAGGATGGGTTTAGGGGGAATGGCATCGAAGAAGGTCTGGATTGTCGGCGCTCGCGACACGTGCGACATCGTGGTAGATCAGCCCACGGTATCTGGCGAGCATTGCCGTCTGGAATTTGATGAAGGGCGAGTCTTCATCGAAGACCTTCAATCCACCAACGGGACGTTCGTCAACGGCGAGCGGATCTTCAAACGCAAGCAGATCCATCCCGATGCCCTCGTCACACTTGGCAAGAGTGTCACGATGCCGATGCCTTCGCAGCTTAGTACGCCTGCGGCGCCTCCCAAACGTCCAACTCCACCCCCTGAGCCTTCCCCGCAAAACACGGAAGAAGAACTCTCGTTTCCGCTCCATTTGCTGATTGGGAGTAGCGTAGCCGCAGCGGTTCTCGTGCTGTTGGTCGTGCTCGTCATTGTGTTATGGGGTGGCAATTCCGATCCAACGATAACAGATACTGATTCGACAAGCATCGAAAACCAGGACGATGGCAGTACGGCAGCCAACACCGTCAAAATAGATCCATCCCAGAGTAATCCAGTATCTCAGACCGTGACGCCGACGGGTAAACGGGAAGATGCCATTTACGTGATTGCCGTGGCCAACGCCGATAAGTCGCAGATCTTTCGGATTGGAACTGGCGTCGCAATTGGGCCGCATACCATTTTGACTTCCAGTACGGTGAAAATGGTGTCGAAACTACTGAGTGAGAAGTTTCCGCAAGTGATCTTACTTGGAGACAAACAACTTACGATCACCAAGTTTACGCCTCACCCTACTTATGTCGCCTCATTTGAAGAGGCTGAACAAGCCAAAGCGAAGTTCGATCAGATCTACGCCAAGATCGAATCGACCAACATGGATCAGCTCTCCGACGAACTGACTCAGACTCTCGAAGATGCATATCGCAATTATATGATCATTGCCGAGAAACCAAGCCATTACGACGTTGCGGCCATCCAAGTTCAAGAGTCGTTGCCGTATTGGCTGCCAATTGCCAAAACGGCCTCGCTGACACCGAAAGAGCGATTGACCTTGCTTGGCCACGGTTACGACCGTCTCGCGCCGTTCTATCCTCCTAACAATCCCTTGCCGATCACTGAAACAACCACGCGTGTTCGCAACACCAGCGGTGTCGCGGGAGATCTTGCAAACGCTCGCTTGGTCATCGCTGGCTTCGATTCAGCCGATCAAACTAATCTTCACCTGGAAACGAACTGGAATGGATCTCCGCTGCTGAATTCACAATTCGAACTCGTCGCACTCTATTCACGCCCTACGCCCGAACTCACCTTAGGCACGCCGCCAACGGGTCAGACGTTCGATGCCACGGTGGTGATTGATGTGATGCCGTTTGTCAGCCAATTCACCAACAACTAACTTGTGCTATTGCAGGGGAAAGAAACATGATCCGTCGACTGATTCGGTGTTGCCTCGTTCTAGGAGTAGCGGCATGTCCGCTGCAACTAGCGGTAGCGCAAGTGGTCATTAATGACGACAATCAACGACCGTTTGTTTACTCGCTGTCACCGCACATGGAAGTTGGTTTGGTATTCGGTCAGGCCGAGTTGATTCGTGCCCAAGGGGAAGCGGCTGTCGACTACCAGACAGCTCGGGCGATCGCTGCGGAGGCCTACGACAAGGAACTCGATAACGCTCTGAAAACGGTCGACATTTACTTCAAGCGTCGTGAGTTGCGTGACGCCAAAGTATTGAAAGACCACCTCGACGAAGCGGACAAACAAAAAGCACGTGCCCTCCGTCGATTGGTCGACCACCCGGATCTGACCGGCGAAGGTATCACCAACGGCAACGCCCTAAACACAATGAAGGAAGCCCTTCGGTCAAGTGTTCTCTCGTTCGCCTATCTCAATGACGACTATGAAATCGCCGACTTGATGTCGCGACTGCAACTATCACAAGATGATCTGGCCAATATCAACTTGAAACTCACCAATGTCCGTGGTGAAACGGGAACGTTCCGTGCCGATACAGGTCAGCTAAGCACTTTCCAGTGGTGGCCGCAGCTGCTTCGAGACGAACGCTTTAAGAGCGAACGAGAAGAGATCGAAGCGAACCTAACGGCCATTCGTCAAGCGGCCTCGCAGCAGACGGAAATCAGTAACGAATTGACCGCCAATCTGGAAAATTCAATTCTGGCGTTAGCGAACAAGTTTTTCGCCGAAGTTGACGGACAAGAGATGGCCCGCAAAGGGGTCCAAGATTATTACGTCTACCGCGAATCGGAAGCTCATTTGCAAAGTCTTTCGCACGCGGCACGTCGTTTGAAACAAGTCGGCAAGGCAGACGGCGCATTGATCATGAATAGCTACAATCCGGCCGTTGACGGAAAGAACTTAACGGCACTGCTTTCTTATATGGTTCGCAACGGCGTTGAATTCGCCCCCCCAGAACCGGGCAACGAGAGCACCTACAACAAGTTGTTCGAGATGGCCAAGAGCCTATATGTTGCTACCTCAGGAGGTGACGGCACGCTTTAAAGCTCGACCACCAAAGTCGCTTAAACAAGCTTCGGCCCAAGGCCGCCGCCGAATCACTCGGAGGCCGTCTTGGGCTTTTCTTTTGTGAAGCAATACAAGATGGCTGGCAGAATCAGCAGGTCGCAAAGTAAAGCGATCATTAGTAAACCGAACATCAGCCAGGCAAAACGCGAGATGGGCGTGAAAGGACTTAGCGAAAATACCAACAGGCCGAGACTACAAATCAACGACGTTTGCGTCATCGCCAACCCGCAGTGTTCGTAGGCCAAACGAGTTGCCTCTTGACAGGTTTTCCCGGCGGCCAATCCTTTTCGAAACCAGCTGATGAAGTGTAGCGAATCATCTACCGCGATTCCCAAGGCGGCACTTGCCGTCAGTAGCGAGCCAATTTCGACCTGAACCCCGAGAAACCCCATCGTGCCGAATGCCAAGAGTGTCGGCAGAATATTCGGGACCATGCTGAACAAGCCTGTCAACACGTTTCGTAGCAAGATCATCATGATGCCGGCGATCAGAACGAAGGCCAGACCAAAGCTCTTGATCAAGTCATTGAGCATTTCGCTTTGTGCTTTAAAGATCAGTGGTACAGAGCCAGAATAGATCGGTTCGACTTGTGGTTGATCTGCGAGAGCTTCATCAACGGCATGACGTATACGTTGCATCAACTCGCCATAGTGAAGGCGATCAGCGGCGCGCACCCGGGCACTAATCCGCCACAATTCGTCTCCGTCCTCAATTCGCAGATAGTTCATTGCAACGTAATTCGAAAGCTGACTTTCTAGCTTCTTTCGAATGGTGGCCCGCTGAATCGACGCACGCCATCCCTTCAATTCCTTGTCGGGAATGACAGGCGCGAAGGTCGCGGCCGACATCGTCGCCGAGATATCATCAACCTCTTCCAGCGATTGCTGGACGTGCTCGACAATACGGAACTGTTCGTCGGTTTGAATCTCGGACGGATCTTTGATGCGCAAAACGACTTCGATCGGAATCAATGGTCCGACGTTCTCTTCCAGCCAATCGTAATCGCGAAGTATCGGTGCGTTCTTCCAAAAAAGGTCATGCAGCTGCGCAGATGTTGAGATCTTCTGCACACCAACGAGACATCCGCCAATAACAGCCAACGAGCCGATCAGAATCCCCCAACGCAACTTGAAGATCGCGTGGGAAAGAAACTCCCACAGCGGTCGCAATCGAGATGTTTTTTGTACTCCTTGATGCCACGCAGGTGGATTAAGTGGGAACTTGTACATCGCTGCAGGTAACCAGATCAACAACACGAAGGCTGCTGCGAGAATGGATGCCGCCGCATACACACCAAAGTTTGCGACCGGTCGAATATTGCTGATCGCAAGCGACATCATCCCCACGGCCGTCGTTCCTGCTGAGAGCAAGCAAGGCACGAACGCCGAACGAAGTGCCCAGCCTACCGACTCATACGGCGAACGCTCCACCAACGATTCACGGTAGTAGTTCACCACGTGGACGCCGGAGGAAATACTGAGCACGTAAGTCAAGTTCGCGACCAGCGTCAATACCGAATCCATTTGCTGGCCACTGTAATACATAATGGCCATGCTCAGTTGTTCGCAGAAAATGGCGAGCACAAATACCATTAACGTTGCTCGCAGGCTACGAAAGCCAATTCCCATGATCACGATGCAAACCGCAAACGACCCGAGATTCAGCATATCGAGCGAACTCTTACTGGCCTTGTCGATTGCTACTCCGTCCCGTGTTGTTCCGGCCACTACCAGATCGTCACGACTCAGCCCTTCGACACGATCCACCGTATCGTAGGCAAAAGCCACGGCACCAGCGCGGTCGTATTCGCCCTGCTCCGAGACAATCGCAATCACACAAGTTTGCTCGAGTTCGGGACCAATCAGCCAACCTTTGAGGCGATCGAGTGCGATCTCTCGTGGCAAGTCGAGCGGATCAGACGTCATCGAAGACAATGCCTCTGGTCCCGTGACAACTTCACGAAACCAGACAATTGGCTGATCCCCAGAAGAGTCTTCCTGTTGAAGCTCCTCCGTGAACCGCATCACTCGTGGATCGTCGAGCGTGCATCCTTTCCAACTGATCATCAACAATTCGTCGGTGCCGAATCGCTCGTGAAACCAAATCAGACGCTTTGTTTCGTCGAATGACTCCGGCAGCCAATCCTCGACGCGATTCTTGATACTGTCCCAAGCACCCTTCGTGCCGTACATAACGACCGGGGTGATGGTCAAAAAGAAAGCCAGGATGAACCAACCGTATCGATCCTGCCACGCAGATTGAGACATTGCCGAAAAACCAAGGTGCGTTGATCAAGTGGTGAAGAAAACTCGCGGACCGAACCATTCACGGTTTTCGAGGAAAGAGCATAACACATGCATCCTGCTTGAAATAGGATGAATTAGAAAGCCAATTCTCCCAGGAAGCCCTGAATACCTTTGTTGCCCATGAACCTGCAAATCGGACAATGGCGGATCGACATCCTCTCCGGAGGAGAATTTCTACACGATGGCGGCGTACTTTATGGCGTCGTCCCGAAGAGCATCTGGGAGAAGACTCAACCAGTTGATGAACAGAACCGGGTACATTTGGCAATGCAGTGTGTCCTTGCCCGAAATGGCACGCACACCATCTTGGTGGATACCGGACATGGTGACAAACTCTCTCCACTCGATCGAAAGTCGCATGGCCTCATGCCGGGCTGGGCCTTACGGGAAGAGCTAATACGTGTAGGAACGCAGCTGGAAGATATCGATACGGTGATCCTTAGCCATTTGCACTGGGACCATAGTGGAGGAGCAACCAGCAAGTTTCCTAGCGGAATCGGACCGACATTCCCGAACGCTACCTACTATGTTAATCGACAGGAATGGGCCGACGCGGTTTCTGGTGATATCACCGTGTCTGGCGGGTACGTCGAAGACGACTTCCTACCCTTGGAAGCCTCTGGAAAGCTGAGTTTGGTAGATCATCTGCAAGAGATTGTGCCTGGCGTTCAAGTTCTACAGACGGGTGGCCATACACGTGGGCATCAAGCGGTATTGATTCGCTCCGCGAATCAAGGGCTTCTCTTCCCCGGCGATATCGCGGCCACGTCGGCCCACATTCGGCGAATGTGGTGTACGTCTTACGATCTCGACCTCGCTCGGACACGACAAGTTAAAGCCGAACTGTTCGGGTACGCGGCGGACCACAGCTATTGGGTCGTGTGGAACCATGACAAGGATTGTCCCGTCAGCAAGGTTGAGCGACATCCTAAGCGAGAGTTCATGGTGGTAAACAACACTCGTTAGACGCACTTTTTTCTGTCAGTGCGGTCCGCGTTCTGATCTTCAGCTGACTGCGTCGATATCGAGCTTGCGAAATTCTCCGCCGATCACAATCTGTTTGAGGGATCTTCTTAACCCTAACGTAACAGCTTCTGAACCTGGCGAGGTCACAAGACTGACACGCACCACCCTGGAGGGGCACAATTTTTAATTCTTGCCCCATCAATTCATTGCATTTTCCCTATCTTATGTAATCATAGATCCGCTGTAATAATTATCCCCACCCACATAACCCACAAAGACCATTCTATCCGTACAGTCTGCATAGTTTGCGCAGGCGGGTATTCGCATTAACCAACCATGGATACCTGAGGACATGCTCGACCGCTAGTTCTCGGGCCTACACAAGATGGAGTTGACGTAAATCACCAGTGGTTTGGCCGCGTCGAAGGAAGCACGCCGGCCAGGCATCAGGATACGACAATGTCGATGAAGACCGATCGAACCGATATCCCGGTCGCGATTGTAGGTATGGCGTGCCGACTGCCAGGCGCCGAGAACCTTGACCAATATTGGCAGCTCATTTCTCAGGGAAAGTCAGCGGTCGGCGAAGTGCCCGCTGATCGCCTGAACCGCGACATCTATTATCATCCCGAGAAAGGTACGCGCGGTAAGACTTACTCTACCAAAGCAGCGTTGTTAGCGAATCGGCAATTCCATTGGGATCGCTGCCCGATTCCAAAGGCGCTCGTTGATTCGGTCGATAACACGCATCTCTTGATGACCGAAGTGGTCGCCGACGCGTTTCGTCACGCAGGCTACGACCCATTCGCCCTGAAAAACCGCAACGTTTCGGTTTTTATTGGTCACGCGCAAGGCAGTTCGCGACTGGGCGAGATTACGTTTCAGACCTATCTCGATGAAGCAATCGCCCTACTGGAACAGACGCCCGGTTACGATCAACTCCCTCCTGCGGAACGGCATGCGATCGAACAAGAAATCATCGCCGATCTACTGCAGAATCTTCCCAGCGGTCCACAAGCAACACGGCATCTCAACTGCAACATGGTCGCTGGTACCGTTGCCAAGGCGTTTGGTCTCGACGGATCGTGGCTGGCGTTGAATTCGGCCTGTGCATCTTCCCTTCATGCGATGCTGATGGGTGCTCGCGCGCTGCAGCGTGGCCGGGCTGATGCCGTAATCGTCGGGGGCGCTTCTGACTGCAAAGCAGACTCGCTGGTTCTTTTTTCCAACGCGCAAACCCTCACCAAAGATGACAGCCGTCCGTTCGACTCCAAGGCTGATGGCCTGGTGATGGGCGAAGGTTACGTGGCTCTGGTCATGAAAACCCTCGATCGGGCGATCGCTGATGGCGATCCCATCCAGGCCGTCGTTCGTGGCCTGGGTGTTGCCACCGATGGACGTGGCAAGAGCTTGTGGGCGCCACGCAAAGAGGGCCAGATGCGGGCGATGCGTCGCGCCTATCGAAGTGGTGCCGATGCCTCGCGTCTCCAATACCTGGAATGCCACGCCACGGCCACCCAAGTTGGTGATGCCACCGAACTTGAGACCTTGCGAGAAGTGCTCGAACCCCAATTCACGCCTGGCAAGAAGATTCCAATTACGAGTGCTAAGGCCAACATCGGCCACACGCTGGAAGCCGCTGGCATTTCCGGCATGATCAAGGCCGTACTCTGTATGCAGAATCAGCTATTTCCAGCGGCGATCAACATTCAGGAACTCAATCCGAAAGTACCGTGGGCCGAGTCTCCTTTCTTCGTTCCCATGCAGCCAGCGAAGTGGGAAACGCCAGCCGACGGAGGCCCTCGTTGTGCCGCCGTGAATGCCTTTGGCATCGGTGGATTGAACATGCACGTGGTCATTGACGAGTACGTTGGTCAAACGACGCAACAGATCACCGGCGTAACACAGCCCAAGGAAGAAACGCCTGAAGATCGCGCGATCGCCGTGATCGGCATGGGATGCATTTTGCCCGGCGCCGATCAACTTGACCAATTCTGGCAGCTCATTCAATCAGGCACCGATCCTAAGAGTCCTCCACCGGAAGGTCGTTGGTCACCGCAAAACCTCGCTAAGGCAGCTGCCAAGGGGCTCGTCCCACGTGGTGGTTTTATCACCGATTACCAGTACGACTGGCGCAAACACCGCGTTCCTCCCAAGCAAGTTCTCGAAGCCGATCCGCTGCAATTCATGTTCCTGGATGCAGCCGAGAAGGCGCTAGCCGACGCCGGGTACGACCGCGATTCAATCCCGCAAGAACTCGCCGGAGTCGTTGTCTGCACGGAATTCGGTGGTGATTTTTCCGATAATCTGGAAATGGGCCTGCGTCTACCAGAAATGCAAGCCATGCTCGCCAAACGCCTTGCGCAGCGGGGCGTGGCAGCCGAGCAAATCGAATCGATCAGCGAGAACTTTGCGAAACTGCTTCTCAAAAAATGGCCGGCACTCGTTGACGAAACCGGTAGTTTCACCAGCAGCACGCTTGCTTCGCGTATCAGCAAAACACTCGACCTCAAGGGTGGCGCGGTTGCGATCGACAGCGGCTTGACGAGCGGCATGTCCGGCATCGCTCTCTGTATCGATTCGCTTCTGTCCGGCGATAACGATCTGATGATCTGCGCCGCGGGCCAACGTCGGATGGGGCCGACCATGTACCAAGGTCTGCAGGACGCTGGCTTGCTAAGTAGTGACGGCCAAGCGAAAAACATCTGGGAAACTGGCTACGATGGGGTGGTGCCTGGCGAAGGGGCTGGCGTAGTCGTCCTCAAACGTTTGGCGGATGCACGGCGCGATGGTGATAAGATCCGCGCCGTGATCCGTGGCTTTGGTGTTGCGACGCACGACAACTCTGCCGAAGCAATGCGAATCGCGATCGAACGATCTTCGCAAATGGCCGGTATCGATCCGTCTGAAGTCGAGTTCATCGATGTGGAAACGGACGAAGATCCTACGAACGCTTCTTTAGCTCTCTCAACGCTCAGCTACTCGCACGTTCCCGCGGACCGTCAGCAGCCGTTGAACATTGCTTCGGCGACATCGCAGTTTGGACAACTGGGTGGCGGTGGTCCGATCGTTGCATTACTGAAAGCGGTGCTCGAATCGCAGAACCATGAAGTGGGTCAAGGCCTTGGTCTTCAATTGGGTGATGGACCGAACTTGGAAACATCACTCCGTGGCACGACTAAGATTGGGCGCCGCGGAGTCGGCGGTGTGGCCAGTTGGTCGAAGGGACAAGCGTTCTACCTGTTGCTCGACGACGGCTCGCCGATGCCGCCGAAGACTCCGGCAGCTCAGCCGGTCGATACGACAACCGCAACCGCATCGAGGCCGAAAGTCGTTCGTATCGGAGCAGACAACCTGGAGTCTCTAAAGCAAACAATTGTGGCAGCCGATGCCACAGCCCTTTGGCAATTGCCCGACACCTCTTTCCAAGCGAAAGACAACTCACGCTTAGCGATTGTCGCGGATAGTGCTGATAGTTTGGCCAAGAAGCTTTCTCTCGCCTCCACGCAACTGGGCAACGTGGCAGCCCGTCACGTACTCGAGCAACAGGGAATCTTCCAGCGCGATCGTCTGATCACGGCTCCTCGAATCGCTTTCCTGTTTCCAGGACAAGGTTCGCAGTACGACGGCATGCTTCGCGACTTGGTCAAGCAATCCCCAGCGGCTGGCAAGATGATGGCCGAAGCAGATGCTGCCATGCAGCGTCAAGGATTTCCAGCGTTCAATCAACTCGCCTGGACCGAGCCCAGCCAACTTGGCAAAGATGTTTTCCAAACGCAAATTGCGATGCTGCTGGCTGACTTGATCTGCCTTGCAGCAGTCAAGGAATGTGGCATTCAGCCAGACCTAGTCCTAGGACACAGTTACGGCGAGTTCCCAGCGTTGTACGCCGCCGGAGTGTGGAGTCTCGATGATGTCATCCGCATGACCAAGGCTCGCTGCGATGGCATTCTTGCGACCTCGAAGAACGACGCGGGTTTGCTCGCCACGACCGCACCTCCGGCAGAGATCAAAGCGTTGATCATGGATTGTGGTTGCCAGGCCTACCTGGCGAACTTTAACGCTCCCGATCAGACCGTGGTCGGTGGGAAGCTGATCGCCCTCGAACAATTGGCAACTGCCCTCAAAGCGAAATCGTATCCTGCGCGAATCCTCTCTGTGCCAGCAGCGTTCCACACGCCGCTTATGGCCGGCTCCAGCCGCCTTCTACAACAAGCATTGGAAGCAGGTACGCTCAATCCGCCGCAAACCGCGTTCATCAGCACGGTCGACAATCAGCAAGTTACGGACGTAGCTCGCATTAAACGCAATCTGGGTGTGCAGCTGACAACTCCGGTGAAGTACGCACCGCTCATCGAAGCGCTGTCACAGGAAATGCCGACAGTTTTTATCGAAGTCGGTCCTCAGCAAACTTTGACCAAGCTCAACCGCAAGATTCTGTCCGCCGACGCCAACACGATTGCAATAGACAATCCGAAACGAAGCGGCTTAGAAACCTTGCTCGGCGTTCAAGCATTGTTGGAATGCTTGGGTGTCGGAGAATCACCCAATGTGTCGGCCGCCAACGCGTCGACTTCCTCAATTCCGAATCCCGCGACGCCCCAGGGCGCTGCGTCTTCCGCTGTGACTTCTTCTCAAGAGATGAACCCGATGGACGATATTCCGCATTTCGACGCGACCGAACGTCGCCGAGCGAAGATGCGTGGTGCATCCGATCGCCCTGCCGCGAAGCAGGCGACTCCGGTTGCCCCCCCTTCTCCGCCTCAGCCGGCCGCGCCACCTGTACAGCCGCCTAGTGTGCCGCAACCGGCTGCGGCCACATTCTCACCTCCGCCGATCTCGCCGCCAGTGGCTCCCACGCCACCGGCTCCGGTTGCACCATCTCCGGCAATGCCGTCCGCCATCGCGAACGGCTCGGCAGCACATTATCAGAACGGATCGGCTAACGGCACGTTGGCAACACCGCAATCTGCTTCTGCCCCCGCAGTTGCAAAAACCGATATCGGAGATTTAGAGAAGTTCCTAGTCAACTTCGTAGTCGAACAAACCGGCTATCCACCGGAAGTGGTCGATCTAGATGCGGATCTGGAAGCGGACCTCGGCATCGATAGTATCAAGAAGGCCCAACTCTTCGGCGAATTGCAGGAATACTTCGAGATTAGCACCTCGGCAACCGAGTTGTCCCTCGATGACTTCCCCACTCTTCGTCACGTGGTCGATTTCCTCTCGACAAACGGTCAAGCTACTTCAACTTCCGCATCGCCGGCCGTCGAATCGCCTGCTCTGGTTGCTACGGCTGTGGCGCCGGTTGCTCCGCAGCCCACCGCATCCACCCCCTCGGCTCCGACGGTTGACACTCCGCAGCCAGCCACTACGCCGACGAATTCCGGCACTAGCCCAGCTGAACTGGAATCGTTCCTAGTGAACTTCGTCGTTGAGCAAACCGGCTATCCACCCGAAGTGGTCGATTTGGATGCCGATCTCGAAGCCGACCTAGGTATCGACAGTATCAAGAAGGCCCAGCTCTTTGGCGAACTGCAGGAATACTTCGAGATCAGCACTTCGGCAACCGAGTTGTCCCTCGATGACTTTCCCACGCTTCGTCACGTGGTCGACTTCCTTTCGGCAAACGGTCAGGCAACGGCCACAACACCGACTGCCGTCGAACCGCCACCGATTGCCGCGCCGCCGGCTCCCGTCGTGGCAGCCCCTGTGGTTCCTCCGATTCAACCGCCGGCTACGGCACCTATCCCAGTGGCGTCTCCCACTGATACATCGGTCGTGTCTAATTCTGGTGAAGCCAACTCGGCCGTCGGTACCAGCCCCGCCGAATTGGAATCGTTCCTGGTCAACTTCGTGGTCGAACAAACCGGATATCCACCGGAAGTGGTCGACTTGGATGCGGACCTGGAAGCCGACCTCGGCATCGACAGTATTAAGAAGGCCCAGCTCTTCGGCGAATTGCAGGAATACTTCGAGATCAGTACTTCGGCAACCGAGTTGTCGCTCGATGACTTCCCAACTCTTCGCCATGTGCTGAACTTCCTGTCAGCAAACGGACAACCTGTCGCCGCGACCTCGAACGAAAACGAGGCAGCGTCTTTTTCCCCGGCCGCTCCGGCGCCGGCCAGGGAACCTAATCAAAATGCGCCGGCCGTGACTTCGAATTCCATGGATTCGATCGTCGCGGACGAAGAGTTAGATACGGATTCGGGCGTGTCCGTCCCCATGGAATTATGCGGAACGCCTTACGAGATTGGCTATGGTCATGGAATGCAGTATCGCGGCGAGATTCGCCGCATTCTGCAGACCTATGCTGAATGCGTTGGCTTGTCGATCGATGAGTTGCCCGGCTCGGTCCGCTGCGGCCAGGCCTACGGTCTTCTTTCGGCAGATCAACTCGACGAATTGCAAGGGATTGCTGACGCCGTCGAAGCACCGCTGAGCAACCTGCTGGCGCATCACTTTGCCATCGCTGACGTACTCGGCGAAGTGGAACAAGTCGCAGCCACGGCCTCCGAGATCGGCAGCCTATCGCACGGCATTCGCGTGTCACCGACCGCGTTCGGACCACTCCGCGATGCCCTGCAACTGGTAACCTTCGTACGAGTTCCACATTCGGGATTCCCTCACCTCGTGGTGGTTCCCGTTGGTACCGTCCTGCCGATTGGTGGCGTAAACTCATACGGGCTTGCTGCCACGATCGATCGTGACCCCGAATCAGGCCAGCCTGAATTCCCACTCAGTGATCTGCTCGAGCGAAGTGCGGACTTAGAAGCGGCATGCGACGTCGCCGCTGGGTCTTCCACTTCGCATTCGGCAACAATCACGGTTTCCGATCGACAGGCCGATCGCATTGCTACGCTCGAGCTATCGCGTGATGGCATCACCATCACCAGCGATAGTCCCATGGTTCGTGTCGGTTCACGACAACTTCAGATGGCTGGGATGTCTGACGACTCGTCCTCGACGGCATCCGAAAACGAACTCCCCATCGAATCTGCTGAAGACACACTCTCAGTAGAGTTAACTTGGCAAACTGGCGAGATTGTTGTCAAAACACACATCGTCAAGCAGCAAGTCGAGACGTACAGTGTCGCCGCTTTATTGCGTAGGTCTGGCTCGGCAAAAGTTTCTCCCAAACGCGCTAATGACTCTGCTTTAGCTTCGTCCAAGGTGACCGCTCGGTTCGAGTTGGAGATGATCAATGCTCCAATTTCTGCCGATGCCCCAACCCAACCAACCTGGCACGGATCGGCGATCGTATTAGGAACAGGGGAAACGGCCTCCGCATTGATTGCCAAGTTGCAGGCAGACGGAGTCACGGTTTATCAAATCGAGAACGTCCAAGATCTGGAAACTGCGGTTTCACAAGTTGAAGAGATTTGCACCGTTGGTTCCGCTCCGCACTTGTTCATTACCACGGGTCGCGATCCGGGCCAAACGATACGTTTCCCGAACGAATCGCTGTGGAACAAGCAAAAATCGGCCGCGATGGAAACGCCGCTGTTCGTCTGCCAGAAATGGCTCGCGATTGCGGACAAACAAGGTTGGCTCGACAAGGCAACAGTGGTTGCGACGACCGCCATGGGCGGCGACTTTGGTTTTTCCCAAGGTGCGACCGCAGCCCACGGAGGAGCATTGACCGGATTAATGAAGGCGGTCTTCATTGAATATACGGTCATGCGAGGGGGAAAAGGCCCACGAGTCAAAGCGTTCGATACGGCACAGCAAGACGATCCACAGCTCGTCGCCGATAACATCTTCCGCGAACTCGCTTCCGGAAACCTCGATTACGAAGTCTCCTGGTCAGGCGGGACACGTTGCGTTCCATACGCGGTGGATAAGTCCGCCCAACCAAAGTCGAGCGAGTCGCATCTTCCACACGGAGTTTGGCTCGTTACGGGTGGTGCCCGCGGTATCACCGCAGTTTGTGCACTGGAACTCGGCAAGCGTTACGGGGTTCGCCTGCACCTACTCGGGACCAGTCAACTTCCCCAAATCGATCCCGCGTGGCGAACACTCGATGAGGCCGGTCTTAAGAAGCTGAAAGCGGACACGATGATCGCTGCTCGCCAAGCAGGTCAACCCGCGCCGCAAGCTTGGGAAAAGGTGCAAAAGGCTATCGAAATCGACAAATCGATGAGAGCCTTCGCGGAAGCTGGCGTTTCGGCAACATACCATGCTTGTGACGTCTCAAGCCGCGAATCACTCGCAAGCATTCTGGCCGAGATTCGACGTACCGACGGGCCCATTGCCGGGATTTTGCATGGTGCAGGCATCGACAAATCGTGTCGTTTCGAGAAGAAACGGTTCGATGTTGTGCATGCGACAATCGGCGCGAAAGATGGCGGCATGGTTCACCTTGCCGCGCTTACCAAGTCCGATCCGATTCGTCACTTTATTGGCTTTGGTTCCATCGCTGGTCGTCTGGGAAGTTTCGGCCAAGCCGATTACTGTCTGGCCAGTGATTTGCTTTGCAAGTTGATGGGTGCCTATCGTCGCCAACGTCCTTGGGTGCGCAGCGTCGGTTTCCATTGGCATGGTTGGGATGAAGTCGGCATGGCGGCCCGTCCTGAAACGCAAAGCGTGCTTCAAGAGAAAAGTGACCTGACGCTGATGCCCTTAGCCGAAGGACTTGAACATTTGATCCGTGAGATCGAAGCCGACACACCACGTACCGAAGTCCTGATTACGGAACGGCGGCATTGGCAACGTTTCGCCGACGGTTTGGGCAAGTTGGCCGAAAGCCGCAGCGACGCGTCCCCGTCTCGCCAGTCAGCTAATCCCGAGGTGTGCCTAGGCCCAGCAGAAGCTACGGTTGAACTTCGCACGCAGCGATGCGAATTGAAGTTGATTGATGCACCGCTATCGCCTAATAGCCCGAAAGCAACGACTTTCGATGCCCCTGTTTGGATCCTCGGCGACAACAGCCTGGCAATTGAGCTAGAAACAACATTGCAAGCGGGCGGAGCAGAGGTCTATCGCTTCCCTCCGGGTAACGATCTCGATACCACACTCGCTTATCTTGAGGGGCTGCATACCGAGCGACCAGCGAAAACATTGTTCCTGACCACCAGTCGAGATGAGATCGCCAACGATTGCCTCTCGCCTGAAACGATCGAACAACGTCGACAAGAAGGTATCATTACGCCGTTCTTCGTTACACAAGCTTGGTACAAACGGCTGGCCAAGTCGCCCGACACGGATGCAGGAACACTCGTTGCGGCTACCTCACTTGGAGGTGACTTCGGATTTCAAACTCCAGTTGCGGTTCCCGACGGGGGTGGTGTGGCTGGGTTTGTCAAATCGATTCACATCGAGGACTCTCGCCGCGAGCAACCATTGGCTCGATGCAAGGTGATCGATACCCCGGCAGGCGAGCTGACCAGCAATATCATCTCCGCCATGCTTCGTGAAATTGCTTCCGATCGGCCGGAAGTGGAGGTCAGCTGGACCGGTGACGTTCGCCGTGTCGTTCGTCCCATCCCGACGGATCTTCCCGTTGGTCCCCTCGCAAATATTCCCATCGGAGGCGTATGGGTTGTCACTGGTGGGGCACGCGGAATCACGGCGATCGCCGCCCGCGAACTTGCTCGCCGCTACGGTTGGAAGTTGCATTTGTTCGGCAAGAGCCCTCCACCTCTCGAGAACGCCCCTTGGCGAAACTTCGATGAAGAGCAACTCAAGACCTACAAGACGCAGATCACGCGTCAGGCCGTGGCCAATGGACAATCGCCGGGAGCGGCATGGGATCGGGTGCTGAAAGATTGTGAGATCTTTACGAACTTGCAGAAGTTTGCCGAAGCCGGAGTGACCGCCACCTATCATCAGTGTGATGTAACCAGTCGCGAAGAATTGGCCGCCGCGCTCGACAAAGTTCGGGCAACCGATGGCGGCGTTACCGGATTGGTGCACGGTGCTGGCCTCATCGAACCAGGTCGCTTCGAGCATAAACGGGTCAATTTTGTCGAGAAACTCGTCCGCACAAAATTCGATGGACTGATGCATCTTCTTGCGTTGACCAAGAACGATCCGCTCACCCATTGCATAGGATTCGGTTCGATCAGTGGCCGCTTCGGTGGCAACGGGCTCAGCGATTATGCTGCCGGTAATGACTCGATGTCGAAAGTCCTCGACTGGCATCGTGCCGCTCGTCCCGATTGCACCACATTGACGATCCACTGGGAATCGTGGGAAGGGGCCGGCATCGCCACTCTGTCTCGCTTTGCGTGGGGTCCTCGAAGTGTGATGAAAATGAAATACATGCTTCCAGAGGAAGGTGTACGTCGTTTAGAAGAAGAACTCGCTGGCGGCACTCAGGCGGAAACGCTTTATACGTTTGGTGATTTCTATCCAATGTTCTATCCAGCCGAACAGTATCCACTGGGTGAATTTCAACCTCGCAGTGGCGAAGCGGCAGGTGATGTGCCGCTGATCGAGACCACGCGTCGTGAAGGGGACGAACTTGTCGGCGATGTGCCGCTAAATCCGACCACGGATCCGTTCCTGGTACAGCATCGTCTGCGTGGCAAACCCATAATGCCAGTTGTCGCTACGCTTGAAGCACTACGCGAAGCGGCTGCCCTGGCGAGCGGCAAACAGGTGATCGGATTTCGAAATGTCGACATGGTCGATGGACTCGTCTTTCATACGGACAACCTACAAACCGCCCAGGCTCGAGCGAGCATGCAAGGCGAAGACGTTGCGCACGTTCGTTGGACATGCGACTTCCGAAATCGCACGGGTGGCCTGATCCAAAAGGATCGCCTTTACCTGGAGGCCGAAGCGGAAGTAGCGGACGGTCCGGCGAACATTACATTCTCACTTCCGGCGTTCCCGACCGAGTGGCACGCGGTGCAGTATCCGGAAGATAGTGCGATCTATCATGGTCAGCCTTTTCGCTGCCTCGAGAACATCAGCTGCGACGCGACTTCCGGTTGGGGACACATCCTCGCCCAACCCCTTGTCGATCTTACTGGAGAAGCGAAGCGAGAAGGATGGATCATTCCGTCCTGCGTGCTTGACTCGGCACTTTATGCCTGTGGATGTCATCTCTATCTGCATGGCCAGCAAGCAGTATCGCTACCTCGCAGAATCGCCCACCTAGAGCTCGGTCGTGTCCCTGCTGATGGAGAGAATTGCTATGTCCACTTTACTTGTCGTGAAATTGCCGAAAAGTCTGCCCTGTACGACATGATCGTGGTTGGACAAGACGGTACCGTCATCCTCAAAGCGACCGGTTACGAAAAGGTCATTTTGATGCGTGGAGGTGTCGCATGACCTTTGCTGCACCTCGCTTCGTTCGTTACGTTGCGGATGCCAGTCGCCTGCCGCTGCCTGGCACACTAAATTGGCTGACCGTCGCCGAACGAAGCGAACTCGATTTCTGGAAGAACTCAATTCGTCGTACGCAGTGGTTATCCGGGCGTTGGCTGGCCAAACGGATGATCAGCCGCAGCGTGACAATATCGCAGTTGTCGCGAATCGAGATTCTATCGCGTGATGCGAACGGTCTTGGTACACGGCCACGTATTGCGATAGATGGAAAACGGCGGCACGCATCCCTTTCTATTTCACACGCTGGGCAATCGATTCTTGTCGGCTGGTCTAGGTCAGGCCGTCGAATTGGGGTCGACTTGGCGGTCGACGTACCTCAGAACAAGACCTTCCATACCGCTTGGTTTTCCGCATCAGAACGTGACTGGATTGATGTTCAGCCGAAACAGCGCACTCCTATCATTTGGGGATTGAAGGAAGCGATTTTCAAAGCGTGCGGTGATACCCACAAATGGAACCCGGCAGCAGTAACCGTGGACTCGTTCGATCACAACTTGGTCCGAGCTGCCCTACGTGGTAAGCGACTGCCTCGATTTTCGACATGGATTCGCTCTAACCACAACGGTACGGCCGCCGTCGTTTGGCAGACTCAAGACAACACGGAGGTTGCCTTATGTTCTTAAGTACAGAACACCATCCCCAGATACTTCCGCGAGATTCGTATACGAGCGAAGAATTCCTAAAACGTGAAGTTAACAAGCTCCTACTTCCGACTTGGCATGCGGTCGCCCTGAAAAGCGAACTGCCCCAGGACGGTAGCTTTGTTACCTTCGAGCTCTACGGTCGCCCGCTCATTTTGTGGAATTCGGGGGAAGACATTCATTGCTTCCTAAATGTTTGTTCGCATCGTTATTGCAAGCTGACCGACAAAATCTGCGGCACGACGGATCGTTTGAATTGCCAATACCATGGTTGGCAGTTCGATGAGACTGGAAATGTTCGCAAGATCCCAGATGCCAAATCGTTTCGCCCGTTGAAGCAAGGCATGTTGGGTTTGAAGAAGTATCGCGCCGAATGCTGCGGCGAATTGATCTTTATCAATCTCGCGGACGAAGGGCCCTCGTTGACAGAATTCCTGGGTGAAATGTATCAGACCTACGCGTCTTGGTTCACTCCCGAAATGCATACCGCGATCACGCTGACGCGAACAATCGACGCGAACTGGAAGTGCCTGATCGAAAACGCCCTTGAGTCTTATCACACAACCGAAGTTCATCCAAAGACGTTCGGCGAGTCACCTACGGAGGAACAGTGCGAGCATACACTCGACGACTGGGGAAGTTCACTCACGGTCGACTTTCACGAGGAAAAGTCATTTCGCACGACGCTCGACAAGTTCGGGCACTTGTTGGTTGGCCGCGATCGGAATCCAATCTATCGCCATGTCGCTCACTATCCGAACGTGATGATCGCCCACCTTTCGCTCTACCGTTGGGTCGAATGCATCGTACCGTTGTCGGCGCATCAATCCCTTTCGATCGTCCGCCTGATGTGCCACGTCGGCCGTCAGGGTCAAGTGCGTCGATTATGGAACCGCTTCTTAGTTAGCCGTTGGGCCAATGACTTTCTCTGTCAGGTTGGCGAAGAAGATGCCCAGGTATTGGCTCAAATGCAAGCTGGAATGCGATCAGTCGATCAGCCGTTGGGCGGTTTGATCTCAACGCGTGAAGAGCGCGTTTACCATTTTCAGAATTATATTGATCGGGCTATGAACCCTGATCATGCCCATACCAAACGAGATACCATTCCCATTCGTTACCAAGGAAAAACATCATGATCGACCTGACGGGGAAAATTGCCCTGGTGACCGGCAGCTCCCGCGGCATGGGACGTGCCTGTGCGTTGCGTCTGGCCGAAGCCGGGGCCGACGTTATCGTCAACTACGTTACCTCGCGAACGGCTGCCATGGAAACGGCCAAGGAAATCCGCGCAATGGGGCGTCGTTCGTTCGTCGTGAAAGCCGACGTAAGCCAGAAGGACGATGTCGAATCGATGATGGAATACATCGGCGAACACATTCAGCAGCTCGATATCATTGTCAGCAACGCGGCGACTGGTGGATTCCGCCCACTGCTTGCTGCTAACGAAAAACATTTTGAGAACACCTACCACACGAATGTGTTGGCAATGCTGTATCTCGTTCAAGGCGCGATGCCGCTGCTTGAGAAAAGCCAAGGCCGAGCCAAGGTGATCGGAATCAGCAGTCACGGAAGCGACATGGCGTTGCCATGGTACGGGCTGATCGGAAGTTCCAAAGCCGCCTTAGAAAGCCTAGCACGTCACCTAACACTGGAAGTCGGCGACAAGGGAATTAACGTCAACATCGTGAAATCAGGTCTTGTCGAGACGGATTCAACGAAGCGTTTACCGGGTGCGGATCAAATGTTCGCGCACCGGAAAGACAAGACCATGATGGGCGAACGGATGCTCAGCATCGAAGACATTGCCAACGCAGTTGTCTTCCTCGCATCTCCCCTTGCCGACTTGATCCAAGGGGAAACGCTCGTCGTCGATGGCGGAGCCGCCGTTCACGTTTAATCGAATCTATTCAGGCAGTTTGACCATAAATCGTATGAAATACCATTTGTTAACCGGCGGAACCGGCCTCCTGGGACGGTACCTGCTACGTGACTTGACCTTGGCGGAAATCCCGCTGGCAGTCATCGTGCGTAAGTCTCGCATTGAGTCAGCGGTCGGACGGATTGAAACGGCAATGACCCATTGGGAGCGCGAACTTGGTCACGCTCTGGTACGGCCAATCGTGCTTGAAGGGGACATCACCCAGCCGATGTGTGGGCTATCCGCCGAAGACCAACGTTGGGTCAGCGAGTTTTGTGACACTGCCGTCCATTCAGCCGCGTCGCTAACGTTCTACGCAGACGAAGAAGACGGCGAACCGTGGCGCAGCAATATCCACGGGACACGAAACATGCTCGACTTGTGCCGTTCGACCGGCATTCGCAAGTTTCATCATGTTTCTACTGCGTACGTGTGTGGTCAACGTCGCGAAACGATTCGCGAAGACGAACTCGACGTAGGTCAGCTACCAAGCAACGATTACGAATCGAGCAAAATCACCGCCGAGAAAGAAGTCCGCGCTGCCGATTGCTTTGATCAACTCACGGTACATCGTCCTTCGATCATCGTTGGCGACTCGCAAACGGGGTTTACGACCTCATACCATGGCTTTTACACGCCGCTCCGACTTGTCCATACACTTGTTACGACAATTCCCTGGGAAGTGATTGCTCAAGGGGATTGGCTCGGAACATTGGCATTGTCAGGCGAAGAACGCAAGAATCTGGTTCCTGTGGACTGGGTTTCAGCCGCGATGACAGAAGTGATCAGCCGACAGGAACTGCACGGCCAGACCTATCACTTCACCAATCCCAATCCAGCTACGGTCGCCGACATGTTGGCTTCGATTGGTGGTGCCGTTCTCGATTTAGCAAAGCACGAGGAAGTGGGCGACGCTAGTGTCACCGATGACGCTAAGCAGATGATGGACTCCTTCCGCGATCAAATGAAGGTTTATCAATCGTACTGGAGCGATGACCCAAGTTTCGATAGCACACGCACCGAAAACGCATTACCTCATCTTCCCTGTCCTCCCGTTGACCAAACGATGATGGACATGCTGGTGAAGTACGCCATCGACAAGAATTTCGGTTGGCCACGGGAAGCACCTGTGCCGCAGAAGTTCCCCATCGCCAAGGATCTCGCTCCTTGGATTTCCCATGCCAACCAGCTTACTGCTACCGATCCACAACGGCGTTATGTCAGTTTGCGGGTCAGTGGCAACGGCGGCGGCCAATGGCACATGATTGTTGATCAGGGCCAACTCGTAGGTGTGGGCGCCGGACTCATGAACGGCGATAGCCCAACCTGCTTTTTGAATTCCGATACATTCCATCGTCTCACCCAGGGGCAGCTCTCCTGGGAAGACGCCCTGCAATCGGGCCGATTGTTCACCGCTGGTTCAGCTATGAGCCCGGAAGAAATCGCCCACTGTTTCCACGACATCGCGGCCTCGATTAAGACGCGATAGCCACCAATTTCATCCACCACAAATACATACCGAATCGTCAGCGTAGAACAGGGGTTACATCATGTCGGGTACCGTTTCAAGATCTGAAGCCACGAAGAGCTCGGTCAGCGCGCAAGTGCTCGAGCGGGCCAAGAAGAGCCTCGCGGGTGGTGACAGTAGCACCATGCGTGTGCTTCCCTATCATATCCCTCTGGTCGCCGATCGCGCCGAAGGCTGCCGCTTGTGGGATGTCGACGGCAACGAGTACATCGACCTTAATATGTCGTACGGACCACTCTTGCTGGGGCATCGGCCAAAGGCCGTTATCGAAGCGGTCACTCGACAGATCTCGGAACAGGGAAGCCAACTAGGCTTTCCAACCGAGGTCACGATGCGTGTCGCGGAAAAAATCAAGAAGCTTTTTCCCAGTATCGAACTGCTTCGATTTGCGAACTCCGGCACCGAAGCGTGTGCTTCCGCTGTGCGTCTGGCGAAGACCTACACGGGACGCAACAAGCTGATCATGTTCGAAGGCCATTACCACGGTTGGAGCGAAGCGGTCTTCACCAAGTATCATGCTCCACTCGAAGAACTGCCGGAGTGTGGATACGGACAAGCCATTCCAGGTACTTCTGGAATGGGAGATAGCATCAAAGACGTAATCACGGTGCAGTGGAACGATTTGGACGCCCTCGAACGGGCACTCGCCGAGCACGGTCCCGACGTTTGTGCTGTAATGATGGAACCGATCTCTGGCAATGCAGGTTTGTTGATGCCACGCGATGGTTACTTGGCCACCGTACGCGAAATGGCGCACGACGCTGGTGCGTTATTGATCTTCGACGAAGTGATTACGGGCATGCGAGTTTCCGCAGGTGGTGCGCAAGAGCACTACCTCGTCTCACCAGACATCACTGTCATGTCCAAGGCCATGGGTGGTGGCTACCCGGTCAGTGCTTTCGGTGCGTCCGCCGAAATGATGCAGTGCATCGTGAAAGGTCCGCTGTTCCACGGCGGTGTCTTCTCTGGCAATGCCATTGTGATGTCCGCTGCGGAAGCGGTCCTCGATACTGTTCTGGCCGATAGGGAAGGCATTTACGGTCACCTTCACTCCGTGGCCGACCAACTGGCAAACGGCATCAAGGATATTTACTCGCGCTTGAATATTCCGGCCCAGGTCAATCACCTCGGCCCGCTGTTGGCAGCAATGATCACGAAGGAAGAAGTCGACGGCCTGTACAACTACCGCGATGTCCGCCGTCATGCTGACTTCGAACGCTACATCCAGTTCCAACATTGGATGCAGCAGCATGGGGTCTATTTCCATCCCAACGAGTTTGAACCGATGTTCCTGTCGACGGCCCACTCGTCGCAAGACATCGACGAGGTTCTCGAGCGGTGGGAAGAAGGGGCCCGCCAATGTCTCGTGCGATAATCTCCGATTCAATCTGGAGTCCAGCACCCATCCTAACCGCCGCGGAGAACTATCGGGGCGAGATCTTTGATCTCGATCTCGGTCGTAATGTAACCGCCGACATGTTCCATTCGATGCGAGAAGGACTCATCCGCTCGCTTCGAAAAAAGGGGATCACTGCCGGTGATCGTGTCTTGGTGACGATTGGTAACGGCCCACTGTTTCCAATCGCGCTCGCGGCACTGTTGGCCTGTGATGCTTCGCCGCTGCTGGTTCACGTGATGACGCCATCGGCAGAGCTTGCACGCTACGCTCAGCGGTTCGGCGTAAAGTGGCTTGTCTCTAACGGGGGCGACGAGCAGGTCGATTCTGTGCTTGAGCAACATGGATTGCTTTTGGTCGGAGACGACTGGAGCCTCGTCGTCGGTCGCTTTCCAGAACCTACGCATATTCCAGGGCCCGAACTACGTGGTGTTCCACTTCACCCCACGTCAGGTTCAACCGGGCTGCCCAAAATTGCTTTGCGTCCTGGCTTTCCCGCGATGGAAGAAGCGCGTCATTACACGGCGACTATGGCCATCTGTGAAGATGACTGCCTGATGGCGATTCCGCCGATGAGTCACGCTTACGGATACGGCGTGACGACGATGGTTCCACTTTTGACCGGAGCCAGCATCGTTACGACAGCGAAATTCAGCATCAAGAAACTAGCTCAGGTCCTCAGGGATCACCCCGTCACGATCTTGCCGATGGTTCCCGCCCATATCGATATTTTGCTTTTCGGGGGCACAGTTGACTTTGGCCGCTTGCGTTGGCTCCTCACTGCCGGTTCGATGATGCCCAGGCGTGCTGCTGAACAATTTCGCAAGAAGACGGGTGTCACCGTCTGTCCTCTATATGGAACAACCGAAACAGGCGGCATTGCGGTCGCAACAATTGCCGATGGCGAAGACGTTGACGGCCGTGTTGGCCCACCCATGGATGGCGTCGAAGTTTGCGTTCGACCTCCCGCAGACGCGGAAGATCTTGGCCTGGAACCTGGCGTCGGCAAGCTACACGTGAAAAGCTCGTCGATGATGACCGGTTATCTGGCTGATTCCGGTGAGGTATTACAACCGTGGGACAAGCAAGGTTTCTTCGAGACCGGCGACCTTTCGAAGGTCATGGAGGACGGAACAATCCACTTACGGGGTCGTACCGGCGAGATGATCAACGTCCTAGGTCTAAAAGTCGTGCCTTGCGAAGTAGAAGAAGCAATCGCCGTGATGCCGGGTGTGCGGGAAGTGAAAGTATACGGCGGTCAACTCGCTTCCAAGGGAGAGATTGTTAAAGCCGCGGTGGCCGTCGAGCCCGGTATTACCGAGCGCGACATTCGAGATTACTGTGACGCCAACCTCGTGTACTACAAACGGCCCCACACCGTCACCTTGGTTGAAGAGCTCCCTCGAAATCCCGCTGGAAAAATCCAGGTAAAGCAGCTTCCATAACGAAGTCGTTCGTTTCTAGGAAACGTCATGTCCCAACTCGCCACGCAACCGATCACGGAATACGACGCGCAGTTGGAAGAGCTTTTCCCACTGCCGGTTAACGCAGTCGAAAAGTTCATGATCCATGACGGGCGACCACATTATCCGATGATGTGCGACGTCGAGCTGCAGTTTCAAGGAGCCATTCGACGTGACACTTTCGACGAAGCCTTGGCCTTTGCCGTAGCTCGGGCCCCGCTGTTTCGCAGCGTACTTGGTGAAGACAAAAAGCGGGGACTCACCTGGCAATTGACGGATCGGATACCACCGGTCGACTGGGAAGATTACGGCGTATCCTATTCGGCACAATACGACGAACTGATCGATCTTCGAGCCGATCCTGGCCTCCGGATCTATGTCCGCAGCGGCGAAGAGCGATCCACCATTCTGCTGCACTTCCATCACGCAACCTGCGATGGCCTAGGCGCATTTGTCTTTGCAGAGGATTTGCTGACCGCTTATCACAATGCCACGCCTGGAGCCACTCATGTTAAGCCGCGAAAGTGGGAGTCACAGCGATTAAACAAACGATGCACGCACGCTCTCGATAATCCTGGACTATGGCGTGGCTTGTACGACATGCAATGCGGGATTCGCGGAGCAGCAAACTTCTTCCTGGAACGCCCCTTGCCGATGACAGCAGGCAAACTCTCGCTGACCAAGAATGCAAGTCGACTACAAAACGGTCTCATTACGATGGCCGTTAATCCCGATGCGACGAAGGCATTGCGAACCTGGACCGCCGCGCAGAAGGTGACCTTAAACGATGTATTGTTGCGAGATCTCTTCGTGGCCCTGCACAGTTGGATGAACGAGCAAGGAACCACGGTCGGATCACGCCGACTACGGATCCTAATGCCGCAGAGCTTACGGGGGCGGGGTGATGCGGCGATGCCGTCAACAAATGACTTAGGATTCGCCTTCCTCGCCAGGAAAGGGACTCTGATCGAAGATCGGAACGCCTTGCTTGATTCACTCACACCGGAACTAGCGGCAATTCGCAAAGACAACCTCTCACGACACTTCATCGGTGGGCTGGAACTCGTCGACAAACTAGGTCTCTTACCCTGGCTTTTGAACGGATCGTCCTGTTTCTCAACCGCTGTCCTCACAAACTTCGGTAATTCGTGGCGTCGTTTCCAAGCGAAACTACCACCGGGCAATGGTGGCCTGATAGCAGGCAATCTGATTTACGATGGCCTAGTTGGCACGCCCCCTTGTCGACCACACACTGGCGCTGCGTTCAGTGTTTCGACCACTTCGGATCAGATCTTTCTTAGCCTGAAGCACGATCCCTACCACTACAGCCGAGAGGAATCCGTATCTCTCCTCACACGCTACGTAGAAGAAGTGACACGCAGCGCCGGTCTCTAATCGACGCTCTCATTTCAGGCTGACCTTTCGAAGTTAGCCCATCCTGCCCTATCATGGTTACGTACTTGGTAAAACACTTTTGACTGTGACGCGTGGCGAATTGATGCGACCTGAGTTCTGGATTGATGTTGGTGGAACATTCACGGACTGCTTGCTCCAACAACCTGGGCAACCGGTACAACGACATAAGGTCCTCAGTTCCGGGAAGGTTCAAGGGCAAGTCGGTGAGGGAAGTAGTCCTTCATGCATCATCGATCGGACACGCAAGAACGATGCGTTCCACGTGTGGCGAGGCTATCAACTTCAGATTCTTGACGCCGAGGGACACATCGTTGCGGAAACCACAGTCGTCGCGTTCGATCCAGCCAGTTGCCAGTTGACATTTGCAACGCCACTTCCCAACAATCCGTCACCAGGAAGCGTTTATCTTCTCGACGGTGGCGAGGAAGCGCCTCTCTTGGCCATGCGTTATCTTCTCGGGATCTCGCGAAATGAACCACTACCAGCAGTCGACGTTCGCTTGGGAACAACACGAGGCACCAATGCCATACTCACTCGCTCCGGGGCTGATGTCGGCTTGGTGATTACCAAGGGGTTTGCCGATGTCCTTCAAATTGGTTCGCAAAGTCGCCCCAAACTTTTTGATCTGAGCATCCGAAAACCAACTTCCTTGGTCTCAAACGTCATCGAAGTTCACGAACGCCTGGATGCTGCCGGAGGGGTCTTACAACCTCTCGACGAAGTAGACCTTCATCACAAACTTCTTGCTTTGTATGAGACGGGCATTCGCTCACTTGCGATATGTTTCCTCCACAGCTACCGTCAGCCAGTTCACGAGCAGCGTGCTGCCGCAATTGCCGCTGAAATAGGCTTCACCAACATCAGTGTTTCTCACGCAGTTGCTCCCCTGATCAAGATCGTATCACGCGGAGATACATCGGTTGTCGACGCTTACCTGAATCCCATTCTGCAAGCTTACGTCCAACGAATTCAATGGGCACTGGGAGAAGGCAGTCAGCTACGACTGCTCACCTCGGCCGGGGGCTTGGTGGCGGCAGAATCATTCTCCGGCAAAGATAGTATTCTTTCCGGACCAGCGGGAGGCGTCGTCGGCTTTGCATCCGCCGCCCAAGCAGTTGGAATGCAGAAAGCGATCGGTTTCGACATGGGCGGCACTAGCACCGACGTCTCGCGGTTCGATGGAACATACGAACGCCAGTTTGAAACCGAAAAGGCCGGCGTGCGAATCGTGGCTCCTATGATGGCGATTGAAACGGTCGCTGCGGGCGGTGGCTCAATCTGTGCTTTCGATGGTGTCAAGCTCGTGGTTGGACCTGGCAGCGCGGGCGCCGATCCCGGACCGGCCTGCTACGGCCGTGGTGGACCGCTGACAGTCACCGATATCAATTTTGCCCTGGGCAAACTAAAAGCGGCTCGACTTCCCTTTCCCTTGGACGCCGCGGCAGTTGAAACCCGACTGCAGGAGATCGCCGATCAGGTTGAAGCCGCCACCGGAATTCGACGTGCGCCGCGTGACTTAGCTGAGGGATTTCTCCAGATCGCGAATGCCAACATTGCGGAAGCCATTCGAACAATCTCCGTTGCCAAAGGCTATGATCCGCGAACGTATCTGCTGGTTCCTTTCGGTGGTGCCGCAGGTCAACATGCCTGTGCAGTCGCCGACTTGCTCGGGGGAACGCAGCTACTATTTCACCCAAGTGCCGGGATCTTGAGTGCTGTCGGAATCGGTTCTGCCAACACGACACGGTTCACGACGCAGCCCTTTTACCAGCCACTCGACGAAGTGATATCAGAACTCAGTAACACCCTCACAACACTTGGTCTGCAAGCCCGAGAGGAAGTCGAACGCGAGGGGCACTTCGAGCGTATCGAATCTCACCCGCAACTTGAATTACGATACCGCGGGCTGGAGTCCTCGCTCACGATTGACGCTCTACCGTTGGATGATGTGCTTTCTCGTTATCACGCGGAACATCGGCGGCGTTACGGCTATGACCGAACTCACCAAACCGTTGAGATTGTCGCAGCCAGAGTCGAAGCAGTCGGATATTCCTCGCACGACAGTCAAAACAGCCATCGCGTTGAGACCTACGTTCCCTTACCAACAACATCGGTCGAAATCTTCTTCCAAGGCAAATCGTATACAACGCCGGTTTTCGATCGAGATCAACTTCGCCCCGGTGCCAAGCTCGTTGGGCCGGCATTAATAGCCGAGTCGTTAGCGACCACTGTGATCGATCCCAATTGGCAAGCCGAGATGTTATCCGGCGGGGAGTTATTAGCGGAACACATCCAATCACCGTTGCCAACGGAAAGCCAAACACCTTCCAGGGTAATCACGACCGATCAACCTGATCCCGTTCTGCTGGAGATCATCAACAATCAGTTCGCCGCGATTGCCGAGCAGATGGGCGTCGCCCTGCAAAACACGTCCGTCAGTGTTAATGTGAAAGAGCGGCTCGACTTCAGCTGCGCGTTGTTCACCGCCGATGGGGATCTGATCGCGAATGCGCCCCACATCCCAGTACACTTGGGAGCGATGTCAGAAACCGTTAAGGCAACCATCTCCCGTCACCCCGTTATGCAGGATGGCGATGTGTTTGTTACGAACGATCCTTACCGCGGAGGCTCGCATCTTCCAGACGTCACCGTCATCACGCCGATGTTCGCGACAGCGGATGACACGAAGCCGAGCTTCTTCGCCGCCAGTCGTGCACATCATGCCGAAATCGGGGGAATCGCTGCAGGCTCAATGCCTTCTGGCTCGACCAATTTGGCCGAAGAGGGCGTTCTGGTCGATAACTTCCGTGTCGTAGCAGCCGGCGAGCCTAATTGGGAACAGATGGAAGCAATCCTTCGTGATGCGCCCTACCCTTCACGAAATATCCCAGACAATCTGGCCGATATCGCAGCCCAGATCGCCGCCAACCACCACGGTGTCGTCAACCTTCAAGAAATGATTCACCATTACAACTTGTCGGTAGTACGTGCGTATTCAGGTCACATCCAGGACGCGGCTGCGCGGAAAACGCGCGCGGCACTCGCCAAAATCCCGTCAGGCGTTTACCAATTCACTGATCATTTAGACGATGGTTCGCCGATCGCCGTCTCGATTAACATTCAAGGTGAAACGGCAAAGATCGATTTCACCGGGACCGGCCCGGTGCTGCCGGGTAACCTCAATGCCAACCGTGCGATTGTTACCGCAGCGATCATGTATTGTCTGAGATGCCTCCTGAACGAAGAGATTCCCCTGAATCAAGGTGTGCTCGAACCGGTCACAATATTATTACCCGAATGCCTATTGAATCCACCTCGCCATGATTCGCCCGCAAAATGTGCCGCCGTCGCTGGGGGAAACGTGGAAACCTCTCAACGCGTGGTCGACGTCGTGCTGGGCGCTTTGAAACTAGCCGCCGCGAGTCAAGGAACCATGAACAATCTGACCTTCGGCGATGCCAGCTTCGGTTATTACGAGACCATCTGCGGAGGCTCAGGCGCAACGGAAACCCGAGAGGGTGCCTCTGCCGTGCATACACACATGACGAACACTCGTTTGACCGACGCAGAAGTCTTTGAGCTTCGCTTTCCAGTTCGTCTTCATCGCTTTGCCATTCGTCCCCATTCCGGTGGTACCGGTAGACATCGTGGTGGCGATGGAATTGTTCGCGAGATTGAGTTCCTAAAGCCGCTTGATGTTTCCCTGTTGACCCAACGGCGTGGCCCCTTTGCGCCGTACGGACTGGAGGGCGGCCAGCCAGGCCAACTGGGCGAGAACGAACTTCACCGGTTGACTGGCGAAGTTGAGTCGTTACCCAATACGATCAGCTTTCAGGTAAGTCCCGGCGATCGCTTGACCATTCGCACGCCAGGCGGCGGTGGCTGGGGCTCGTGATGCAATTGTGTGCCATCTTGGCAGCATCAAGATCCCTTTGAACACAAAGGGCTTCAACGCCCCTTTACATCACATCTTTGTCCTCACAAAGGACCTCTACTTACCTCTAACACTGCGACTTTCTTCACTATTATGAGTCGCTATGTAGCCTATCGATTCTTGGTCAATTGCTGACCAAGTTGATCGCAAAATCTTCCGTGGGCCGTTCAACTCCTGGCGATCAACTTGCCACGGATGCCAAAAAGGCATTGGTATGAAACGTGCACTCTAAGTTGTGCTGATTATCTAAATAAGGAGGCAAATCATGACCACGTCAAACGAATCAATTGCCATCCAGGATCTTCCAGGCATCGGCCAACCAACGACTGTGATTGATCTTGCTGGGGAATCGAAACATGAAACTTCGCCAACAGCGAACTACTTGCGTTTGGCTAAGGAGGAACGGACGAGTACCCATGTCTCTTCCGGGGAAGTGCTTCTGTTCTGTGTTGCTGGCGAACTTGAACTGACCGTGGACGGGCAACATTATCCGCTGCGTCCCAACCAACTGCTTCACGTGATGGAGGGGAAGCCCTATCGAGCGGAAGCCAAACGAGAGAGTGCGCTCCTCGTGACCACCGTATTCGCCGATCATAACGCGGCGGTGAAAAAGCAAGCGAAGGTCGACCGGAATAACGAAGTTGACGAAGCGTTGGAAGAAACTTTTCCGGCGAGCGATCCACCAAGTTACAACTCGACAACGATTACTTGATTTCACCAAACCAATCGGTAAGTCGTAAGAAGCACTAATGAGGAGTCTCACATCATGGCCACTGCTGAAGTACAACATGAAGTCGACACTAAGCTTATGCAAGCTGTTGTCTTGCCGCGATATGGTGAAGCCGATAACTTGCAATTTACCAGTATTCGACCACCCAAGATTACCGCCGATCAAGTGTTGATCAAAGTGCACGCCGCAAGCGTTAATCCCATCGACTGGAAGCTACGTCAAGGTATGCTCAAGTGGGTCATGCCCGACAAGCTACCGGGCGTGCTTGGTTTCGATGCGGCTGGCGAAATTGCCGAGGTAGGGTATGGTGCCCAGCAGCATGGTTGGAACGTTGGCGATGCCGTCATAGCTTTTTCAGGTAACACGATTGGCGGGTGTTACGCTCAATACGTGGCCGTCGATGCAAAGTTTCTGGCACACAAGCCAGACAACATTTCGTACGAGGAAGCAGCTGGCATCCCACTCGCAGGCACCACCGCCTGGAAGTCGCTTGTTAAGTTAGGTCAACTTCACTCTGGTGACGAAGTGCTCATCAATGGAGCATCGGGCGGCGTTGGCATTTTCGCCGTTCAAATTGCCAAAGCGTTGGGAGCAACTGTAACGGCCGTTTGCAGCGAGAGTAAACACGAGCTTGTCCGTAGCTTGGGTGCCGACCATGTAATCGACTACCACAACGTCGACTTCACCCGAACGGATCATTCGTACGACATCATTTTCGACGCCGTTAGCAAGTCGTCATTTTTGGAATGTCGTCGGGTTCTGAAGCCTTCCGGGCACTACGTGGCGACGCTGCCCTCGGTCGAAAACGTTGGTTTTTCCGTTTTCTCTAAACTTCAAAAGCAATCTTGTCACATTGTGTTGGCCCGACCGGATGGAGACATTCTCCGTTCGTTAGCCGCGCTGGCACGTGATGGCAAGCTCCGAACGATCGTCGATTCCGTATATCCGCTCAGCGAAGTCGCCGATGCTCACCGTAAAAGTGAGCAAGAACACTCGACTGGAAAGATTATTTTGCAGGTCATCGCCAACGATCACTCCGGAAATCAACCTCAAGACTAAGCACTGTCGCGCTCCGTGGTCGAGGCAGCGGAATCCATACTTCTGGACTTTGCTGCCTCATTTTTTTATGCGCTAGACCGAGCTATTCTCGAAAATGTTGTCTGACAGAAAGATTCTGACCAGGGATCTGGCCCCCTCCTGGTGCGAAAAACGACTCTTCTCGGTACCATTTGTCGTGTGGGATTTGGTCGAAAGTGTGGACCATTCCCCCCGAAAATGATTCGATCCTGGAGAGTGCCACTGATGTCCCAAGCGACTAAGCCGCTAGTGGGCGTGATCATGGGTAGCAAGTCGGATTGGGAAACCATGCGACATGCCTGTGAGATGCTGGAATCGTTCGAAGTAGCTTACGAGAAGCGGGTCGTTTCCGCCCATCGAACGCCAGCTTGGATGAACGAGTACGCTACAACTGCGCAGGAACGTGGAATCAAGATCATCATCGCCGGTGCGGGCGGTGCCGCCCACCTTCCAGGCATGGTGGCCTCGCAAACCACGCTCCCCGTTCTTGGCGTTCCTGTCAAAAGTCGTGCCTTGTCAGGGCTCGACTCTCTGCTATCGATTGTTCAAATGCCAGGCGGAATTCCCGTTGGCACTTTGGCCATTGGGGATGCCGGTGCCAAGAACGCAGCACTCTTAGCAGTGCGAATACTCGGCACCGCCGATACGGCGCTGCAAACCAAGTTGGCGGCCTTTCAGGAAGAACAGACCAACAAAGTACTTGAGGACTCGGAACTGTGACAAAAACAGTACTGCCAGGCGGAACGCTCGGTGTTCTCGGAAGTGGTCAGCTCGGCCGCATGTTTGCCATTGCCGCGCGTCGCATGGGATATCGGGTTCATGTCCTATCGCCAGATACTGATACGCCAACCGGCCAAGTTGCCGATGTTGAAGTAACCGCTAAATATGATGACCTGGATGCAGTCGCCCAGTTCGCAGAATCGGTCGACGTAGTCACGTTTGAATTTGAAAACGTTCCGCTGGAAACGGTCAATGTCGTCAACGAGAAGGTTCCCGTTCGCCCAGCTGGCCGAGTACTACATACCACGCAGCATCGTTTACGCGAGAAGACTTTTCTGCGCGATCACGGATTTCCTGTTCCGCAATTTCATGCCATTGGCGAGTTGTCGGACTTAGAAAGTGCCCCAGATGGGTTGCTTCCTGGCGTACTCAAAACGGCTGCTTGGGGTTACGACGGGAAAGGACAAGCGAAGGTTGCCAACCGCGAGGAACTTCGCAAAGCATGGACGGAAGAACTGAAGCAGGAAGCAATCCTCGAAGAACTCGTCCGGTTTGAAAAAGAGTTCTCTGTGGTCGCCGCACGCGGTGTCGACGGCAAAGTGCATTGTTACGCTCCCATCGAGAATCTGCACGTAAATCACATCTTAGACGTTTCGATTTCCCCGGGACGATTATCCGACAAGGCCAGCGCCGAAGCTGTGGAAATCGCAACGGCGGTGCTTACCGAGTTAGATGTCGTCGGGGTGCTTTGTGTCGAATTCTTCCTCGCCCCCGGCGATCGGCTGCTGATCAACGAACTCGCTCCTCGGCCGCACAACTCTGGGCATCTGACGATTGACTCACACGTTACCTGCCAATTCGAACAGCAAGTGCGTGCAATCTGTGGTTTACCTTTGGGATCAACCGATCAGCTTCGCCCATCGGCGATGATCAATTTGCTGGGCGATGTCTGGGAACCAGGTACACCCAACTGGGAGGCTGCTTGCGAAAACTCGGCCGTGAAGCTCCATCTATACGGTAAGCATGAGCCCCGGATTGGTCGTAAGATGGGGCATTTGACCGTGACAGCAGCAAGCGTCGACCTGGCCGCCGAGGAGGCCGCAGCCGCGAAACAACGCCTCTTCAGCTAATCCGGTATTACCCCATCCCCGCATTTAACGCAGCATCACACCAATGCACTGTAGAGGGGGAATCGAGTGAAGTCGTGCCCCCTGATAGCCGAAAACGAAGGATGACAACCCCTAGGTTTCGGACATCAGCGAGAACGTGTGATGCAAGTTGAATCGGCGACTACACCTACCCTTACCAGACAGCAACGACGCGATGCCGCCGGAGAAGAGGTTCAAAACCTTTTCAACGAGATCCTCACGCAAGCAGGCCAGTCAGGCTACGCTTCCGCTGAGGCTTACGAGTCAGAGAACTCGGTCGAAACCGATATTCAACAAACCTGGGACGACTGGTTTACCGTGAGCAATGCCGGAAACTATCCGGATGGGGTCAGCTCACAAGATCTTAAGACTGGCTACGGGCAGATCTTGGTTCGTGCGTACAACGAGGGAGGCTACCTCGACCCCAAAGGCTTCTTGAGCGGTCTTAGCGACGAAGACCTGGAGATCATTCAGCACGTCAGCCGGCTCGTTGATCCGATTAATCCCAATGCAATTACGGATGAAGGAGCCCTCAATCTTCTCATTCCGATGCCAGCCCAAGTCGACGCAAACAACGACGGACTTACCCAGGTTGGCAAGGGAAACTCGATTCGTTTTCCTGACAGTCGCACGCCAGAGGCCGTTGTTAACGCCTGGAACGAGACGACCGCCGATATGCCCCCAGCCGAGAAGATGATGTACGAGCTTCGCATGAAGCTATCGGTCATTACCGCGAACATCATCGTCGACGACAACGGACAGTTCGTACGGCAACGCGAGCCAGGAGATGCCGACTGGGTCAATCCGATGGCCGCTGATAACTACTCGTATCAAGACTTGGCCCAGCAGTATCTCGATTACCTGGACTACTTTAAGAACCAAATCCCTCCAGACCAGTACGAGAAAGATACCGCATTCTGGACAGATTTTAAGCAAACGCTTGCAAAGCACGGCGCCCAGTAACGACTGATCAAACGTCGCAGAGTGCGACGCCATGCCGCAACGAACCAAGTTTATCGTCCCATGTCGGGATGTATTCTTGGACGACGTAGCCGTCGTAGTCCGATTCGGCGACGGCTTTGATAATTGCTGCGTAGTTCATCTCTTGGTTTTCATCCAGTTCGCAGCGGCCTGGATTTCCGGCGGTATGCAGATGGCCGATATAGGGCAAGCTTTGACGGAAGCGACGGATAACATCCCCGTTCATCACTTGGACGTGATAGAAGTCGAACAACAACTTCATGTTGGGTGAGTCGACCTGCTTAATCAAATCAATGCAAAGGTCGACATCGTCGCCGAAATAGCCCGGGTGCCCCTTCATCGGATGCGAATCGTCTCGGCTATTGAGATGTTCGAGCACGAAGGTTACGTTCTTTTCCTCAGCGTAATCGATCACCGACTTCCAAAGTTCGACACAATTTTTCTTGGCTTGCTCGTCGCTAATCCCTTTCTCACGCATACCGGTGAACGTGATCACGTTCTTACAATCCCACTCGACGGCCAGGTCGACCGCTTCGCGCAATTTCGTGCGGCACATTTCGTGGTATTCAGGATTGAGGGGACCTTGCTTAAAACCGTGACTCGAACAAAGCGAAACCTTGAGCCCATGCTCTTTCATCAGCGGGTAATACTTTTTGTCGATCCCCTCTACGCCGACGAGCCCCATCTTGGCACATGCCGGCACGAAAGTTTCCATCGGCATCGGGTTAAAGCACCAAGCCATGACCGATTGCTTGATATTCTTACCGTTCGCTCGAAAATCCTCCGGCGGAATCTTCGATGAAGGGGTTACCTCGGCTGCGGATGCCATGGGCGACAGAGCCAGACTTCCAACAACGCTGGTTCCTAACGCAGATTTCAAAAGGTTACGGCGCGACAGTTGCGGATTTTCGTTTGGCATGGCAGTGCTCGACTTGGGGTGGGGATGAGAGGAGCCTAATGAAATACATCAGCTGTTGTCGAAGGGGAACGCCAACTGCGATTCATCCGGCGGTTTGGCACTAGGATTCAGTTCTTTGAACAGCAAGCTGGGCTGAATTCCGTGATTGTTTTGGTATTTGTCGCTTACGTACTCTGTGATGTCGCCCGTGATCTCGTGGTAGAAGATCTGGCATATTGGCACGTTGGGATAAATACGAATCGGCTGAACGGCAAACATCTCCAACGTCCAGAAGCCCTTGAAGCCGACGTCCCCAAATCCGGCCGTCACATGGACGAACAATCCCAGTCGACCAATCGACGAGCGTCCTTCGATCATCGGAACGAAGCCGTGCGTCTCGGTCAGTTCGTTGGTCCGGGCCAGGTAGAGTTGATTGGGATTCAACACATATCCTTCTTCCGGAATCGTAATCCGCCGGACCCGATGCGGATGACGCATATCGAGGATCAACTCCTCGTAGGTCATCATCTCTTCGTTCAAGGTCAAGTTGTAGCTGTTGGGATTCAGGCGGCTCTCGTCAAACGGCTCGATGAAAATCTTGGAACCGAGATGTTTCCGAATTTCGTTGCCGGAAAGAATCATGTAGGGGTCCTGGGTTATCCGCGAAAAATCACCAAGATCTCACGCAGGCGAGATGTCCTTTAAGAAGCCGAAGTGCTGATTATAGAAGGATTTCATGAAAATAAAACGGAGTAGTTGCCCAAGCCGTGCACAGGAACGCCGACATCCCCCCTTACGAGGCTATTTTTGCCGGCTCGATCATTGCCCGACCGACCGACCCTCAGATTCATTGGAACGCATCTGACACACGGTCCGCACGTATTGATTCAGAAACACACCGTTAGGATCGAACTTGACACATTGGTCCCGAAAATCGGGCAATCTTGGGTAAAGTAGAGCGACCTCGTCTCCGCCTAGGGGAAACCATTTTCCCCAATGAGGTCGTGCTCCAAAAAGTTTAGCCATGCTTCGCGCAAGGAACGCACCCAATTTAAAAAAGGGCTCGCGCGGCTGAACGTAGGTGATGAAACTGATCGAATACCAACACGGTTCTTCCCCTGCCGACATCGATATCAACGTTTCGTCGGCGAAGATACGCCGGAAGCAAATCGGATAGTGGTGACAATACGTGCCGAAAAGCGTTTGAAACTCAGCACTCATTCCGAATTCTTCTAATCTCGTTTGCCAAACGGCATCGACTGCCTCACGATCGCCATTGGCGAATTGTAAGACTTGCTTTACGAAGTCGGCCGCCAAAACGACCTTTGATTGCCCTACGAAGAGCTCAATCTCGAGATGGCGGAACAATTCGTGTTCCATCACCAGCATCTTGTCGCTTCGATCGGTGACGATCCACTTGGGAAAGGTCGTGTTGGGTAGAACCGTGCGAAATAAGAAACGGACGAGACGTCGACTCTTCAAATAACGTGCGAAGCCAATCACTCCGAGATGCAGTCCGATATCGAGACTTAGAAACCAATAGATGCGGTACAGCCACGCACCCGATGACGACTTACTTTCCGCCGACACAGACCGCTCTTGGACAATGTATTTCCAGAGGTGTGGCAGCAGAAAGAACTGCTGCAGTGGCGATCGCTCTTCCAAGGATAACGCCTCGTCAATCGAATCACACGGTGTTGCTTTCTCCGTGACCCAATATTGCGGAATGCAGCGAAATGTCACACTGACGATGACTCCCAGACAACCGAGGCCACAGCGGGCAGCTTCGATTTCTAAGCCAGACGCAACTTCGCGAATCTCGGCCGTTTTCCCGTCTGCCGAGTAGCAGGCAATACGCATCCTATCGATGTAGTGCGACAGGCTGTGCTTGCCAGATCCATGCGTCCCCGTCGAAATAGCGCCAGCGATGGTTTGCTCGGTGATTAGTCCTACAGACGGCGTGGTTAGTTCTTCTTTCTGCAGTTCGGCAAGGATGGTCTTAATCTGCGTTCCACCACCAACGGTAGCACTTGGCTCGCCCGAGGAGCGATCAACCTTCACCCCCTGAAAATGACGCATGCTTATCAAGACATGCGTCGTAACGATTGCATTGCTCCAGGCATGCTTCGAGGCGACTACTCGGATTTGGTCGCCATGGTGATGATTCAAGATGTCGAGAAGTTCTGACTCCGATTTCGGCTCGTAGTAGTTCGCCGGGTTGAAATCGATGTTCTGCCCGAAATTGATGACGCGAGTCGTTCGAGTCATGGAACAATCCTTGTTGCAGGCGCGTGGATATAGACAATTACGCCTCGATCTTGTTCCCTTGTATTTTCACGCGAAATTATCGAATGAGCTGGTCAAACAAACTTCGATTTTTTTTGGGATCAGCTTACGCCTTCCTGCGGGCAAAACTTCAGAAAATGGCAAGTTTCGCACTTCGGTTTTCGAGCATTACACACAGCACGGCCATGATGGATCAGTCGATGCGAGAAGTTGATCCACTCCTTTTTGGGGACAACTTCCATCAGTTCTTCTTCCACTTTTACAGCGTCTGCCTTGTCGGTCAGCCCCATCCGTCGGGTCAAACGACCGACGTGCGTATCGACAACCACGCCTGAAGGAATTCCAAATGCAGTGCCCAGCACAACGTTTGCCGTTTTCCGGCCGACACCTGGCAGTTTGACGAGCTTCGCCAAATCTTTGGGGACTTCGCCGTCATACTCGTCGACCAACGCCTGAGAAGCGGCGTGGATGTTCTTGGCTTTATTCCGAAAGAAGCCGGTCGTCTGGATCAGCTTTTCGACGGTCTTAACCGGCGCCACGGCCATCTTGTCGGCAGTCGGATACTTAGCGAACAAATCCTTCGTCACGATGTTGACCCGCACGTCCGTGCACTGGGCGGAAAGGATCGTGGCGATGAGCAATTGAAAAGGCGTTTCAAAATTGAGCGCGCATTCCGCGTCGGCGTAGTCTTTTTTCAACTGCCGCACCACGCGGCGGGCCTGGGCTTTACGCTCGGCAAGATCTTCGATCATGGGGACATCTTCTAACGAAATTAAGCGAGGCACAGGTCGTCGGGCTCAAGCCGCACGGCTGAGGTTCTGCCATAACTTTCGCAGAATTTCGAGCGTTTCCCCAGGGGCCTTCCCCGATCCGTAGGCAACTTGTCCATAAAGTTCGGCGGCCCGGCGAACATTTTCGGTTAAATCGTCGAAATGCTGTTCGAGCATGATCGCAAACTCACCAGGCGTTTGCTCCTCTTTACGGGCATGGCCACGTTCATCCGCCCAAGCTTCCAATGCGGCAAAGCTGTAGCGTACCCACTCTTCGGCTGGCTTCTTTTTCCAAGCAGGATCTTGGAACGGATTCCGGAAGGAGGAAAAACGCCGTCGTGGCTTTTGAACTGGAGCTGCCTCTTCCTCCTCGGCGGTCTCTTTATTTTTTCGTCCGAACAAGCTTTCCCAGAATTCGGCCCAGGCCTTTGCAATGTCTTCATGGAATTTCCAGATGATGAAGACGATCAATGCCGCCACGCCCGCGTAAACAATCAGTTTCAGCAGGTTCCCGAGCCCTGGCATCGAAAAAGAGAACCAATTGCTGCTCGACGAGGATTGCTGTGACGACTGCTCTTGGGACTGGCTTTCCTGTGATTCGCTGGAGGATTCGTCCCCTTTTTCTTGATCGGACGAGGCGTCCTGAGTTTGTGAGTCATCACTTCGTTGCGACTCGCCTTGCTGCTGATCCTTTTGCTCACCATTATCGCTTTGTTGATCTCCCTGCTTATCTTGCTTGGAGTTCTGCTGCTGTTGTTGGTCCCCCTGCTTTTGATTTCCCTGGTTGTCTTGCGACTTTCCCTGGTCTGAAGACTTTTCGCCGGACTCGGAATCGCTTTTTCCCTGCTCCCCTTGCTGTTGATTGCTCTGCGATTGGTCGCCGCTTTGCTTACTCGAATCTTTCGATTTGCCCTCCTTGGTTTGCTTGGCATTCTTATCCGATTGGTCGCCGGGCTGCTTTCCATCGGAACGCGTTTCGTTGGACTTGGCAGAATCCTCGTCGGCTTGTTCTTGATTTTCGGTCGTGCCGGAGCGATCTTCGCGGTTGTCTTTGGTGCCGTCATCCCCTTGGGAAAACTTATTCGCCTTCCGCTCGATTTGATCTTGGTAGAACGGGATCTTAGCGAGTTCATACTCCGCGTTTGGGCGCGGCAGAATTGAAACCACAATCAAGGTAAGCGCCACCACACCAAAGCCAACACCCAGCCAAGTACCGGTCATGCTGAGCGGCATTTCAACGCCGCGTTGTTGCAAGTATCGGCGCAGGCCAAGGAAACTGGTCGTAACTAGTAAGCAGAGTGCTGCGAAGACATACGCCACGAGGAGTGTGAATAGATACCAACGACTTGCTGGCGCCAAACTGGGAGCAAACGCTTGACCGAAGCCAAAGATCGGTAACGCCCCCAGAGAGAAATAAACCACCCAAGCGCCAGGCGCAAACTTGGTATTGGTCGGATTGAACCAGGCATCAAGTTTATCGAGAAAACTCTCTGGTTCTTTTTCTACATCGTGCCCGGTGACTCCTTCGACCTCTGAATCCGGCTTTTTGACCGGTTCGGTCGGCTCAACCGAGCTTTCAGGGCGAATCCACTGCATCAGCCCCTTCTTGGATGCATCAATCGATTGTTCGAGCACCGTGCAGTCATACACAAGACGGGTGCTCACCCACCACACGCCAAGCAAAATGAAAACGGCAATAAGCATCGCGTCGGGTGCCAGACGCCAGACGGCGAATAACATCGTCCCGCTGAACACGGCCCCCAGCGTTGCCGAGCGAGCGACGCCTTCTTCGATGTGCAAACGAGCCAAGGAAACGATCCCCAGCACGAACATGCAGATGATCCAGTTCAAACGAAACGAATGCGGCCCTTGGTAGAACAGCCCCGCCGCAAACAGCATTAAGCTGCCGACCAACACCATGATCAGCGCCGGAGCGACGGCGATGATGGCGTAATCGAGTTCGGTGAGTCTTGGTCGCATAGAAAATCAAAGTCGAAAAAGGGTAGGTTCAGAAGAGAGGGTATGCTTGTTCCTGACAGATTTGACCGATTGCCTCGAGCGATTTAAGCTGCTTTGCCACCATTCGCTCGGCCAGTAACATTCCGGCCCCTTGAGCAAATTCGTATTCGTCGAAGCAGTTGATAATCGGAGTTACGACGTAGCCGCTTCGCACCAGGTTTCCGAGGGCCAAAGCCATTTCTGGGGTAACGGCAGTCAGGATGGGAATGACGGTGGCGTCACGTGGCAATTCACTGTGCATCTCCAAAAGTAGCGAAGGGAGCTTGAGCCCTTCATTCTTTTCGCTGCGAGCCATCATGTGCCGAATCTGTTGGAACTGTTCGGCACCACGGCGTGTGCGTACCTTCTGTGGGGCCAAACGTGGATCACGATCGACACGTCCGGCCGATTTGCGCGCGGCATCTCGAGTACGGGCATCGAAGTCCCATCCCTGATATTTCATACGCTGAGCAGCGTCGACCGAGTTGGTCACAATCCCAACTTGCTGATCCATCAACTGCACGGCATTGGCAATCGCCACGGCGCATTTGATTGATAACTCACTGCGGATCGGCTCGTCCTTCGCCGGAAAGCTATCCGGGTGCATGTCCAAGACAATACTGACCCCAGCGATGCAGGTTGCTTCGTACTGCTTGCTGTGGAGTTGGCCCGTACGAGCTGTCGAGGCCCAATGAATCCGATTGAGCGGATCACCCAGCTGATATCGTCGTACGCCAGCGATTCGTGAAGGATCCTCGAACAAACGAGATTGCATCTTGATCTCGCCGAGAGGTCGTTTCGAGACCAAATCGAACCCTTCCAGCGGAATGATGGCAGGCTCAACCGTGATGAACTCGGGCTCGGCAATCATCTTGAACTGTTTGTAAAGGCCGAAGACATCGCCCGTCTCAAGCACGGCAGGACCGATCTGATAATAACCTCGGCGATTGCATTTTATGCGATAGGTCAGCAGCCGGGTCGATCGAGGCCACAGCATGGCGAGGAACAGGCGTTTGCCGAGGACTTCAAGTGCTGGTGGTCGCGTCACAATGGCGTGACGTGGTAATAGATCTTCCACCAACATCCAAGGCATTGGAATCGCGCCTTGATAGCGAAGCGTTATCCCGACCGTGATTTCATCCCCCTCTTCGACATCTAATTGGCTGACATGACGCCAACCGCTCAGATGCATCAACCAATAACGAACCAGCAACCGCGAACCAAGGATCACCGCGAGCAGCGCGTACATGGCGTAGACCATCAGCCCCAGTCCGAAGACCATGGCGATTGCCAGAAGAATCGCGGCTCCAACGACCCAGCGCATCAGACAGGGGCCTCGTCGATCATCGGGACTGGAACCTCTTGCAAAATATCGTCCAAGATATCTTGCGAAGTCACTTTGCGGAGGCGACTTTCGGGGCGCAGGATCATTCGGTGCCCCATCACCGGGGCCAGTACACGTTTGACGTCATCTGGCAGAACGTAGTTACGTCCCAAGATTGCGGCCAACGACTGGCTCGTACGGAAGAGCGCCAACGAAGCTCGAGGACTCGCTCCGAGCATCAATTGATCGTGCCTACGCGTCGCATGAACGAGTTCAACGATATAACGTTGAACCTTCTCGTGAATCTTCACGCTCCGCGTTGCCTTCTGACACGCACGTAATTCTTCTTTGGTAACCACGGCTCCGATCGTTTCCAACGGATGCTGCTTTCGGGAGGCCGAGAGCATCTTTAACTCGTCTTCAAGATTGGGATAACCGAGACTGAACTTCATCAGAAAACGATCCAACTGCGCTTCCGGCAGTGGGAAGGTCCCTTCGTGATCGACCGGGTTCTGCGTGGCCAGTACAAGGAAAGGCGGATCCAGATCGTGTGTGACCCCATCGATCGTCACGCGCGCTTCTGCCATCGCTTCCAGCAGTGCGGCTTGCGTACGGGGCGTGGTTCGGTTGATTTCATCCGCCAACAGAATGTTGGTAAAGACTGGCCCCTGACGAAACTCGAACTCAGACGACTTCTGATTGAAAATCGAAGTTCCCGTTACGTCGGTTGGCAGAAGATCGGGCGTGCACTGAATTCGCTTGAGTGTGCAGCCGACGCTTTTCGCCAAGGCCCTTGCCAGCATTGTTTTGGCGACACCAGGCACATCCTCCATCAGGACGTGTCCCTCCGAGAGCCAAGCTACGAGTGAAAAGACAATCTGCTGCCTCTTACCCAGAATAACTTTTTCAACGTTTCCCAGAATCTTTTTTGTCGTTGAGGCAACATCCATAGAGGCTTCGTCTTTTTGTTCCAAGATGAGCAGGCAATTGGCGAATGGCCTTATTATGAAATAATTTGCGTAAATTGCCCGTAGTTAGATTTCAAATTCGCAAATTGACATTGGCTTCGCACCGAGGATATGATCATATCCCTCTGTCGGGGAATCAAGAAACTCTTTTTACGTCGGTTTCGTCTATCCAACACACTTGATGTTATAACGTTGTATTGTGGATGAGCTACGTGCGCGGCGGCCAGCTTCCCGAGCCCAACCCTATTGAGAACCCAATGTTAAGGCCATATTCCTTACGTTCGTGTTTAGGCATAACGCTGTTATTTGCCTGCCTGGGCCTCATTGCGCCTGTATCCATCCAAGCTCGCACATGGACCACAGCCGACGGTAAGCCGGTTGAGGCTGAACTGGTCGAGGTAGGACAGGACGGCAAGTCCGTCATTCTGGACGTGAAGGGCAAGCGGTACGAAGTAAGCCTTGACCGGCTTTCGGTCCGCGATCAGGCCTACGTCGAGGGCATGAAAGATGCCATGCGACGCCCTACCGACGCAGAAATCGCCAAAGATATTGCTGACGACATGGCGAAGGAATCTTCCGATGAGCCCGAGGAAGAAGACAACGAGCCCCATACGATCCGCCTGAAAGCCCGTCGGGTTTGGCGATCGAGGGAAGGTGGCGCGGTCGAAGCGCAATTCGTACGGATTCGGGGCAGCCTCGTTTACTTGCGTCTCAGCGGATTCAGCTACGATACGATCGATTTTTACAATCTTTCTACCGCGGATCGCCAGTTTCTTCACGATGCTCACGCTCAAATGGGCAAGGCGAATTTGGTTCCGCCAGTGCGGCCTGACCTGGTCGACGCGAACCAGCAAAACATGGGGACGCCTTCCTACCAGGAGCATCCGCCAACGCCTTCAACCACGAATCCGATGCCCGAGACCTCGACAAGCAATGATTCAGCTTCTGGCGGTGGGGTGAATCTCCCTCCCAACGGTTTCGGAGCGGTTGAAGAACCGAAGTCTGAGGTCTCGTTGCCCTCCAATGGATTTGGCTCGATCGAAGAGCCTACTACCGAATCTACGCCGTTCGATTCCGAGGTAAAACTTCCTGACTCAGGTTTCGGCAGCCTACCTACTGGTTCGTCCGGTGCGACGGAGGTCCATGATTCATTCACGCCGGTAACGGGCGATCGACCTAAGAAGGTGGGGCTGCCTAACTCAACCATCGTCGATAACTCGTACGTGCCCGAAACAGGAGACGATCGACCACTGTTCGACGTCGCGTCGGTTCCGACCAACTCCAATGGATTTGGTGGCACACCCGTTGAAGACGTCGCTAGTTCAGCGCCAACTCCGAACAAGTCGACGCCTAAGACGACGACTCCCAAATCAACCACCTCAGGTTCCAACCCATTTGGTACCTCGGCTCAGCCTGGGGGCACGCGTTCTCCGCAACCTTCCGGAGGTTCGTCGGAGCGTCCTCAATTTGGAAATTCCCAGACGTTTACGCCTTCGTCGGAATTCACACCGATGGAGCCACCAGCTCCGCGCGAGTTCACCACGGCAGACTGGAATCTGCAAGTCTTCGCCGTCGTTTTACTGTCCGGTGGTTGCTTGATGATGGCTGGCGGTTACATGTGGCTAATCGCCTTGGCATTCCTGGAAAGCCTGGAATGGGGCTTACGGAGCCTGATTCCCGGCATGGCCGTTATGTTCGGCATTTCCGAGTGGGAGAAGGCAAGCGTTCCGCTGCTGACGATGCTGCTGGGAGTTTGTTTAACCCTGGGCGGTTTTGGCCTACTATTAGGGATAAGCTAATGAGACCTTAGGCGATTCGGGCAAGACTCGCTTGAGATTCTTAGTTATATTTACTGCCAGAGCGATTCCTCAGGCTCGCATCTCATCATCTACATACCCCCTTCCCTGAAATCGGGAGTTCCACCGCATGTTGGCCAGCCGACATTTCTTACTACTCCCAGTTTTCGTCTGTTTGTGTGCCGTATCGGCTTCTGCGCAAGATTCACGAGAATGGACGGATAAAGGGGGCAAAAAGCTGACCGGAACATTCATCGAGCTGACTGAAGAAGAGAACGTCAAGATTAAAGGATCAGACGGCAAAGAGTACGTCATTCCTTTGTCCGTTTTCGTGGACGAGGATCAGCAATACGTCAAGCAAATGGGGGCCAACGAGAATAAACCGGCCCCAGCCCCAAAAGGGGACCTGGAAGACGATCGACTCTGGACCGACTTCCGTGGCCAAGCACTCACCGCTCATTACGTCCGAATGCAGGACGGTTATGTTGTTCTTATGCGTGGCAATAAGGGCCAGCCGGTTTCCTTCTATGTGCTAAGCCAGAAAGATCAGGATTGGCTCCGAAAACAGCTTTCCTTACGGGGTGAAGCGAACAAGATCATTTCTCGCGAAGAGATGGAACGGAAAAATCCGACCGTTCATCAAGAACTTGACGAATACTTGAGCAAGGTTCGAGCCGCTGCTGGGAATTCAACCTCCAACCCGTCGGAAAACTCAGGACGTCCGCCTGCGTACACGCCTCCGGCTGGCGATCCTTACGTGCCGCCATCCAATTCGTCTGAATCTTCGGCGAATAACAACGACGGCGGATCTGGTTTTCGAAGTCCTGGCGGAGGGCAACCAACAAGCATGCAGCCAGACGGTGGCGATCTTGCCGCGAATCTTCCAGTCGGTGAAGAATCGCCAGAGGGCGGCTCACCAGGCGGAAACATGGGCAACTCAGGGTTTCCCAGTCGCTTCAGCAGCAACCCTGCCCAAGATGTCCCAGCCGGACATTGCCCAGGCTGCCGGCAAGAGCTTCCCGTCGGCTACGGACCTGGCGATCACTGCCCCCGCTGCAATTTCTATTTGGAAGACTGGGTTCAACCAGGAACCGGGGCCCCATTGGTCGCTTGGTATCAAAGCTCGACGCTTTGGTATACCGTCGGGGGAGCAGCCCTCGTGTTAGGTTTCCTGGCGCTTTCCGCCAAGAGATTCAACGGCTAGTTCGCCACTTCTGTCTGCTTTCCGACTGGAAATGGTAAGGTCGGTAGAGAACAATTCTAAATCTCCGCCTGACTGGAAAGTCGCGTCCATGCTGTTCTCGCAATCACATCCCTGGGCAGCACGCTGCAATCCCATTACCATTAAGGCGAACCGCTGACGGCCAGGACGGCCTAATCTCGGATGACGCTGGACGTGAAGCGTCGCCGTGCAGGCCGATTGATACATCATGGCACAACGCATCAAGTTGCACCGCTCTTGACGGGTCTTCACCGACTCGCAGCCGATGGATTTAGAACGCGAACGAATACGAGCCGATCTCCGTGGAATTGTTCGTGGTGAGATCCGTTGCGACGATACATTTCTCGAACTGTATTCGACTGATGCGAGCATCTTTCAGATCAAGCCGCTGGCCGTTGTTCGTCCGAAGCGATCCGCTGATGTCATGGCAACCGTCCAGTATGCCGCAGAAAATCAGATTCCGGTCCACGCTCGTGGTGCCGGAACGGGCACCGCCGGCGAATCACTAGGTCGAGGAATCGTCATCGATTTTGCCCATTCCATGCGACGGATCCTTGAGACCGGCGAAGACTGGGTGCGTGTCCAACCAGGTGTGATCTTGGCGAATCTCAACCGCCATTTGGCACAGCGTGGTCGCATCTTCGGACCTGACCCGGCGACCCGCAGCGTGACGACCATCGGCAGCGTCCTCGCCCTCGATGCATCGGGAAGTCACTGGCTGCAGCATGGTTCGGCACACGATCACATCCTTGAACTGCAAGTCGTATTGGCCAGTGGCGAATCGGTCACATTGGGACCGACTCACCTCGATCGCATCGCTCAATTAGAGTCGCCCGAGTTGGTCCGGATCACCTCTGGCCTGGCGGAGCTCCTGAAAACCAATGCCGAAAAGATCCAAGGACACCTTCCCAAGACTTTCAATCAAGGGAGTGGCTATCGCCTGTCCGGGATCGTCGACAACGACCACATCGACCTCTGCAAGGTAATGGCCGGGTCCGAAGGGAGCTTGGCCTTAATCACCCAAGCCAAGCTTAAAACCTCGCCGCGATCGAAGTCACGAGGCTTGGTCCTTCTATTTTTCGAGCGGATCGATCACGCTGCTAAAGCGGCTGTGCAGCTTCGGCAATTCGGCATCAGCGCGTGTGACCTATTGGATCGACGCATTCTCTCAATCGCGCGAGAAACCGATCCGCGGTACTCGAACTTGATCCCCGAAAACACCGAGGCGATGCTTTTGGTCGAGGTCTCTGGGGATTCACAGGCAGAAGTTCACGATCGCCTAGAACAAATCGCCGACCGCATTCGTCGACGGCGGCGACTTGCGTTCCACTCGTTAATTACCACGAGCCCAACCGAGGTCGGAACTTATTGGGAACTTGCCAGACGGATGACGCCAATCCTTTACCGTTTGAAGGGAAACACGCGTCCCCTGCCCTTCGTCGAAGACGTCGCGGTTCCTCCGACTCAAATGCCTACGTTCCTGGCGAAGGTCCAGGACATCATGAAGCGACACGAAACGATCGCTTCAATCTTCGCACATGCCGCTCATGGCCACTTGCATGTGCGTCCTCTCTTGAACATGGCCGACCCGAATGACTTGGTCAAGTTGGAGCGAATCGCGGACGAAATCTACGAAGAGCTATTCCAGATTCAAGGTTCGATCAGCGGAGAAAGTGGCGACGGGATCAGTCGGACTCCCTATTTGCCGCGACAGTACGGACCGGTCTATGACCTCTTCGGACGAATCAAACATTTGTTTGATCCACTCGGAATTCTTAACCCTGGGAAGAAGGTACTCGCTTCGACATTCTCGCCCATGGAGTTGGTGCGACGCGTTGAGCTAGCCGCCGGCAAGAATTCACTCGAATCTCAGTCAACGTCCGCGGACGAAGCATCGCTTCCTGCCGGAAGCGAGATGGAACTTCCCATCCTCAATTGGTCGATGGACGAAATGGCGACCGCTGCGCGCAGTTGCCATGGGTGCGGTCGTTGTCGGACGTTCGGCGCCGATACGCGGATGTGCCCCGTATTTCGTTTCGACTCACGTGAAGAAGCCTCGCCGCGTGCCAAGGCGAATCTGCTTCGGAGTGTCCTATCTGGGCAACTAACGCCCGATCGGCTTGATACCTACGACGCGAAGGAATTGCTCGATACTTGTTTCCATTGCCATCAGTGTCGGATCGACTGTCCCTCGAACGTCGACATTCCGAACATGGCATTGGAAATGAAGGCGCACAACGTCGACGCGAATGGGCTCACGCAAGACTCTTCGTTACAGGCCAAGATTCATCGCTGGGCAATGTGGGGTAACCGCTTTCCGCACATCACGAACTGGGCTCTGGGTAATCGAGCCATGCGTTGGCTCTTGGAGCGTTTCATCGGTTTGGCAAAACAGCGAAAGCTTCCCAAACTAGCGCATCGCAGCTTCATCAAGCAAGCAGCTCGTCGCGGTTTGACCACCGCAACGAGACGCAGCGGCCGAAAGGTCCTTTATTTCGTCGACATGTATGCCAATCTGTTCGACACACAGCTTGCTCAAGCGTTTGTGAACGTGTTGGATCACAACCGAATCGCGGTCTATGTCCACCCGAAACAACAAAGCAGTGCGATGCCGGCAATTGCGCAAGGGGCAATCACGATGGCAGCGCGGCTTGCGCATCGCAATGTCCAAGCGCTCGCAGAAGCAGTTCGGCAAGGCTATACGATCGTTGCGACGGAACCGTCGGCCGTTATGGCTTTAACCCACGAATACCCCAACCTGCTCGATTCGGAAGATGCCCGAATTGTCGCCGAAAACACGCGCGAGGCTTGCGAATTCCTGTGGGACTTGCATCACCATGGTGAACTAGAACTCGACTTGAAACCGCTCAACGCGGTGGTCGGCTTTCATGTACCTTGTCATTTGCGTGCCCTGCATGAGGTCTCGTATGGCCAACGCGTCTTACAGTTGATCCCTGGACTTTCGGTTCGCCCGATCGAGAAGGGCTGTTCGGGCATGGCAGGCACCTTTGGGCTAACGCGTAAAAACTTTCGCAGCAGTCTTCGTATCGGCTGGGACCTGATCGTGGCCATGCGAAGCAAGCAAATTCAGATCGGCTCGACTGAGTGCAGCGCCTGTAAAATGCAGATAGAGCAAGCCGGCAACAAAGCGGTCGTCCATCCAATTAAGTTGTTGGCGAAATCGTACGGCGTGCTCGATCCAGATTCCGATCCATTTGCTCCTCCAGTTCACGATTTGTTTGTTTCATGAACGTACGCGTCAAGCTGTTTGCCCTGACTCAAGATTTAGCGGGAACGGATGAAGTCTTACTGGAATTAACACCTCCGGTAACAATTGCCACGGTCCGTGCCGCCCTCGCAGAAGCAAGACCCACCCTGGGGCCAATCTTGCCCAGTTGTGCATTCGCTGTCGACAATGAGTATGCAACCGACAGCACCACTGTAAACGATCAAGCCGAGATCGCCTGCCTTCCGCCGGTTAGCGGAGGCTAAAACCGATCACGCAAAGGGGCAAATTGATGATCGAACTAACTGAAAGCCAGATCGATGCCGAGCGAATCCGACTCGCCGTTAGTTCGCCCAAGTGCGGAGCCATCGTTCTCTTCCTGGGAACGACCCGTCAATTCACCGATGCGAAAGAGACCCTCACTCTGAGCTATACGGCGTACGGTCCGATGGCGCAAAGCCAAATGGAAAAGCTCGCGGCTCAAGCACAAGCCCGGTGGCCCGTCGAGAAGTGCGCAATCGCCCATCGATTAGGGGAAGTCCCGATTGGAGAGGCCAGCGTTGCCGTCGCCGTTTCCAGTCCCCACCGTCGAGATGCCTTTGAGGCCGCCAGTTGGCTGATGGATCGCCTGAAAGAGCTAGTTCCTGTCTGGAAAAAAGAGCATTGGGCCGACGGAGGAACCGATTGGGTTCATCCAGGTCTTTCCCCTCCGGCAGGCCAAAATGGAGTACAATAAACCGCATGTCCTCCGATCTCCAGACTCCGCTTGTCGACTCCTTTGGCCGTGTGCATACCAGCCTGCGCATTAGTGTTACCGATCGTTGTAACATTCGCTGCTTTTATTGCATGCCGCTTGAGAATATCCGCTTCAAACCACGCGACGAACTTTTAACCTTCGAAGAGATCGTCCGCGTTGTTCGCATCGCCGCATTGCGAGGAGTGCGCAAACTTCGCCTGACAGGTGGCGAACCGCTGGTTCGCTCTAACCTCTCGGAACTGATTCGCATGCTACGCGAAATTAATGGTATCGACGAGGTGGCCCTGACGACCAATGGGATTCTATTTGCGGAACAAGCAGAGCAGTTGAAACAATCCGGACTGAACCGGGTGAACATCAGTCTCGATTCAATCAATGAAGCCGTCTTCGAACAGATCACTCGTCGCAAAGGGGTCGATCGCGTTCTGGCTGGTATTACAGCTGCTCAAGAAGTTGGTTTCGATGAAATACGTCTCAACGCCGTTGCGATCCGAAATCTAACCGAAGGGGAAATCGTTCCTCTGGCCAACTTTGCGCGTGAAAACGATCTGCATTTGCGTTTTATTGAGTTCATGCCGCTGGACGCCGACAAGGCTTGGAAAACCGACCAGGTCCTCTCTGGCCGCGAGTTGCGTGCGATAATCTCGCGCGAAATTGCCCCGCTAAGAGAAGCTGACCGCTCCGATCCCAGCCAACCAGCAACGGACTTTGTTTACGCCGACGGTAAACAGCAAATTGGATTTATCAACAGCGTGACCGAGCCGTTTTGTAATTCGTGCAACCGGCTACGGATGACTGCCGAGGGGCAACTCCGTAATTGCCTGTTTAGCACCACCGAATGGGACGCCAGACAGCTTTTGCGAGATGGTGGAAGCGACGAAGACCTTTCCAAGCTATTGAGCGCTTGCGTTAAGGCCAAGAAGGCCTCGCACGGAATCGACTCCCCCGAGTTCGTTCCGCCAGAGCGTGCGATGTATCAAATCGGGGGCTAAACCAATTAAGGAAGTGAGCGACACGTAAGTGGCTAGGGAAAGAATCTACTTCGATAATGCGGCAACCAGTTGGCCCAAACCACCTTGCGTCGTCGAGGCGGTCCAGCACCACATGACCCAACTCGGCGCCTGCGCCGGCCGTAGCGGATATCGCGAAGCCAACGAAGTCGAGCGTTTGATCGGCGACACACGCAAGCAAGTCGCGTACTTGTTCGGAACCCATTCCCTGGAACATGTCATCTTTGGCCTCAACGGCACCGACATGTTGAACCTAGCCTTGCATGGTTTTCTCACCCGCGGCGATCATGTCGTTACGACAACGATCGAACACAATTCAATCCTCCGTCCTCTTTCGTATTTGAAAAACACCCTGGAAATCGACGTCACGTACGTCGAACCGGAAGAAGATGGTCGTGTCGATCCCGCCAAGATCGGCGAAGCGATTCGCCCAGATACTCGCTTGGTTGCCATCACACATGTCTCCAACGTAACTGGCGCAATTCAGCCGATCGAAGAGATTTACGCCATCGCTAAGGATCGCGGCGTCCGAATGTTGGTCGATGCCGCTCAGTCGGCCGGGCATTTGGATTTGAATCTTTCGGTCACGCCGATCGATATGGTCGCGTTTTCGGGCCACAAGGGATTGCTTGGTCCGCTTGGCACCGGTGGCATGATTCTGCAGCCGGAAATCGTGCCCGAGCTTCAATCACGTCGCCAAGGCGGAACCGGCACCAAAAGCGAATTCGACGAACAGCCAGACGAGCTTCCGGTCAAATTTGAAAGTGGTAACGCAAACGTTACCGGGCTGCTCGGACTCCGCGCCGGTGTGGAATACATCCGCGAACAAACAGTCACTGCCCTTCACCGTCAAACAATGCAGTGCACAGCGCAACTGCTGGAAGGGATGCAGCAACTTCCGAAAGTTCGCATCTTTGGGCCCGACAACCTTGAGCATCGTGTCGGCGTGGTAAGCATCCAAGTCGAGGCATTCGACCCTCATGAACTCGCGACGGCAATGGATTCGGCTTTTGGCGTCCAATGTCGAGCTGGCCTCCATTGTGCTCCGATGATGCATCAGCACTTGGGAACGATTGGATCTGGCGGTACGCTAAGATTTAGCCTGGGGATCTTCAACACGCCTCCCCAAGTCGAACGCACGCTAGAAGCGCTGCGAACGATTTTAAAATAAGCTGGTTTCTCGCTCTTAAATCTATCGATTATGTCCAAAGCCTCCCCAAACAACGGTCCCTGGTACCAAGACGGTCTTCAATTTCAATGCTCGCAGTGCGGCGATTGCTGTACTGGCGGACCAGGCTACGTTTGGGTGAACGACGCCGAGATCGCCGCTCTGGCCAAAGAAACCGGGATGACGGTCCCACAATTCGAGTCGGTTTACGTCCGAGAAGTCGGATTGCGAAAGAGTTTGAAAGAATACTCAACCGGCGACTGCGTTTTTCTCGATACCGAAAAACGGGGTTGTACGGTCTATCCGGCGCGACCCCGTCAGTGCAAAACCTGGCCCTTTTGGGACTCGAATATTCGTACCCCGGAAGACTGGCAAGCAACCTGCGAATTCTGCCCTGGTAGCGGTAAAGGGCGTCTCTACTCGCTTGATGAGATCCAGGACCGTGCTAGCGAAATCCGAATTTGACGATTTTTCGGCTCAAATCGTCCGGTTTGCATTGAAGATTTACCGATTATTCCGTCGATACCGATTACACGGAGACCGGTACGCTTGGACCGTGGAAGGTGAAATTCACCCCAAACGATCCGAAACTGGCCTCCGCGACCTTTGTTCTTTGAAAATTGGATAGTTCGGAGAAGCCTGAAAACTAGCGTCAGGTGGTGATGCTGGCATCGCGTTAAATTGACGTGACGTCAGAATCGTCTTGACTCTAGTACTTGTGGCTCCTACACTTGGAGCAATTGCCAAGAGTCACCTTAAAAACTTACGGCGTTTCATTCATTCCTTGTGTGGGAGTCGCCTCGTGACCAAAAAAGAGATTGTGAAGACGATTTCTGAAGAGATCGGGCTCACACAACTCAAGACGAAAGAGATCGTCCAGAAGACGTTCGATGCTATTGTTACCACCCTGGTGGAGGAAGGACGCATCGAACTTCGCAACTTCGGCGTTTTCGAGGTCAAGAAGCGAGCGGCTCGCAAGGCACGCAACCCTCGGACTGGTGCCAAGGTGGACGTCGACGAAAAGTTTGTCGTGACGTTCAAACCTGGCAAAGAGATGGAAGAACGAGTTCGCCAACTTGAGGAGAAGGCCCGCCAAGGTCGCCTCGAATCAGAGCAGCAAGCTGCCGGTGAACAATCGCCTTACTCATCTCCCCCGCAGCCATCAGGCGAAACGCCTGACTATGGCTCGCCTTACTCCAGTCAGCCGAATCCGCCCAGCCATGGCGATTTCGGTTCGTAAAGCGAATCGTGGCTTCTAGTTCCCAAGTTGCACAGGTCTCTCCGAACTCTCCAAATTTCAAGACTTCGGTCGACGGAACATTAACGCAGACGGTCAGGATGGCCGCTTCATAAGTTTCACGGAGGAAATGAGATGCGTAACTTCATCATTGCGACGCTGCTTGGGATCGCACTTCTTGGCAACACGGGTTGCTTCCTGCCGATTTACTCGGCCGACCCGACCACTCGTACGACCGAATTGATCTACACGTCTGAGAACATGCGACACGTTCTCGAAGAGTGGCAACGTATCTGGTTCCTCGACCAGCCTAGCCACTTGGCACCTTATCGCACTCACGGCGGCATCATCTAGGTCGCCCCTCCGCTTAAAGAACCGTGAAACGAGACACCATCGGGCTGCGCTTGTGTAGTCTGATGGTGTCTTTTTGTATGCGCGGTAAACGCTTTCTTCCGCCATTGGGACCTCGTTGCCAGAAGTTCCCCACACCGCTACGATTGGCTTATCTTTACGGCGGTTAGAACGCCCTATTTGCTCGAAATACTCTCACCATCGTCTTTCGCATGTCTGTTGAACTCGCCGTCCAACTTGGCCGGCTCTCTCTCCCGAATCCTGTTTTGGTCGCCTCTGGTACGTTTGGCTATGCCAAGGAAATGGCCGGGATCGTCGACTTGGCGAAGTTAGGCGGGATTCTACCCAAGACGATTACCAGCAGCCCCCGTCCAGGGAATAAACCGTGGCGCACGGTCGAAACCACGGGGGGAATGCTCAACAGCATCGGGCTCGATAACGACGGCATCGATTACTTCGTCGCCAATCATCTCCCCTACCTTGGTTCGGTCGGTTCGCCACTAGTTGTCAGTATTGCCGGTAAGACGCGGGAAGACTTCGTCGCGATGGCCCGCCAGTTGGGGGAACACCCGGAAGTTGCCGCGATCGAGCTCAATATCTCTTGCCCCAACGTCAGCGGTGGGATCGACTTCGGTACTGACCCTGCGACCTGCGAAAAGCTGGTTGCTGAGGTCCGCGCGGCCTGTCCGCATCCAATCATCGCTAAGCTGACACCGAACGTAACTAGCATCACCACGATCGCCAAAGCCGCCGAAGCAGGCGGAGCGGACGCCGTGTCCGCGATTAACACCGTGCAGGGCATGGCAATCGATTGGCGTCGCAAGAAACCAATGCTGGGTAACGTCATTGGTGGCCTCTCAGGTCCGGCGATCAAACCGGTTGCGCTGCGCTGCGTCTTTCAAGTAGCCAAGGCGACCTCGATTCCGATCATCGGGATCGGGGGCATCAGCAGTTTGGACGACGTGATGGAATTCCTGGTTGCTGGGGCAACGGCGGTGCAAATCGGCACGGCGAACTATTTCGATCCGACGCTGTCCAATCGAGTAATCAAAGAGCTTCCTAACGCCCTGGAAAGCATCGGCGCGGCGAGCGTGAAGGAAGTGGTCGGAACGCTTCACACGTAGACGACTCACGAGTGGGGCTACCCGGGGTGACACGTTCGCCCGCTGTCCGTCATAATAACACGCTGGTTCTGACTTCCTTGGTCCCTGTATACCCATAAACCCATGCGTGTCCTTTCCGGAATCCAGCCGACCGGGCGTCCCCACTGGGGCAACTACTTCGGTGCCATCCAGCAATACATCGAGTTGCAGGGGAACGAGCAATCGTTCTACTTCATCGCCAACCTCCATGCCCTGACAACGGTTCGCGACCGCGAAAAGCTGGAGACGGCGACCATCGATATGGCGCTTGATATTTTGGCGTTAGGGCTCGATCCCGATAAGGCGACCCTCTTCGTTCAGTCGGACATCCCTGAGATCAGCGAATTGTGCTGGATCTTGATGACCGGTACACCGATGGGTTTGCTCGAACGCTGCGTCAGCTACAAGGACAAAAAGGATAAGGGCCTGAAAGCAGACGCCGGTCTGTTCACTTATCCAGTTCTGCAAGCCGCCGATATTCTGGGTTACGATTCCGACGTTGTGCCAGTTGGCCAAGATCAAGTTCAACATATTGAAGTCACACGCGATATCGCCCAAAGCTTCAATCATCAATTCGGCGAAGTCTTCGTCCTTCCCAAACCCAAAGTGCTCGACGCCTCGGCCAAGGTCCCAGGAACCGACGGCGAGAAGATGTCGAAGAGCTATGGCAACATCATCGAATTGTTCGAGCCGCCGAAACAAGCTCGCAAAAAGATCATGCGGATCGTCACCGATTCGCGGCCAATGGAAGACTCGAAGGATCCTGAAACGGATCACCTTTACCAGCTTTATTCGTTGTTCGCCGCCCCCGCGGATCTCGAGGAGATGGCGGCCCTATATCGCAAAGGCGGCTTTGGGTACGGTCACGTGAAAAAAGCCCTGGCCGACGCTGCGGAAGCTTACTTCGCGGAAGCACACGAGCGTCGAGCGGAATTGGTTGCCAACCCAGACAAGGTCAAACAAATCCTGGGTGACGGAGCGCAAGCAGCTCGTAAGAAGGCCCGAGAAGTATTAACGCGGGCACAAGAGGCGTCTGGAATCTCCGCGTGGCACGCACGTTTGAAGTAGGGTAAATCAGCGCATGGATATTATCGGAATCGGCACCGACATCATCGAATGCCTGCGGATCGCCCAGATGATCGAACGTCACGGCGAGATGTTCATCAATCGCGTTTATACACCGCACGAGATCGAATACTGCAGCGAACGCAAAGCGGCCACACAGCATTACGCTGGACGCTGGGCCGCGAAGGAAGCGGTTCTCAAGGCCATCGGGACTGGCTGGATCAAGGGAATCACCTGGCGCGATGTTGAAGTCGCGAATCAGTTCGGTGGTAAACCGATCATCAATCTTTCTGGCGGAGCCCTCGATTCCGCCAAGCGTCGCGGAATCGAAGAAGTGCAGATCAGTATTTCGCACTGTCGAACTCACGCGGTTGCCTACGCAATAGCTCTTGGATCGGCTAAAACGCTCGCGAACCCACGCCCCTAGCCTTCTCAACGAATCTTTCCTTAGCAGTCCGTTGATTTTCTGCTTCGGTAGCGAGTTATTGAGATTGGGGCGAGGGCAAGGCGTGAATCCGCAGGCATATCCACTAGATATGTCGAGGAATTCACAACGCCGCAATCGCCTCAATCTCAACAACGTAGCCGATCTGAGAAATTCGACAGGCTGTTAACCGAAGATTCTTCAAAACCTGCTTGCACCCAACTGTACATGCGTATACATTGCATGTCGTTGCGGGGCAGTTCTCGTTTTGTGACGATTCACTTCTGGATTAGGGACGATTTACGATGAGCCTGAACGAAATGATTTTTGGTGATTTCGAACAAGAAATGGCCAACACCCGCAAATGCTTAGAGCGGGTTCCCAACGATAAATGGGACTGGAAGATCCACGACAAGTCGAACACGATCGGCTGGGTTGCACGACATCTGGCTGAGATCCCCGATTGGGCCGAGTCGATCTTGAAGGATGATGAATTCGATATCAATCCGCCTGACAAGCCGGCGCCAACACCAGCCGATGTCAGCACGACCGAGGCGGCGTTGGCACTGTTCGATAAGAACGTTGCTGCCGCAAAAGCAGCACTCGCAGATGTTTCCGAAGAAGAATTGACCAAGCCATGGTCGCTGTTAGCAGGCGGCCAAGCTCTATTTACCATGCCGAAACACGCCGTCTTTCGCACTTGGGTAATCAATCATTCAGTTCACCATCGTGCGATTCTTACAGTTTACTTCCGGGTGAATGATATATCCGTTCCAGCTCTATACGGTCCATCGGGTGATGAAGAAGCGTAATTTGGCGACTTTCTAGAGGCGTTTCTGGAATCGCATCACGCTTCCCGTAATGACCATTAAACCGCAGAGCGTTAGCCCGATAACCGATGGGATCAAATCGAAAAAATCCGCGGCACGCAGCACGATGCCGCGGAGGATTTCGATGAAGTAGGTCACCGGAATTGCGAAGGTGACCAAATAGATCGGTAACGGCATCTCGCTGCGGGGAAACATGAACCCAGACAATAGCACCGACGGCAACATGATGATAAAGGCAAACTGTACCGCCTCGAGTTGCGTGGTCGCGACGGTCGAAACGAAAAGTCCCAGCCCCAGGGAGCAGACCATGAACAGCATCGATAACGTCAGTAGCAGCGTGATGCTTCCATTAATCGGTACGCCAAACGCATAGATCATCACCGCCAACACAATCAGCAGCTCGACGAATCCGATCATCGCGTAGGGGAATAACTTTCCCAGCAGTAACCCCATTCGCCCTACTGGCGTCACGAAAAGCTGCTCAAGCGTTCCCAGTTCACGTTCGCGCACGATGGCGAACGAGGTAAGGAACAATGTCACTAACTGCAAAATGATTCCAACCAGTCCTGGTACAAAGAAATGAGCGCTTTCCAGCCCAGGGTTATAAAGCAATCGTGTGCGGGCATCGATCGGCAAGGCCAACTCACCATTGGGATCACGCGATGGTGCGACCTGTAGATTATCAGCAAAGCTCTTCGCTCTCGCGATCGACAGATTTAATCCAAGTAGCTGCGCTGTGCTTTGAGCCGTCGTCGCCACTTGCGAATCGCTTCCATCGATCAATACTTGCAACTGAGCTTGCTCACCGTGCAACAATTTGTCGGAGTAGTCTGGCGGAATCCGCAGTCCGACTTTGGCTCGCCCCGACGTCAACGCTCGATGAAACTGCTCGCTGTTGATCGCGGTTTGTTCCAGTTGAAATCGCCGCGTGTTGAGAAACGCGGAAATGACATCGCGTGATTGTTTCCGCCCGTCAAGATCGAGCACGACCATCGGAATGTTTTCGATTTGCGTATCGATCGCGTAGCCGAAAATGATCGTTTGCATCACAGGAACGACCAGCATAAAGAACAGCGTGATCGGTTGGCGACGGATGTGAAAGAATTCCTTAACCAGCACTGCCCAAAGTCCGAACATAGGCTTGCCAGGAACTCGCTTTCGAGGTTTTGCGGTAAGCCCTTTCTGTGGCATCAATTGCTCATCAGGCTGAGAAACTTCCGCTGCGATCTCCTCCCCGACGACTTCCGCCCCTTCCTTTTCCGCATTGGCAGTCAAGGTCACAAAGACATCTTCTAACGAAGGAGCAATCGGCCGCATCTCAATCTCTTGATCGGCCACTCCGAGATGACTTTTCAGTGTCTCAGGAGAGACATCTTCGTCGATCAGAACGTGCAAGGTCTCGCCGAACAGGGTTGCATCCCGCACGCCGGGTTGTTGGCGAAGGTTGGCCAGATGCTCCGCAACATGAGGAACACGCAACTCAAAACGACGCGTTCCTTCCGGTGTGATCTGCGGAAGTTGTTTCAGTTCGTCCGGCTTCCCGAGCACCAGGAGTCGTGATAAGTAAAGGTAGCCCACGTCGGTGCAGCGTTCTGCTTCGTCCATGTAATGCGTCGTGACGACCAGCGTGACACCGCGCCCAGATAGCTCAAAGAGCAAATCCCATAAATGCCGCCTAGCGACGGGATCGATCCCGGCGGTTGGCTCATCCAGAAACAACAAATCTGGCTCATGAATCAACGAACAAGCGAGGGCCAACCGTTGCTTCCATCCTCCAGAAAGGGTGCCAGCCAATTGATCAACAAAGTCGTCGATGCCGGTCAGTTCCATCACCGCCTTTTTGCGTTCTTCAAGTCGGACGTTGTCCAATCCGTAGATTCGTCCGTAAAACTCAAGATTTTCGCGTACCGTAAGATCGGCATAAAGGCTGAAATGCTGCGACATGTAGCCAACTCGTGGCTTGATGCTTTCCGACTCGATGTAGGCATCTCGCCCGAGAACGATGGCTCCTCCTTCGCTCGGAGGTAGGATCCCCAGAAGCATCCGAATAATGGTCGATTTGCCGCTTCCGTTGGGGCCTAGAAGCCCGAAAATCGCTCCTTTACGAACCTGGAAACTGACATCGCGTACGGCGACAAAATCGCCGAAGCGACGCGTCAAGTGTTGAACCTCGATGGCAAGCTGCGTGTCGCTCATTCCCCATCCTTCACAGGGTCTAGCGAAACATCTGTCGTCATACCGGGACGAAGTCGTCCCACTTTCTCGTTCAGTTCGACTTTGATCCGAAAGACGAGTTTCGAGCGTTCTTCCGGAGTCTGCACGTTGCTTGGTGTAAATTCAGCCTGCCGGGCAACAAAGACGACGACACCCAAAAATCGTTCTCCGCCAAGACCATCGACGGTAACCCACAGCTTATCGCCCACCTCAATTGCAGATCGGTTTTGGGGCACGTAACACCGCACCCACAAATCTTCCTTGTCGAGAACGGAAAGGACAGGCGCGCCAGCCGAAACGAGGTCACCCGGTTGGAGGTCGAGGGCTTCAATAAAACCGTTCACCGGGCTAACGATTCGCAGTTCCTTGGTTTGCTCACGCACCACATCGACGGCGGCCTGGGCAGCATCGCGAGCGGCTTTGGCTTGATCGATATCCTCGGAACGATAACCGTTTCGAACCAATTCCCAAGCGGCTTTCGCCTCGGCTACTTGCCCCTCGGCCTCGCGTATTTCTTCTTCCCGCGTGCCTTCTTCTAATAGGCCAAGTTCCTGCTGGCGAACGAGCGATTGGGCCTGGGCCGATTCTAATTGCTCGTTGGCAGCATCGAATTCCTCCTTAGGAATTGAGTTCTTCTCGTACAGTTGCGTACGTCTCGTAAAGTTTTGCCTGGCCAATAGCAATTCAGCTTGAGCAACTTGCAACCGTCCGCGTGCTGCTTCGATCTCTTGCTTTCGTGGCCCCGCTTTGAGCTTGTCGTAGTAGGCCTTGGCTTGATTGAATTTTGCTTCCGCCTGAGCGATCTCTTCGGCACGGAAGCCAGACTTCATTCGCAGGTAGTCGGCCTCACGCTGAGCGAGCGTAGCGACGGCTTCCTTTTCTCGTTCGAGCAGATCGTATGGTTCAAGTTCAACGAGCAATTGGCCTGCCGAAACCGCTTCCCCTTCTTCGACACGAACTTCCTTGACGCGCCCGCCGACGCGCGAGCCTACTCGGATTTCGTCAGCCTCGAGAAACCCAGATACCGAATTGGGAGGAGGACGAAACTTACTGTAGGCAACCAACCCTCCTAAGGCCACAACGACCAGCGCAATGAGCAGGGCACGATAGAGCATGACTACAGACTTTCCCGCATTGGATGCAAAACTCGTAGGTACGCTTCTGGTAGTTTAGCATTCCCAAGGTTTCCCGGCATGACCAGAATGCGGGGGAAAGCAACAATCAGACTTCCTTCAGGGCACGACCACGTTACCTTTGCCACCTACCACTTCCAACGCCTGCCACTTGTCGCCATTGCCGCTGGTATTCGACAACAAATTCCCGGAAATCATGCTGTCTTCGACTTCGTTGAGAAGGATACCTGCATTATCACAATCCAAGACGGTACAACCGGTCAAGTGAATACGACGACAATGATCGAGTATGATCCCCGCCTCCGATCGTAACACGCGATGGACATGTAATCCGTTGATTGTGGTATCTTCGCAATTTCGAAATAGGACACTATTGTCACAGGTATCGTCATCTTTGTACGGAGCGTTTCGCCCCATCGCATTTGGCCCAACAACGACGTTAGCACTGTCCTCAACTCGTAAGTTGTACTTGTACCCACTAGAAATCGTGTTGCCTGTGATGACGACATCACGAGCCTTTTGAATATCGATGTTGGTTTCGACATCGCTGATGATATTATTGGCAATCGTTACCAATCCCCAACAACGTTCCCCATCGGAATCGGCACCGATGTAACGAACGTTAGCCGACTCAGACCCACCTGAATGCTGCAATGTACAACCAGTAATTGCCACTTCGGCGGTCCCATACTTGGTTCCACCGCTATCGATCAACACATTCTTTACATTCCCTTCGATATCGCATCCGCTGATTTGAATATTGCGGGTATTTCCTTTGTAGGAAACAACACCGCCGCCTTGATTGTAGCTGATGTGCGTTCCAGTGATGTTGATCTGGTGCAGGTTTACATCATCCAGAAAGACCCCCACACCTCGGTTCTCATAGAAATGACATCCAACGATTGCGACGTTTCGATTGCGTTGGGTTAAGTGAACGGCGTGTCGTACATGGCGAATAACCACATTCGAGATCGTTAGCTGCATCGTCTTTACGGCTTCAATTCCATCAGCAAGATTATTGGCGCCAACAATTTCAATCCCTTCTACGATCGGCATTCGTTGTCGCCGCCAAACGTTATCTTTGACCGTTTTGGGATCGGCACTTCCCTCATGCGTTCCGATGAATTTTATCGCCGGACCTATTCCTTCCATGACAATCCGCGGCGTCCCATCGCCGACAACTGAAGTTACGCCAACTTTGTCGAGATCGATCACCAGAGGCTGTGTGATTCGATAAGTCCCGCGCGGTAACGCAATACTTCCGATGCCGGAATCGATCATTCGTTGCAATGCGGCGGTATCGTCATCGTTGCCGTTGCGACTCACGCCAAACGTCTGAATCGTGGTATCGAGCTTATGACCGAGCGCCGGATCGCGCCACAATGCATCGGCGCCCACGGCCCAGCCAATTGCGATTCCAGCAAGTAAGACCGCCCCGACAAGCCTCAAACGGGAAAGCAACCAGCGAGCAAAGGTATTATTCAATTGCGACATGAGAATTCGCCGTGGTGGGAGGAAAAGGCCAAGTTTGAGAATTCATGCCCCTCATTTGTTGGGCCATTTGACCATACCTTGGCAAAAACTAGCGGTCAACATATCACGTGGCATCACATTTTGTGACCGTCGGCAGAAGAATGTTTGCCTTCGACGGAAAGTCGTGGCATATTGAGTTCGCGAATTCCATTCGCGATCCCACCTTCCTTCGTCCCGCCGGAGTTTCCTGATGCCTCAGGTACGCCTCACTCTTCTTACGCTTCTCTTCGTCTTCGCATCGTATTCTTCGCTTCATGCCGAACTGAAAGTTGGTGCGGCGGCGATCGATGTGACACCGCAGAAGTTTCCCGTTTTGATCAACGGTGGGTTCTTTCCACGTTCTGGCGAGCCAACGGAAATCTACGCTCGCGCGATCGTACTCGATGACGGAAAGCAGCGTATCGCCATGGTCGTTACCGATAGCTGCATGCTACCCAAAGATCTCATCGATAGTGCGAAGAAGTTGGCGGCAGAGCGCACCGAAATCGAAACCGATCACATGATGATCTCGGCAACTCATACACACACTGCGCCATCCTCGATGGGAGCACTCGGAACACCAGCAGACGAGACTTACATCCCCTATCTTCGCATCAAGCTGGCCGAGGCAATCATTACCGCCGAAAAGAATCTCGCGCCAGCGAAGGTGGGTTGGGGATCCGTCGACGCCAATCAGTTTACGGCGCTGCGGCGTTGGATTTTGCGTCCTGATCAAATGCAAGCTGACCCATTTGGCGAAAAGACCGTACGAGCCAGCATGCACACGGCAAAGAACAACATGGAAAACGTCACCGGCGAATCAGGGCCGGAAGATCCTGAACTCGCCGTGATTTCGTTCCAGTCGCTCGACGGCAAACCAATCGCCGTGTTATCGAACTTTTCAATGCACTACTTCGGAGGTGGTGGCGCCGCTGACTATTTTGGAGCTTACTGCAAGAAGTTGGAGCAGGAGCTCGCTACAAAACATCAGGACGACGAGCCACCTTTTGTCGCCGTGATGTCGCACGGCTGCAGTGGTGATATATGGCGAGTCGACTACCGTAACGGCACGAATCAGACATTCGATGGTTTCGTCGACGGCATGATCGCCAAAACCAAGGAGGCGTTGGAGGGGATCGAATACGAAACTGACGCTCCTCTAAACATGGCGGAAACTCGAATGCCGCTCAAATACAGAGTCCCCGATGAGAAACGATTGTCCCAAGCTAAGCAAATCGTCGAGGCAATGGGAGACCGACCGCCGAAGACGCGGGAAGAGGTTTACGCGTTAGAGCAGTTGATCCTGCACGAACGACAATCGACTGAAATCGTACTGCAAGCAATCAGAGTCGGCCCGATCGCGATTGCCACAACGCCGAATGAAACGTATGCGTTGACCGGTTTGAAACTGAAAACCCGCAGCCCGTTTGAAAAGACGATGGTCATCGAGTTAGCCAACGGGGGCGATGGATATATTCCACCACCGGAACAGCACGTCCTAGGCGGCTACAATACTTGGGCCGCTCGTTCCGCGGGGCTGGAAACGACGGCCGAACCGAAGATCGTGGAAGCCAGCGTAAAACTGCTTGAGAAAGCTACTGGCGAAACGCAACGCCCTGCCCTGCCCCCGGCCAGCAAAATGGCCGCGACAATTGAAGGACTGAAGCCAGTCCGCTATTTCCCGCTCGACGACATGGATGGTCCAGAAGTCTATGATGTAACGAAAAGCAAACCATCGGCGTCGTTCGAGGAAGGAATCGTCTTCTACCTGGAGGGTGCCGACGGCCCATCGCTGGCGACCGATGGGCATCTTAACCGAGCCGCTCACTTCGCTGGTGGACGTCTCGTCGCCCAGGTTCCAGAGCTAAAAGACAACTTCACGGCAACGCTTTGGTGCTGGAACGGCATCGATCTCGACGCTCGCCCCATCGCAGGTTGGTTATTCTCTCGCGGTTTGCATGTCGGCTTAGCTGGTCAAGGGGAACACTCAGGCAAGCTCGTCCTGCAAATTGGTGACGATGAAACATCTCGCAAATACGGCAAGACCCCGCTCACCCGCTGGACGTGGGATCAAGTTGCGATCGTTCGCGAAGGTAAAACCGTCCGGGTGTTGCTTAATGGTGAGACAGAAATCGAGGCCGACGCTGAGATTCCAAGCGTCGACAATACGATTTACATCGGCGGGCAATCGACCGATCAAGATAGTTGGGAAGGGCGTCTGGATGAAGTTGCCTTGTTCAATCGAGCTTTGAAGCCCGAAGAGTTGAAGCAACTTGCTGACGATGGTACGAAATCGAATTCCGGGTCTGCTCCGAAACTGAGTGCGGATGAGATGACCAAAGGAGGTCGGCACTGGGTGGACGATAAGACACCACCTCCGCGTTCGCCTGAAGAGGAATTGGCTTCGTTTCAAATTGAGCCTGGTTATCGAATCGAGCTCGTAGCCGCCGAACCGCTTGTGAAAGATCCGGTCGCGATCGCCTTCGACGTGAAAGGACGGATGTTCGTCGCGGAGTATGGCGACTACCCGATCGGTCCCGAAGATGGCTCGACAACACCTCTTTCACGAATCGTCTGCCTGGAAGACACTGATGGCGATGGGCGGATGGATAAGCGTCAGCTCTTTGCCGACAAGCTAAACTTCTGTCATAGTTTGATGCCGCATGCTGGCGGGATTCTTGCCTGTGCCCAGACCGAGATTTTGCTGTTGAAAGATACCGACGACGATGGCCAGGCCGATGTCCGTGAAACGCTGTTCAGCGGATTTCAGCCTGCCCATCCCCAGATGCAAATCGGTTGTCCACGCTGGGGTTTGGATAATCGGATCTATTTGAATTACGGTGTCGGCAATGTGATCGGGCCTAATCAAACAAAGCCGACTAAGCTGCCGCGAGAAGAATTCTGGTTCGATCCCCTAACCTACGAATTTGGTGCAGCGAGCGGGACCGGGCAGTATGGCAACACAATCACGGCCTGGGGCGATCGCCTTTTCGCGACCAACCGAAATCCAATCATCGCCACGACGATGACCGATGAAGAAGCTGCCCGAAACAAGTTCGCCGCGATCCGAGGCATTCAATACGATGTCGCTCCGTCGGGCGGCGATTCTAAAGTGTTTCCTCTCGTTGCCATGAAAAGCAATTGGCTCTCGCACGCCGGAACGCATACTTCGGCATGTGGCACGACCGCCTACGTCGGTGATGGCCTGGGCAACAAAATGGTCGATAGCGTGTTCGCTTGCGAACCGATCGGACACTTGGTAACACGTGCCATCGTGACGCGAAACGGTGCGAAACTAACTTCGAGGCGGGCACGCGAAGATGCTGACTTCCTAGCCGCAACCGATACATGGTTTCGTCCTGCCAGTTTGGCGAACGGTCCCGACGGCATGCTATATTTGGCTGACATGTATCGTTTATGGGTCGAGCACCCGAAGTTTCTCCCGCCGGAAATCGCCGCTAAACTTGATTGGCGAGCCGGAGAAGATCGCGGACGTATCTGGCGGATTGTGCCTGAGAAGCTCAAACGATTGCCAGCCTACGAAGCTCCTGAGAAATTAAGCGATCTCGTGGTGATGCTGGAAAGCCCCAACGGCTGGAAGCGGCGAATAGCTCAACAGCAATTGGTCGAAACTCAGTCCACCGAAGCGGCACCAGCGCTTCAGTCTCTGGTCGAGACAAGTCGCTCTGCGTTTGCCAGGCTTCACGCTCTTTGGACACTCGAAGGGATCGGCCAACTCGATCGAGCGACCTTACTTACCGCGCTGAAGGATAAGTCTCCCCAGGTTCGGGCCGCTGCTGTTCGCCTTGCAGCGAACTATTGGGAGGGCGATTCAGCACTCCGCCAAGCCACATTCGCACGAGTTGACGATGATAATCGTTGGGTTCGATATCAGCTGGCCTTGGCATTGGGAACAACGGACGATCCGACTCGCATCAAAACGTTGTCGCAACTTGCCGCCCGCGACGGTAGCGATAGTGACTTCATCGACGCACTTCTGACCGCGACGGAAACTTGTTCTGGCGCGGTACTCGCTAACGTCGTCGTCGGACAAAACCCAAGCGACGAATTAATTCGCCGCTTGACGAAAGTCATCGGGACGCGACATGATCCGCAAGAGCTTGCCACAGCAGTGGCCACCATTTCAGCAATTCCCAGTCAACAAAGACAACACACAGCCATGTCTGGCTTGGCAGAGGGATTGAATGGCCGAACGAAGTTGGATCACCTTTTCGCCTCGTCCGAACCGCGACGTCAAGAGTTCTTTCAGCAGTTGGTTGCGATCGCGGGCGACGATACCCGTTCTGATGAAGATCGTCGCGACGCCATTTTTCTAATGGCAAAGTGCTCACAGAAGAATGATCGACTTCTGGCCAAGTTATGCATGCCGCAAGTGCCGCCGCTAGTTCAACAAGCGGCGATTTCCGGATTGGCAACTGGCCTCACCGAGAAACGAGGTCGAGTCCTCCTGAACATCTGGCAAGATATGGGACCGTCATCCAAAGCAACCACGTTGACACTGCTCTTGCGTCAACCAATTGGTATTGAACTTGTCTTAGAGAAAGTCCGCGCGGGCGATATTCCAGCGAAGCTGATCAGCCTCGACCAACAAGCACAAATTCGTAAACACCCGAGCGAAGCGATCCGTAAACAGGCTGAAGAACTGTTTGGTCAGGCCGCTTCCACAGATCGTGCCGCCGTGTTGGCCAAATACGAATCAGCAACTCATACCATCGGCAGCCCACTAGCTGGGCGAGCTGTCTTTCAAAAGCAATGTGCCAAGTGCCATGCCCCTTCCGAACCAGGAGGAGCCACGGTCGGCCCTGATTTAGCAGATTCGCTGAATCGTCCGCGCGAGGCCATCCTATACGATATCCTCGACCCTAGTGGCAAAGTCGAACCGAAGTATGCGGCCAGTCAGATCCTGACGTCCAGCGGCCAATCGTACAGCGGAATCGTCAGCAAAGAGACCGCTCACTCCGTCATCCTGCAAACCGCCGATGGAAAGTCGCAGGAAATTCCGCGAAGTGAAATCGACCTCTTTCAAACCAGCGATCAGTCGTTGATGCCCAGCGGTTTGGAAAAGGAGATTTCACTTGACGAAATGGCCGACTTGCTTGAATTCCTCAAATCGCCTTTGCCGAAACGTTAGTCCCAGTGAACGATTACCTTGAGGCTATCTGAATCGGCAGCCCGATGAATCGCGGCTTCGATGTCGTTTTGGCCGAATCGCTCGGTATCATTGGTCATCAGGTCGATCTTCGGCAAGCGACCTTCCGAGAGAAACCTATGGGCCAGGCGGATCCCCCGCATACTGGAACCGTGGGTCGCCTGATAACATTGCAATCGATAATGGATGTCGTTGTTAAGATCGACTTCGTGTGCCAAACGCGGCTTGCCACTCGCTCCCTTCACGCCAGCATGGGCATCCATCACCGTGCCGTAGCCCATCAGCTTTGGTGCTAACTCGTAGCCAGCCGCAACGGGGGCATTTACCATCACGAAATGAGGCTCGTTGAAGGGTTGGCATTCCTTGTAAACGTTCTCGACGACGTTCTCGTCCCAACGAACCCCGACAACGTTCGGCCCACCGAAGTCGCGTAACACACGTTCGAGCCGTTCTTGGCCACGGTTGATAACGATGATCTTCCGGGCGTTCATCGCTTGGGCACATTGAAGGGCGTAAGTGCTTTGCGAGCCAGCTCCGATCAGAACGACGATTCGGTTTTCGATGCAATGGTTAACGCGCGTCATTCCTTCTAAGCAGCAAGCCAGCGGCTCCAACTGGCAAGCATGCGAAGGGTTAAACCCCTGGGGGAACTTGACGATCGGGCCGTACTTTACAAACCAAGCCGGTAAGATCGCGTGCGAACGAGCGAAGCCATCAAACTCGTGACCGGTGGCCCAGGTATTGGGACAACTCGTCCAATCACCTGTCCCATTTTCGCCGCAATAAATACACGACTCGTCACCACAGGGAATATCACAGCCGAGCCCAACGAGATCGCCAGGTTCGAATTGTGTGACGCCCTCGCCAACTTCATCAACCACACATGCCGCTTCGTGAAGAAGAATCGCGGGCCACTTCTTAATACGTGGTAATCCTTGCTTGTAGATCACCACGTCGGACTGGCAAACCGAAGTCGTCACCGTCTTTAACCGAATTTCACCAGGGCCAGGTTGGCCTAGCTCTTGCTCGGAAATTGTGAACTGACCGCCAGGTTGATCAAGGTATTGAACTTGCGATTTCATCGTAGCTCGACAGAAAGAGTGTTGCGTGAATGGGGGGCGGAGTAAGCCGTTTACTTCGACTCTGGATGGATGAGCACTTTGGTAAAGAACTCAGACTGGGCATGCATCATTTCCAAAGCAGCGATGCCATCGACGAGCGGAACACGATGCGTAATGAGTGGTTTCAGATTCAAAATCCCGCTGGCCATGGCGGCCAATACGGTCCGCCAGTCATCGTCGTCGCTGTAAACACTGAAGTCTGAATTCCACACACCGAGAATATCGATCTCACGACGCATTGCCTGCGAGATCAATGTTGCCGGCAAAGTGACATCCGCAGCCGGATTTCCGAGCATAACGACTCTCCCAGCGCGACGAGCGACTTCTATTGCCGCCAGCATTGTGGGAGGAACTCCCGCAGCTTCAATCGCGACATGTACGCCATGTCCAGAAGTAAGTTCGTCGACGATCTCGCTGACGTTGACTTCGCGGCTATCGTAGGCATGCTCGAAGCCCAGTTTACGAGCAATCTCGAGCTTTTCGGGTTGGATGTCGAATAGCAGAACAGGACCTGCCCCGGAGGCCTTTAACCATTGAGCTACCATTAAGCCAATCGGTCCCAGCCCAAACACGGCGACCGAATCTCCGAGGCGAACTTTTGCTCTTCGAACGGCATGCAGCGCGACGGCGGCTGGTTCTGTCATCGCAGCTTCCTCGAGAGATACGTTCTCGGGAACGCGAATCAAATTGCGTTCTGGGGCAACGACATACTCGCTGAATGCTCCATCGCTACGGGAACCAAGATAGTCGTAGCCGTCCGATTGTGCATATTTCCCTTGTTCGCAAGCGGCGTGATCTTCACGCCACAGTAGTGGGAACACCGCGACACGATCGCCCGCCTGAAACTGCTGTACACCTTCACCACACGCTTCAACTGTTCCAGCAAACTCGTGTCCACAGATCGTTGGAAAGGAATAGGTGCCTTTGGAAAAGCAGCGAGGGATATCCGATCCACAAACACCACAGAAACCAATCCGCACACGGACCTTTCCTGGTTCGACCTCGGGAACGGGAACCTTCTCGTATCGCAAATCACCAATACCATGCAGAACAATTGCTTCCATCTGGGAATCCGAGGACTGGTTCATACTTTACCGATACCTTGAACAACTTTCGTGGGGCGATTGAGGCTAAGCAGATGTTATGGAAGACTCGCCACGGGCTGAAAGCCCTGCCTTGATTGCGTCGAGCATGCGAGCTTTATTTTCATTCATCGAAGCGGAACGATGGAACAGACTGCTCGTTCCAGCAACCAGATTGGTAGCTCCGGCCGCGACCATCCCAGGAATGTTGTCGAAGCTAACGTTCCCATCGACTTGAATCGGCAAGTCGAATCCACTTGCCGCCAAAAAGTCTCGACAGTCGGCAATCTTGCGCAGCGAAGCTGGCGTCATTGCCTGCCCAGCGTAGCCGGGGTTTACAGTCATTATCAAAACGTAGTCGATTCGCTCCAGAACATAATCGATCGCGGCGAGTGGCGTGCTGGGATTTATCGCGACCCCGGCCTTCATCCCAAGTTCCCGAATGCGAGCCAACGTGCGATCGAGGTGGGTCGATGATTCCAAATGGACCGAAACCTGGCTCACGCCCATGTTCGCTAGTTGCTCGACAAAGAAATCGTTGTCAGCCACCATCAAGTGAACATCGAGCGGTAAGTCGGTCGCCTTTTGAAGGGCATCGATAACCCCTAATCCCATCGGCATGTTCGGAACGAAATGGCCGTCCATGATATCGAGGTGTAGCATGTCGACGCCAACTCGTTCAACTTGTCGCAAAGCAGCCTCGAAGTTCAGCGGATCGACACACATCATGGACGGGGAAATCTCGACTGGATTCGCCGAAGTAAAAGCAACCGGAGTCGTAGCTCCTGGGGGCTCGCTGCCTTCCCCGAGAAATGTCTCTTTCAAGTGCCGCAACGAAGAGCGAAGCATTTCTTCTAGATGATGGTCACTATAGTCACGGCCAAGTTTAGGTCCGCCGATTTCTAGATATCCGGTCATCTCGCTTACCGGTAGTTTGTCGGCATTGTCCAGCAAGAGCTGACGGAACTGTGCAACGTCGACGATGCCTTTCGCACGCTCTTCAGGGCTGAATCCGAATGTCGAATTGAACCGCGCGTCGGTATTCTTCAAATGGAACTCGTATAGCCAAGGATACGTTGCCTCGAACAACTCGATGTGATTGAAACCGACCTGATCCTGCTGATTGATATAACCGTGTGCGATATCGGCGCAGTATCCAATTGGTACGGTCGAGTCAGGATGCTGATGGTGATAGTCCATCAATGTCTGGCCCATCGCCGCGACCTCTTCCGGCAGTGTCGGTGGTTCAGCCAAACAGGACATCGGCTCAATCGTGAGCCAAGATAGACCTTTCTCTTTCGCATAATGCATTAATTCACGCATGTGCTGAAGATAACACTCTACACCCTGCGACTTTGTACCCATTCGATCACGCATGATCGCTCCAGGATTCGAGCCGATCGAATCGGCTCCTAACAAGGCGCCAATCTCGATGTAACGTTCAAAATTGCGTCGTGCGACCTGCTCTAAGCCAACCTCTTCGCGAAAGAAGCCACCCAACTCGCGATGGGCAGTGAACATGCTGGCAATCTGGATACCGTGGTTCTCGGCCTGTTGCCGTAATTCAATAAAGAACTCGTCGGGAAGCTGGTACATCTCGAACCAAGTTCCAATCTGCACCAATCGGACATCCTCGTCGGCCAACAAGCGAAACAGCCAAGGAAACGAGTATCGATACTCAATCGGATCGGTTTTGACGCCAAGCTTTAGCGTTAGGGACATAGCAGGAGAGAACCGTTGCAAAAACTGTGGGGGGAGAAAATGACCGTCAGCCGTTTCCCTCATCGTAAGATCTGATCACAAATGATCAACACTGCTCATTTCCGCGTTCGCCCCTTAAATTATGAATTATTCCAGTTATTGACCATCCAGAAGCATAGCAAGTGCAGATGCGATCGATCACAATAGAAAACAATGATTGAATTTGATTACTAGTGATCAGTGCCCGCCATGCAATCTGACCGCCAGGACCATATCCTTCGCCTTCTTGCCGAGACGGGCGTCCTTCACGTGGACGAAGCCGTCGAGCGTTTCGCCTCGAGTCCGGCGACTATCCGACGAGATTTCAATCAATTAGCAGAGAGTGGACTGGTTGAGCGAGTTCGGGGCGGAATTCGCATGGCCAACGAAGGAAGCATGCTTCCATTTACGGCGAGGGAAGTGCAGCATGCTGACGAGAAACGAGAAATCGCTCGCAGAACAAGTAGCTTGTTGCGCGATGGGGATGTCTTATTCGTTGACGGGGGAACAACGACGCTGCAGTTGGCTTACTGCCTTCCGCCTCTTAAGCTGAGGATCATCACCAATTCGCTGACCTTAGCCGCCGCAATAGAAAGCCGAAGCTCAGGCCGCGGTCGATGGGAAGTCTTTTTGACAGGTGGGTTTCTGTTTCCCGGTTCCGGGCTACTGGTGGGACCGAGCGCCCAAGCTGGGATCGTGCAGTATCACGCCAATTGGGCACTTCTTTCTGCAGGGGGCATCACTGAAGCGGGTATATTTAATGACAACGAGCATGTTGTTGAAAGCGAACGCTTAATGATCAAACATGCCGATCGCGCCGCCGTCTTAGCAGATGATTCTAAATTCGGCCATCATGCGATGCGGCACATTGCTGACTTAGACGAGCTTGATGTGATGGTCACGAATCGCCAGACGGCAACCTCACGTCAACTAGAGAACCAAGCAGGGCTTGGATTGCGGCTACTCTACACAAAATAAAAAGGCGAGTCGCTCGTTAAGAAAGCGCTCGCCTCGAACCTGTCTTGTATTTCCGATGCGATCAGATCCATGGAAAGCTCAAGCACGGAGCCTCAAGATCATCTCGACTTCGACACTTGCACCGAGGGGAAGTTGCGCCATCCCCAGGGCCGTGCGAGCATGTTTTCCTGCGTCCCCGAAAACTTCTCGCACCAACTCGGACGCACCGTTAATGATCAAATGTTGTTCGGTAAAGTCGAGATCCGAGTTCACATATCCGGTGATCCGTATCACACGCTCAATCTTATCGAGTGAACCAGCGTGAGACCGAACCGCTCGCAAAACATTTGCGGCACATAACGCAGCCGCTTGTTTTGCCTCATCGGAAGAGACTTCGGACGGAACTTTACCAACGAACTTCAACTGATCGCCATCGAACGGGACTTGGCCCGAAGCGTAAAGGATTCCGTTATCCTCCATCACGGCATCGACCAGCGAGCCCTCGGGAGTGGTCCGATCGACTGGGAATCCCAGCTTTTCTAGAACCGACTCCCTTTCACCTAGGTTGCACATCAATCCTTCTACTTTCTCTTTCGATCTAACCACCGTTACTTTTGATGACGGAGCTCTCCGGCAGCTCGACTTCGGCAAAGTAGATGCTCGTCTTACCTTCGTGCGAAGAGTAGTAGCTCATCCAGAGTTTCCCATCATACTCAACGAGACCAGGATAGCTGGTATCACCACCGGAAGGGAGCGTGGCCAATTCGTAAAGCTTACCTTGCTTCGGATCAACTTCCCAAATCGCGGTCTTGGCACCGCCAGGATACTTACGACCCGCCGCAATGAAGCGACCATCCTTTAGCTGAATGATTTCAGGTCCTCCGACACGGATTTCCAGATCTTTCCAGGTCCAATCGGTGTACGGAGCTTTCGCGGTTCCGAGCAATGCTGAAGGGGGATCGCGTCGCAGCAAACAGACAGCAGTTCCATCTTCCAAGAAGATCAAACCGGTTTCATTTGCGTAGCCTTCGACATCAAATTTTTCACCGACCTGGGTGAAGGACTTTCCATCTTCTGATTTGTAGAGACGGGCTGCGCGAGGCTCGACCGTGCTATAGCCGATACCATAAGCCTTGCCATCATGCCAGGTAACTCGCCAGATCCAGAAGTTCGGATCACCGATCGGAATCGCATCACTCCATTTCTCACCTTCGTCCGAATACCAGATATAAGACTGGTGCTTTGCCGACGCTGGCTGATGCAGGGCACCGGCGCCCGCCAAGCAGAGCTTGCCATCAGGCGTGACCGAGATTTTGGCATCCCGGAGATCTGCCGTGTCGGAGGTAACCAATGAGGCTGATTCCCAATTCTTACCGTCATCGGAACGTAAGACTCGTAGCGAGCCAACCTTCGAGACGTGACCGCCCCCCTCGCGGAAGACGCAGTACCATTTGTCCTTGAACCGAATCAGATCGGTAAAAGCGTTATGCGGCGCTTCGTCCCAAATCTTTTTTACGTCAACGATCTTGGCGGTCGATGCCTCTTCCGCGTACGAGGTCGTTAGCAAGGCGACCAATGCGAGGATACTTAATACAGATTTCATTTGACTCTCTTGAGTAGTTTAAGGTGGGAACCTCGCAGGATCTCCCCGCAAGGCAAGGACAAATGACGAGGTAGGATTTCAAAGATTGCCGATGGGAATCGAGCTATGCGATTCCCAATTCATGTTGCTGTTTCTTGCGTTGTAACGCGTAACGTTCAAATGCGGATTCATCTCGTTGACAAGATGCTGCCTGAAAGACCATGGCAAAACTGCGGCGATGGCGCGTCGCCGAGCGATTTACGTCCGCTCGATGAATCGTATCGCCGTGATGAATCAGCAAATCGCCAGGGCTGACACACGCGAGCACTTCTCGCTGTATCTCTTCTTCCGTATAGTCTGCAACTGCTTGCGAGAACCCTGATGTTTGCGTTGCGGCATGGTCACGAACACCAAAGCGATGCGAGCCAGGCTGGTACCTCAAACAACCATTCTCTTCGTCGATCTCATCCAAAGCCAACCACATGGTTAACACTTTGGGGGGTGCTAGACAAAAGTAGTAGTTATCCTGATGTGGAGGCGTAGGACTGGTACTACCTGGTGGCTTATTGAACCATTCTGCCCCGTGGCAGTGCACTGATTCGCCGAGCAAGCTTTCCGCAAGTTCCGTCCAACGCGATGAGCGTTGATACTCATCGAAGTATGCATCCAACTCCATCCGATGCATTTGCTTCAGCGAATCTGGATTGGCAGGTCGGCGTAAAACACATCGCTCGAAGGTCGTGATGGGACAACTTCGCGAATGTAACGGTATAGTTCGTTCTGCAGTGTCAGCAGTTCGTCTGCAGCGAGAAACTCGCGAACGATCACAAAGCCGTCACGATCGTAGACTTCATGAATTTCAGACCATTGATCAGACATGATCGTTCTCCCGTTACTCTCTGCCACATCTCAAACGGAAAAGCTACCTACTCGACACAAACGATTCGTTAAAACGCTTACTTTTGAAATTGAAAGGCGAAGATATCAGCGTCATCCAGGACAAACTTTAAACGAATCGGCTGGCCCGCCAACGAACTGACGTCGGTCCCCTTTTCTTTCCAGCGAACAACGCGATCGATGGCATTACCAATCGTGTCAGGAGCCTCGTCCAAGGTAAAGCCTGGTAGCGGATTCCCATCGGCATCTTGGATTTCGACTTTGACACTACCGGCCGCGGAAGTCGCGAAATTGATGGCCAGCTTGTCGCCAGTGAAGGTAAAAGGCTTCGTCGTGATCGAACCTTCTTCACCACGGGATTTCACCGAGGCAAATCCATCCAGTCGCATCGAATAACGATGAATATTGGACGATGGCTGACCGTATTCCTGATTGACATAGAGCGACATCTCGTCAGGACCTGTTTGAACCACGTTCAACACAGGATAGTTCGTTCGGGAAACCCAATTTCCTAATGCGAGTCCAGGACGAATGAAACCTTCGTCGAACATGCAGTCGTACTCACCACCACCACGCGAAGTCATTAATACGGCGTCGGCCGTGTCGTTGAAGTAACTGGCATGAACGCCAACTTCCTCAGCCTGTTCTGGGGTTAGTACACGTCGTCCAGGCATGAATCGCGCTGCCGTGGCCACATAGATATGAGGTGCACGGAAGTAAGGCTGTGTCTGATTCGTATAGAGGTGGTTACGTGGTGTTACTGAATCGGTGTTGCTGTAGCTCATGTAAACAGGATCAGTCCAGTTCACGAAATCCTTCGACGTGGTGCGAGCGATCGATCGTCGCCCATTGACGAAGTAGCGATAGTAGATCACGTAGCAATCTTCGGCTTCCGACCAGAATGCGATATTCTGCGAGTCGTAGGCGCCTTTGGGATCTTTGAAGATCGCTTCATCTTGAAGCTTGGTCCAATGAATGCCATCGGGCGAGACAAATCCATGCAGCTCTGTACGCTTTGTCCCGGCGATTGCTTTGAAACGCTGCTTAGGATCGGCGTTAGGACTGTCATCATAGAATGGACTGAAATTGTGCGAGAACGGAGCAAGCTGGGCCAGGATAATGTTGTTATCCTTCGAGCCATCGTATTCGTAGAGACCCAACTCAGGACGAGTCCAGTTGATTCCGTCCGTCGATTCCGCGTAACAAGTTGATTCAACGGTGGTACCGTCACTAAAAGCCTTGGGCATGCCGCGATAGTATAAGCGGTATTTTCCGTCGGCATGGATCATCGTGGCGTAGCCACAAAAGAGCCCTTCCCACGGCTGATCGAACTGAAAGACTTCGCCTTCATCGTGCGGTGGATGCAGGACGAACTCTGCCGACCCATCGATCGATTCGACAAGTGCCTTATCGACGAATAGCTCGCGACGACCGTTCAATTCGATGGGTTCTTCGGCAGACAAGGTCGTACCGACGGCGGCGACCATCATCGCGACGGATAGAACGGTTCTTGGTAAATATTTCATGCTGTAAAATCCCCAGGGAGTGCGAGAGGCTTGCCTTTTGCCCGACAATGCCTCCACAGTCGATTATTCGACGTCTAAAACTATTTCGTTGGTTTCGCCCGACTTGACTTCAACTTCGAGCGGAGTGGTTGCGATATCGTGATACTTGCGCGGTGTTTGTACAGGTGGATCAGGCTTACTGCCATCTAAATGCGGCTCGACGTGAATGACAACTTTATGCTTTCCGACAGTGGCTCCATCGAGACGATCATAAGTCGACAATTCAAACGAACCGTCAGGATTGATCATGCCGACACCCGGATTGCAGCTGGTATCATCCGGCACAAATCGGACAACACCCTCGTTGAGTGGCGATCCTTTTAGGTTGACGACTCCCTTGACGATTGCTGTCTCAGGTAAGCCATCTGGTCGACTTGAGCCGCATCCTGCAACGACCGCCGTAAGGGCGATCGTTGCGACGGCTGCGTACAAATGATGCTTGACCTTATCGTTCGTGAAACGCATCGTTTGACTTTCCTTGTATCTTCTGAAATGGTAAGCGGCTTTTCGAATTAATCGCCTAGTTGCTACTGAAACCGCCGACGGGCGTCCCATCTTGAGGGGCAACCAAGCCTTGGTAGACCGCCAGATTGATCGTTTCAGGAATGAAATGAACACTAGCATCCGCCATCAACGCATTCACGCCACCTGGGTGAAAGCTGCTGGCCGACAAGCCTTGCGTCCAACCATGCTGGGTAGCAGTTCGACGATTCGGGCCGCCATAAAATCGGAAAGGAAAGTTGGGCGAGTTCTGCGAAGAGATTTCACAGTGCCAAGATGCCCAGCCGGACCATGCATAGAACTCTGGAGAACTTTCGATGACATGGATTTCATTCGAAGTTCCATCCGTAATATCACGCATACGTAAGGCCTGTCCGCGACGACGATCGAACATGGAGGCAGGATAAGGAACGGTAGATAGCGACTGATCAAAGCCGATCCCAACGAGCCCCTTATAAGTTGTCACACCAACCGATTCACTTTGATCACAACCACCATGCGGGAAACACCAATTGCTCCACAGGTATTGATTACCTGCCTTGGTGAGCTCGCCGGTCGGATCGCTAGGGCAGACGTAGGCTGGCATCGGCGATCGAACAATCTGCATATTCGACATCGGAGTGCCGGTGGTATCCGTAAGAGGCAAGCTCCAATTGATTTGGTCGTGCATGGCTCCCTGCTCAAGGAAAGGTAGCAGCATACAACGCCAGCTGAATCCACTGAAGAATTCAGGCGATTGGTTGCCGCCACCACCGTTGTACCACCAAGGCGTTCGAGGAAACGTCTTGAAGGTGTCGTGGTAGTTGTGCAGTGCTAAACCAATCTGCTTCATGTTATTGACGCATTGAATACGTCGTGCCGCTTCGCGTGCTTGCTGCACGGCCGGAAGCAACAAAGATACAAGGACTCCAATAATGGCAATCACAACCAGCAGTTCGACAAGCGTAAACGCACGTCGTCGGGCGATTTGTCGGTCAGTTTCGACAAACATGGACTAGAACTCCTAAAAGGATACGTGAGTGGATAAGGCCAGTGCATGACAAGGGGCTTCACTCTTCTCTACGTTCCGGTCGTCTCTATTCCGCCTTCGTGAAGGGCACTTGGCTGCCTCTCAGTAATTCCGAGCGAGCTGGGCTGCTCGACTTCTACTGAAGCCAATCGCCTGACTGCCTGACCATGAAACTGGCGGGGCAACCAATGTGCATGTTGCAGCTGTGAGAGCTGCAGAAAGTCGTGTCGTGGATTTAATTGCGGCAGGCCGCTAAATCTCTGACATTTCAAAAAAGCATATCGATGGCCCAACTGGATTGCAATAAGTACGTACCTATTTTAGACAACTTTTTACTTTCTGTTCTCCAAACAATCACTTACTAACGCCCCAACAGAACTAACAATTAGCAATTTCAGCCGATATATCGTTGATTTATCCTAGGGACTGGCCTCTTAAGTCCATGAAAGACGATTGACGCGGCAAATTACACAGGTATGATGTTGTACGTACTACAAGGAAATACACCGAATGCCACATCACAGCTCAACACAACTCTCCGAATTCCCTAGCGGAGATGAAAATTCACACCAGCCGAAGTACGAACAACTCCGAGATTACGTCGTTGCACAGATCGAGTCTGGTGCCCTAAAGTCAGGCGCTGCACTACCTTCTGAGAATCGCTTGGCAGAGAATCTAAAAGTTGCCCGGAGCACGGTTCGTCAGGCTCTTGCCTCTCTTGAGAAGGATGGCCTGGTCCTTCGTGTGCATGGGAAAGGGACGTTTGTGCATGAAGAGGCGAAACAACGCCTGCGAAAGTCACAGGACTTGTTTGCACTTGTATTGCCAGAAACGGAAACGGCGTTTTATCCTTCCCTACAAAGAAGCTTTGAAAACGCCGCCGCGGAGTTGCACAATCAAGTGATTGTTTGCAACTCAAACAACGATATCGACAAACAGGCCAGTGCGATCCTGCAGTTGATCGACCTCCGTGTAGCCGGGGTCGCCATCGTTCCAACCACCAAGACCGCGACACCAGCCTTCCATATTCGCCAACTACAGAAGCACAACATCCCGGTCGTCTGCTGCTCTCGTCCGGTTCAAGGGGTTCAATCTCCGCTGTTATCCATTCCCTTCGAGGACATCGGAAAGCTGGCCGGAGAAGAAATTCGTAAAGCAGGCCACACGCACACGGCGTTTTTCGGTAGTTCGCAAAGCACGGCAACCGACTTGTATCTGCAAGGTTTTCGCCATGCCCTAGGCTCCGATGCCACGGTCGATGTATTCGTTGGTTCCGGCCCAGGTATCGATCATGAATCACTTTCCCAAGAATCGGATGCGGCATTGGATCGGCTTTTCCAGAAGCCAGAACCTCCAACCGCAATCTTCTGCGGGTTTGACTCCTTGGCAGAAACGGTCTACATGCAGCTAACACAGCGAGGAATCCGTGTCCCGCAGGATGTTTCGATCGTCGGCTTCGGCGGCGTTTTCCGAGGGGGTGGACTTTCGAGCCATCTGGCTTCTGTTGCCATCGACGAAGTCAGCCTCGGTGAACAGGCCATTGAGATCCTGGAACGTATGCGTCGTGGGCAAATCCCCTTAGACTCCGGCGAACATCGCCAGATTTCACTCTCGTTTAACTATGGCAGTACGCTCGCTCCTTGCGGCCGACCTGTCTAACGAAAGCACGATCGAAAGTAATCAAGTTGACAAAACGGTTGTTCTATTTTCTGATGTGCTTCGTCTCGCTCGTCGCTTTATCAACAATCCATGTGCGAGCAGCGGAAGATCCTCTGACTTCGGACACTGCCGCCAGATGCGAGCAGATTTTGATCGAGTCTTCGAAAGCCTCGGGAGAATGGACTAGCGTTCATGCGGCTGAGTATTTGATTCGCCTTGGAATGGCCGAGAAAACACTCGATACGTTTCGGGCTCAGGCCGATAATGCTTCGCCCCCGTTTCGGATTGGTGTTTGGCGGGTCCTGGCTCAAGCGGAAACACCCGCCGAACGACGCGAGAAGTATATTGAACGCATTCGTGATGTCTTGCTGGATGAACAGGCAATCGATCGACTTCACGCCCTCGAATCACTGGCCAAACTCGAAGCGCCGATTGAATACCGCTCGGAACTCGCCATCGTCCAAGAGATGAGCAACCCCAAAGACGCGGGCTGCAGTTTTGCTTTGTGGCGTCTTCATCAACAACGCCCTTCTGTGCAACAATTAGATGGACTCGTCAAGCAGTTAAGCTCGGAAGACTCGATCGCTCGCCTGCGGGCCGGTTTCGTTTTGAGCCAACTCGATAATGTACCCGACAAGGTCCAGACAATCGTCCAAACAGCGATGACGGACGAGCCTGTCGATTCGGTTGCATATCCATACGTGGCAAGTGCCGGCGGTTCGACCAGTCTGCATAAACTACTTAAGAGCAAAAACCCCAGTGACCAAACGCTTGCGATTCGTGAGCTTACCTTACGATCCGAAGCATTTGACTTTCCCCTGGGAGATGTCCTCGGGGAAACGCATCCCCTATCACTTCGTCAGGCAGCAGCCTTCGCACTGCTTAAACGTAGTCAATAGTTAACCCATTACAAGTGATCTCAATCACTTGCCCCATCCTGCCGTTTGATACGTGTGCCCCATTCGTTTTTTCACAACTTCCGCAAGCACTAACTCATCGAGTCGATCTCTACTGCATTTTCAAACATCGCTTACGCTCCACTACCTAGCCAGCGCAACCGTGTAAAATCAAAGCCAACGGCGTGCAGCATACCGCACCTTTCAATCGGATAACTCTCCATGCGACAGAGCAAAGTTCTCGCGAAGATACGCCAAGACATTCCTGCATTCGGCGTGTCGCTTCACCTCAACTCTCCAGACCTTTTCGAACTTGTCGGGTTGATGGGATTCGATTCCATCTGGATCGACCTCGAACATCATGCCACGAGCATGGAGAGTGCCGCGAATCTCATGCGTGGCGCACGTGTCGGTGGAGCGGACGTCGTCGCCCGACCTGCCAATCGAGAGTTCATGCGGATGGGTCGCATGCTCGAGATCGGGGCGTCAGGGATCATGTACCCGCGTTGTGCCAATGCTGAAGAGGCCGCCGAAGTGGTGCGCTGGGCCAAGTTTGCACCACTCGGGGAACGAGGCTGCGATGCAAGCGGAGCCGATGTGCCCTACTTGCTAACGCCACTGGCCGAATACCTAGAGAATGCGAATCGTGAAACCTTCTTGATTATCCAGATCGAAGACCCAAAATCTCTGGACAACGTCGAAGAAATCGCCTCTGTACCTGGCATCGACATGTTGATGCTCGGTCCGGGTGACTTCTCTATCCTCTCTGGTATCCCCGGGCAGTTTAATCATCCGCTAGTTCAAGACGCCCAGCAGCGGGTTATCGAAGCCGCAAAGGCGGCAGGCATCAACTGGGCAGCGACCTGCGGATCAGCTGCACAAGCGAAGCAGTATGTTGACCAAGGTGCACGGCTGATCTTCTACGGGTGCGACCTGGTGCTCGTCAAACAAGGCCTGGACAGGATTCAATTGGAACTGGCGGAATTCAATACTTTGGCGGGTCCGAAGTCCAAGGAACGCTCCAACGCGAAATACTATCAGGAGTCGCTCTAGTGCCTCAGCACGATCATCGTATTCTGATTGTCGGAGCCGGTTCGATTGGGCATCGCCATCTTCGCTGCTTCCGGCAAACAGGACGCTGTCAGGTGGCCTTCGTTGATCCACGAGAATCGATTCGCGAGGAACTCAGTCAACGATACGCTGACGTTCCAAGCTACGGTTCGCTCGACGAGGCACGCAACGCTTACTTTAACAGCGCGGTTATCGCCACTCCCGCGCCGTTGCACGTCCCACAATCGTTGCAGCTGCTGGAGGCAGGCCTACATCTCTTGATTGAGAAGCCTTTGTGCCTCAACCTAGAGGAAGCACGTCAACTGGAAGATTTCGCTAGTACGACTAACCAGACCGTCAATGTTGCTTACGTTTATCGAGCCAATCCATTGATTTCGCGAATGCGAGAAGCCATCCAGCATGGCTCTTATGGCAGGCCCGTAGAATTGATCGCTTATTGTGGCCAACATTTTCCGACCTATCGGCCTGCTTACCGTGATACCTATTATCGCGAACACGAATCGGGAGGAGGCGCTATTCAAGACGCCCTTACTCACGTGTTTAACGCCGCCCAGTGGTTAGTCGGCGACATGGAGAAGATCGTAGTCGATGCTGACCGTAAGATTCTGGATGGAGTCGAAGTCGAGGACACTGTGCATGCGATTGCCCGTCACGAGAACGGCATCATGGCAACTTACACCCTCAATCAGCATCAACCTGCAAACGAGCTGACAATCACCGTCGTCTGCGAAAAAGGCGTGGTTCGCCTCGAAAACCATAAACAACGGTGGCGTACGATGAGTACGCCCGATGGTCCCTGGACTGATCATCAACTTCCTCCCTTTGAAAGGGACGAGTTGTTCACACGCCAAGCCAATCTTTTTCTCGATGCCGTTGAAGGCAAGTCCCTTCCTTTATGTCCCTTGAATGAAGGAATTGCCACGTTGCAAGCGAACATTGCGGCGATATCGAGCTGGCGAGAAGCGACTTGGAAGTCGACCAATCTGTCGGAGGTTCGCGCGTAATGGATAGCCAGAATCCGTTTTCCCTTATTGGGCGAACGGTCCTTTTAACCGGTGCTTCCGGCTATTTGGGACAAGCTATGGCGCTGGGACTTGCTCAAGCTGGCGCCTCGGTGATCGTGAGTAGCCGCAACGCAAGCAAATCGCAATCATTGGCGGCGGAACTCCCGACACAAGGTGAGGCGAAACATTTCGGCGTACAGATCGATCACCTCGATCCCGACTCAATCGAAACTGGCTTCGCTTCGGCGATTGCCACTGCTGGCAAGATCGACAGCTTGGTTGCGAATGGTCACGAGCCGCTTGGCGCCGACTGGAAACGCGTCACAGCCGACCAATTCAACCGTCAGCTACAAAATGCGAGCGGTTATTTTTTGTTGGCTCGTCACGTCCGAAATCATGTTGTCGAGCGACAAGGTTCCGGAAGTGTCGTGATGCTCGGATCGATGTATGGCTTAGTCGGTTCTTACCCGGATGCCTATGAAGAAGCCGGCAACGCGAGCCCCGTCGCTTATCATGCCCTCAAAGGGGGCGTACTTCAAATGGTGCGACATTTGGCAGTTTACTGGGCGGAAGACAAGATTCGCGTGAATGCCCTCTCTCCCGGTCCTTTCCCTTCTCCTGCAGCACCGCAAGCCATGGTAGAAAAGCTGAAACAGAAAAGTCCTTTAAAACGCATGGGGCAGCCCAGCGAATTGATCGGACCGCTCGTCTTTCTGGCCAGCGAAGCATCGAGCTACGTTACCGGCCACAATCTGGTCGTCGATGGAGGTTGGACCGCATGGTAAACAAGTTCGAGAGAGCGCGAGACGCCGTCGTCTCAACTCCAAGTCTGGTCATCGATCTTCCTACCGTGGAAGCCAATCTGGCCCAACTGCATCAGTACGCCGAAAAAGCTAGTATCAAAGTCCGTCCACACACCAAAACGCATAAGTCCGTCCTCTTTGCCAAGCGTCAGCTCGCCTACGGATCCCGAGGTTTGACCGTCGCCAAAGTGGGCGAAGCCGAGGTCATGGCAACCGTCTCTGACGACATCTTGATTGCTTATCCGGCAATCGATCCTGATCGACGCCGCCGCATCGCTGAACTCGCCAAGACATCCTCCATTCATGTGGCAGTCGATTCGGCCTATGCGATTCATGTGCTGGGGGAAGCGGCTAGGAACGCACATTCCATGATCGGCATTTTGATCGATATCAATGTCGGTGCCGATCGCACAGGCGTGGCCGATGCCGAAGCTTCTCTGGAACTTGCCAAGCTCGTTGCCAAGAGCGAGTCGCTGAGACTCGATGGAATTTTTTTCTACCCTGGTCAAGTCTGGGCTCCCGCTGGCGAACAAGAGTCGCCACTGCACGCAATCGATGAAAAACTGGCTGCGGCGATTTCGTTGTGGCAAGAGAACGACCTGCCCTGCCCGATCGTTTCGGGAGGTTCAACACCCACGGCGTATCAATCGCACTGCATCAAATCGCAAACAGAAATCCGCCCTGGGACTTACATCTTTAACGATATGAATACGGTGCGAGCTGGCTTCTGCCAAGAAGAAGATTGTGCGGCCGCGATTATCTGTACCGTGGTTAGTACGGCGGTACCAGGGAAAGGAGTCGTCGACGCAGGTACCAAGACGTTGACCAGCGATCGAAACGTGCTTCACCCGCTTACAGGGCATGGGCATGTCATCGAATATCCCGCTGCCGTCATCACGCGACTCAGCGAAGAGCATGGCGAGATCGACTTCTCGGCCTGTCCCAATCGTCCCAACGTCGGCGATCGCATTTCGATAATTCCGAATCATATCTGCCCCTGCGTCAATCTTCAGAATGAAGTGATCCTGCACGACGCAGAACACAATCTCACGCCTTCCAAGGTCGACAGCAGAGGAATGCTTTCATGACGAGCAGCCAAACACAACTCGGTGGTGTCTTGCCGGTGTTCCAGACGCCGTATCAAGAAAACGGCGATATCGACTACCAAGTGCTGACCAAGGAACTCAACTGGCTGCTGGAAAGTGGCGTCGATGGCGTGGTGATGGCCATGGTATCGGAAGTGCTGCGATTGAGTTTTTCCGAACAACGAGAACTGGCCGGCAAGACGTGCGAGATCATCGATGGCCGCTGCCCGGTCGTGATCAGTGTTGGTGGCGAATCAACTCGAATCGCGATAGAGAATGCTAAGTATGCGGAATCGGTCGGCGCCGCCGCGGTCATGGCAATCCCTCCGGTTTCCATCGGAGCGATGGAAGAAGAGCTATTCGCCTATTACACCGGAATCATCAAGGCGATCGAAATTCCCGTGATCGTGCAAGATGCCAGCGGTTATGTAGGCAAGCCAATGTCGATTGCATTGCAAGCCGATTTGATGAACACGCATGGCGCCGAAAAGGTTCTCTTTAAACCTGAGGCGACGCCCATCGGGCCTCGTCTATCCGCCTTACGGGATGCGACCAATGGCAAAGCACGAATATTTGAAGGGACCGGCGGCATCGCTTTGGTCGATAGTTATCGACGTGGGATCGTCGGAACTATGCCAGGAGCCGATTTGATTCATGGAATTGTCGCACTCTACAAAGCGTTGAAAGAGGGCGACGAGGCCCGGACCTACGAACTTTCGATGCCCATTTCTGCGATCGTCGCAGCTCAACATAGCCTTGATGCCTTCCTAGCAATTGAAAAACACCTCCTGGTTCGCCAGCAAGTTTTCACCAATACGATCGTCCGTGGACCGGTTGGCTACAAGGTCGATCCAGAAACCCTTAGCGAAGTAGATCGCCTGTTTGACCGACTCACTGAAGTACTGCATCAATCATGATCATCGACGTCCATAGCCATTATTGGGAATACCCTAAGCACTTCGGCGATACCTTCCGCGAGCAAGCTCAGCGAGCACGTAGCGGAGTGGAAGTCGATTTGACCGTTCGCTTCCAAGATTACTGCGACACTGCCCCTCATGATATCCGAACAATCGTTTTCGGAGGCAAAGCTCGCTTGAGCGGCCTTTGGGTCGAGGACGATATCATCGCGAATTATGTTGCCGCGCACCCTGACACGTTGATAGGCTTCTTAGCGATTGATCCTACCCAACCTAACTGGATGAGCGAACTGGAATATGGTCATCAGGAACTAGGCCTGCGTGGCGTCAAATTAATGTCCATGTACGCTGGCTTCCGTCCCGATGCCCCCGACATGGATCCCTTCTGGGAATACACCCAGAAACATGGATTGCCTGTGCTGCTGCACACTGGCACGACCTTCATTTCTCAGGCTCCGCTGGAATACACCTTACCGCGGCATCTCGATCCGGTCGCAATTCGCTTTCCAGAACAGCGCATGATCCTAGCTCATCTGGGACATCCATATGAAGGGGAATGTGTTGCGGTGATTCGTAAACACCCTCACGTGTACGCAGATGTTTCGGCGCTTCATTATCGCCCGTTTCAGTTATACCAATCGCTGATGCTGGTTCAGGAATATGGTGTCTGGGACAAAGTTCTCTTCGGTACGGATTACCCCTTCACTACGGTCAACGATTCGATCGCAGGCTTACGGCGACTCAACAGCCAGGTCGCCGGCACACCTCTTCCTCATTTGAACGAGGCCAAGATCGAAGAAATGATCTATCGAGATAGCCTCCCATTATTGAATCTTGGCTAGGATCACGTTCGCATGCAATTTGAAACGGTTGGTATCGTCGGCCTCGGTTTGATGGGCCGTGGGATCGCCACGGTTTTGTTGGCTCACAATATCCGTGTCGTAGCTATCGATCCCAATGTAGAAAGCCACAGCTACACCGAGAAACACATTGAAATCTCACTACCGGATCTTCCCGAGGCGGCGAACATCACCTGGCGAGACCGCTTCATCGCTTCCACCAATTTTGCTGAATTGGTCGATTGCCAATTCGTTATCGAAAGCATTCCGGAAGAGCCAGAGCTTAAGCAACAAGTCCTGGGACAGATCGAAGCTGCCGTGGCCGCAAACGTGCCGATAGCAACCAACACATCCGCCCTACCGATATCACTGCTACAATCAGCTTGCCAACAACCGGAACGCGTCATTGGCATGCATTGGGGCGAGCCCTGTCATCTAACCCGATTCCTTGAAATCATCCGTGGCCAGCAAACCGACGATACGACAACTGCGGCTACGATAAGCGTGGGAACTCAGGTCGGCAAAGATCCAACCGTTGTCAAGAAAGATGTTCCTGGGTTTATCGTCAACCGCTTAGCCTATGCAATGTATCGTGAAGCGTTTTGGCTGGTAGAAAATGATGTCGCGGACGTCGAAACGATCGATCGTGCGTTCACGAACGCAATTTCGATTTGGGCCGATATCGCTGGGCCGTTTCGCTGGATGGATATGACTGGCTTGGCGGCTTACGGTCAAGCGATGAAGCGACTATTTCCCGAACTGAGTTGCGAAAAGTCTGTCCCGAAAATGATGCAGCAGTTGGTCGATTCCGGAGCTCAAGGAACCGCTAATTGCCGCGGTTTTTATAATTACACGCCGGAAGAAGCCGATCAATGGCGAGCCCGCTGGGTAGCAAACACCAAGCGGACACGCGAATTGGCCGACCTCAATTATCCCTCTGCTAAGGACCCTGCATGAAACCGATCATCGACGCTCACCTTGACCTCGCTTGGAACGCGTTGCATTGGAATCGTGATCTTACCAAACCGCTGGAAGAAGTCCGGCAATACGAGTCCTCGATGCAAGACCACGCCGCGCGAGGCCGAGCAACCGTTACAATTCCCGAGCTTCGCAAAGCAGGTGTCCGCGTCTGCTTGGGAACCGTCTTGGTGCGATCCAAACCCGAAGTCGTGCCTGCCGAAGGTTTCTCCCGACGTGATCTCGACTTTCAAAATCAAACTATCGCACACTGTGTCGGTCGGGGTCAGGCCGTCTATTATCACACGCTCGAAGAACTCGGCGAAATTCAGCTGATCCGCACATCAGCCGACCTGAAGCAACATTCCCAAGTCTGGTTGGACGATTCAATTCCGCCACTGGGCGTGATCATGGCGATGGAGGGAGCCGATCCGATTCGCACACCCCAGCAAGCCCAACTGTGGTGGGATCTTGGACTTCGATGCGTCTCACTTTCCCATTATCGCCAGGGCCCTTACGCTCCTGGTACTGGCTCCAGCGGTCCGTTAACCGATGCCGGTCGTGAACTTCTTCGCGAGTTCACGAGACTAGGGATGATTGTCGACTTAACGCACTGCAGTGAACCAGCATTCTTCGAGGTGCTTGAGCGATTCGCTGGGCCAGTAATCGCCAGCCATAACATGTGTCGCGACTTAACCCCAGGCGATCGTCAATTTTCCAACGAACAAATCGATGCATTGGTTGCTCGTGGCGCGGTGATTGGCATGGCCTTCGACGCTTGGATGCTAAAACCAGGCTGGCAGATCGGAACAAGCGATCCGACCGACGTTCCGATCGAAGTCGCGGCCAATCACATCGATCATATCTGCCAACGGGCCGGCAACTGCCAACATGTTGGCATTGGCAGTGATCTTGATGGTGGTTTCGGGACCGAACAAACACCTCGCGAACTGCAATCGATTGCCGACCTGCAGTTACTTGTCGAGATTTTATCTCGTCGCGGCTACAGCGATACGGATATCGATGCCATCTTCTACGGCAACTACCTCCGTTTCTTTCTCGAGCACCTTCCTGCCGAGTAACCACTCGGCATCGGGTTCTAGTGACGGAAATAGTTTCGCAACGCATCGATAATCGCCGCGACGACAATAACCGATCCGGTGATTATCTGCTTCAGTTCATCGGGCACGCCCATATGTGCCAGACCAGACTGCAAGATGGCGATAATAAGCACGCCGATGAACGAGCGAATGACACTTCCTCGCCCTCCCATCAAGCTGGTTCCCCCGATTACGCATGCCGCGATCGCGGAAAGTTCGAGGCCGATCGCAGCATTAGGATCTACGCTCGAGAGACGTGACGCTTGCGTCAGCCCACCGAGGCCGCACAAGAGCCCGCTAATCACAAATACGGTGATTGTGTAAGGTTCGGTACGAATGCCGGACATTTTCACGGCCTCTTGATTCGTACCGATCGCAATGCAGTATCGCCCGAAAACGGTTCGCGATAGTAAGAACTGCCCGGTCAATACCGCTGCGAGCGCTAACAGAAAAGCGATCGATAGTTGGAGATGCGGAAGTGGTTCGCCGATACCCTCCACGGCTGAACCGATATATTTCGTTTGTGAATCGGTCACCACTTTGGTCAAGCCGCGGGCAATCTCCATCATGCCTAACGTCACAATAAATGACGGTATCGCGAAGCCAACCGAGATCGAACCGTTGACCAATCCACATAGGGCGCCACTGAGCAAGCAGACCGGTATCGCCGCCCACAACGACCAACCGGCGTCGACCATCAGCGTACCTAGGACCGCGGACGATAAAGCCAAGATCGCTCCGACCGACAAGTCGATTCCGCCGATCACTAATACAAACGTCATTCCGACGGCGACTAAAGTGAGCTCGGGAATTCCATTGGCGATCGTGGTGAACGTTGATTGCTGTAAGAAGTTATCGCTGTGCCAACTAAAAACAGCCACCATTGCGATAAGCACAGCGATCAATCCACCGTACTGAAACGCGAGATCTTTGAGGTACCGCTGGTTCACGTTTCAGCCCTCCGATCGAGGTAACCTGAAAACGCTGCTTGCATGATAGCGTCGTGCGACATTTCCTGACGGGCAAATGTCTTAACGAGCTTACCGTTTGACATCACAGCAATCCGATCACAAGTCTCCAATAGTTCCTCCAGGTCGCTACTGACCATGACCACCCCCTTGCCTTCTGCCGCCAGCGTGTCGACAAGGCGGTAAATCCGACGACGGGCTGGCACATCGATCCCACGGGTTGGTTCATCCAGCAAGAATACGTCTGCCCCCGTTGCTAACCAACGCGCGATGACAACCTTCTGTTGGTTGCCCCCACTCAGAGTACTCGTGTGCTGCTCGATCGATTCGCAGCGAATCTCCATCGATTGACGGTGCTGCTCGGTCGAGGCAACTTCGGCACCTGAACGAATGATTCCCCAGCGATGGAAACACTTCCCTAACGCCGCCAACGTACTATTCATCCGAATCGACTGCGATAAGAGCAAACCGTTCTTCTTTCGGTCTTCGGTGACCATGGCGACTCCCGCGGCGACCGCTTCGCTTGGATGGCGGAAGCGACGAGGCACATCACTTGCTCCAATTCGAATGTCGCCTGAGGTCGCGATGTCGGCACCAAAAATCAGGCGAAGCAACTCGGATCGACCGGCACCGACCAGCCCCGTGATTCCCAGAATCTCGCCCCGACTAACTTCGAACGAAACATCCTGTACGATTCCACCAGTAAGCCCTGACACTTGTAACGCAATCGCTTTCAACGCAGCTTTCTCTCCGTGCGTTGAACTGGCAGGTGGATTGTGGTGTGTCGCCAAGTGCACATCTCCCGTCATCAGCTCAACCATCTGATCTGTACTCAGGTTTGCCGCTTCGTACGTTCCGACATAACCGCCATCACGCAGAACGGTAACGCGATCGGAAAGTCGCGAAACTTCGTCCAATCGATGGCTGATATAGATGATTCCGACACCTTGGAAACGCAACTTGTTCAGCCAT
>NZ_PUHY01000014.1:300000-461746 GCF_002967765.1 Blastopirellula marina | reverse complement strand
CGATCTCGTGGATCGGCAACTTCCGTCGACTTGTCGTGCGGTACGAACATCATTCGTGGATTTACCAGGCCTTCATGCACGTAGCGTGCGGGCTCATTTGTTTACGTAGGTTTTGAAACAGCTTCTACTCCCTTTTATTGTGTTTTTTCCAAACAGATTAAGAGAAGGTCGGTTTCGGATTTCTGACTTAATGTCGCTCATGGCCTTTGTTGGCATTTTTTCCGCACTAACTCCATACTTAATCGCTTTAGATGCTGGTAACGATGTTACAAGGGCGCTGTGTGGTGTAATCGGTTTCGGTATTGGATGTTTGTGTGCAATATTAGCTCGCGAGCCCATCTGGATTCCCTCAGCAGTACACTGTAGCATGTTTTGGAAAATACTTGTCATTGATGTAATTTTAGCGATATCCCAATAGCACAACGAGTAGCTGTCCGTCTTCCTGAAACGAGCAGGGGAGATTTATCGTGTTAGGACTCTTTGTTTGTATCCTGCCTCCGTATTTTCTGTGTCGCGTTATCTACCGCGTCGAGCCATAAAACTTTCCATCTTTCCGTCGATCTATCGGTGCCGCGATGAGTATCGATTACCTAGTCGCCAACCTCACGAAACGGCAGTACTTCGACACCTTTGATTTAGGAGGTCCGAGTTTGCGCTGGATCTTGCGTGGTGAGAGTCCGCGTGGACTGGGACCGCTTCTCAGTCCTGAAGTGAAGTTGGGTTTCCATCTCTCTTCCTGGGTCGGCGATTGCTTTTTTGTGGTGACCGACCGTGATGACTGCATCGTGCCGCAAGAGCTTGTCGACTTGCGTTCAGAACCGCGAGAGTCTCCCTATTGGACCGTCAAAAATCGCTTCGCAAATATTTCGCTAAACTTGCTCGCCGAGATGTGCTCGTTTCGAGACGTACGAGAAGAGTATCTGGACTTGGCAACAAGGGACGGTCGAGCATTCTTCAATGTAGCGCACATGGTCATGTATCTCGATGCCCCCGACATCGAAGCGGCGTTCGTACACACGTTCGGTACCGATTGGCGGAAGCGATATAAAGAGATCGCCGACGCCCGACAGTGGGATCATCCAAGACCGATGCTGCCACTTGATTAGCACCTTACTACTTGACTTTCGACGGGCACCCCCTACCTTGGATGGACGCACCCACTCGTCTTGACTCCATGCCGTAGGATCTCTGTCATGAATGGACAACTCTGCCGACCGATCTCCTCTTTTCTTTTCGTAGGGATGATCCTTTTCGGAAGTTCGGTTTCCACCACATATAATGCCTTTGGCTCAGGTTGCGAACCAGAACCCAACAACGACCCGCGTGGTATCCAAGAGGTATTCGGTCCGATCGAACGGGCGGCATTGGACGAAACGGAAGAAGCGCAGAAAGATGCAGAGTTGAAACGTATTACGCAAGAGCGCGCGACGATTCAGCGAGAACGCTTGGAAGCGGATTTAAGACGCGTGACCGATCGCTTGCAGACGTCTCTTAAGAATGTTCAACTTTGGCTCACCAGGGCGCGCATTTACGAGCAACTGGAAAGACGTGAAGCCGCAGTCAGTGATTTGTCCGAAGCAATGAAGTTGCAAGGAGAATCGGTCGATCTGCTCATCCGCCAGGCGAATCTTTGGCAGGATCTCAACGAATTCCAGAAAGCGGATGACGCGCTTCTACAAGCGTTCAAGCTTGAGCCGCAAAATGCAGACATTTTCTTCACTCGCGGAAAACTCTTTCAGGAGCAGTGGGAAACTCAAAATGCGTATAACGAGTTTTCGAAGGCGATCAAACTCGACCCACAACACAAGATGGCTCGTTATCATCGGGGCTATATCTTAATCAACGGGCGAATCACGGAGGAAATGGCGGAATTAGCGTGTAAAGACTTCGCCGCCGCTTTGGAATTAGACCCTGACATGATGCAGGCTCGCTACTTCTACGTCCGAGCTGCTTATATTTCGGGAAGGCCGAAAGAGGCAATTAGACAGGCGAATTACGTTATCTGGGATGATCCGAAATCGGATTGCACGTACCTGTATCGCTGCAAAGCGTACATGGATTTGGGAAAACTTGATCAAGCATTGCACGACGCTACTCGCTACATCCTATTCGAGCCAGACGACATGCTTCGCTACGGCCTTCGGGCGTTGGTATACGAAAAGCGCAAGGAGTACGACAAAGCCGTGAAAGATTGGACCAAGTACATCTCGGTGATGAAGCACGCCCGGCAGCCATATAAGTCGCGAGCAAAAGCTTACGGCTATTTAGGAAGGTACGAGGAAGCAGCAGCCGACTGGGATACACTCGTCAAGATGGAGCCTAACAATTCCGACTTCATAAGGTTTCGCGCGAGTGCTTATGCCGGAATGGGCAAATACGATGAAGCCCTGGCCGACATTGAAGCCGCAAAACGAGTGAGCTATTTTCCCGCTGGGTTAGACGGGGATCTAGAAAATATTTTGACCAAAATGGGTGAGTTTCCTCGAGCACGCGCAATGGCGAATGAAGCGATGATGGCGGGATATAAGCGTCAAAACAGATTGGACAAATTCGAACAAGAGTTCGCCGCCGAGCAACTGGAACTTCGTCGGAATGTTGAGGAACAACTTGCTCGTGTCAGACAGGGAATTCCTACGCAAGGCAACAAGTTCTCACTGCATCACAACGCAAGTGTCTTCAAAGCGAAGGGCTGGACTGGGCCTTGGCTCGAAGGGTTAACCCAATTGCTTGCAAGTACGAAGGATCCCAAGATCCAACAAGGCACACTAGACGCCTCGAACACCTTCATAAATTCTATTGGAATTCATACGCTACCGGAAAAGGAAACTCAGCAAGCGATTGCCGCCTTGCGGAAACTGTCTGAGTCGGAACCCACGCCACAAATCAAAGAGATGGCGGAAGTCCAAATCAAGACATTGCAAGTACTTAAGGCCGTTAACGAGCCTGACAATAAGATAACCGAACCGAACTGCTTGTCGTTCGAGAAGTTTGAGTATCTCGAAAGTAAAAGTGGCGAGCCTGTTCAATTCAAAAAGTACGGACACCGCTGGACCGAAAGTATCCCCGGCCAGCCGACGCACTTCTACCGGGAAATCAAAAGAACGCCGGAATATATCGAAATGTTTGACCTGAATCGTGCGGTTTGGGTACGCCTGAGCGAGACGAAAGCTACAACATCCAAAGACCGGGAAAGTTGGGATCTGATTAGCGAAGGGAAAGTGATCGCTAAGTAAGTAGCTTATCGGCTGTTGTATTTGTATGCGGTCCCGATAACCACATTCCATGAAGAATCAGGCCGATCTTAAGATGTGCCTAGGTGAAAGTCTCTTTCACCTACTTCAAAAAGACACGTTTTTCCCTTGACAGGTTAACGTACCGCCTCTTAACGTGGATGGCCACACCCCTCATCGTTACTTCCCTGCTCAGGATGTGGCCCCATGTTAGTCTGCGGAATGCGTTTCTGGGTGGCTTGTTCGTTGGTGCTCTTCGGTTCCATTCAAGCTACCCTCTTCGAGTTACCACGCGCGGTCGGCTCCGATTGTGAGCCAGAGGTAGGCAATTCGCGGAAAGCTCTTGCCGAGTTGGCTGGCCCGATCGAACGCGACTTCCCAGTACTGACTGAGGACGAAAAGGATGCCGAGCTGAAGCGAATCGCGCAAGAGCGTCTCAAAATCGAGCGAGAACGCCTGGAGCAAGACATCCGTCGGATTACGAATCGCCTGCAAACGAATCTTGATAACCTCAATCTCTGGAACACGCGGGCGCACCTCTACGAGAAGCTAGGACGACGTGAGGCTGCAATTGGCGACTATACCGAAATCCTCAAACGTGATCCGAAGGCAACAGATGCTTTGCTCGAGCGCGGTCGTCTGTGGCTAGCGTTGAATGAATTTGAGAAGGCGGAAGAGGACGCCGATCTTTTGATCAGCCTGGAGCCTGACAACGAAGAAGCTCATTACGCGCGGGGCAAAGTCTTCATGGAGCAATGGGACACCGAGACCGCCAAGAGTTGTTTCAACAAAGTCTTGCAGTTAAACCCCGATCATGTTTTGGCGCGATATAACCGAGCCTATCTCTTAGTTGATGGGAGTCCCTCCAGCACGCAATTGGAAACGGCGGCAAATGATCTGAAGAAAGTGCTGACTCTCGACCCCGATTTGCTGGCCGCCCACTATCAAGCTGCCCGAGTTCTGCACGCGATGTGGCGAAACGAAGAGGCGGCAAGAGAGGCTACCTATATCCTCTCACACAATCCAGATACCGAATGCATGTATTACCTTCGCTGCCGAATCTACATGAACATGGGCAAGTACCGAGCTGCCTTGAAAGACATCAACCGGTTCATCTCTTATTCTCCCAATATCGCGGCGCGTCATGGAGTCCGCGCACAAATTTATTCTCGTATGGGGAAATACGAAAAGTCGCTGGATGACTGGAAGATCTACCTTGAGGAGTATCCGAATGATGTCGATGCAATTCAAGGACGTGCCGAAGCCCTACGTTCCACAGAACGCTACGATGAATCGATCGCGGCCTGGACGGCACTCATGAAACTAAGTCCAAGACTTAAGTCCAATTGGCTCGAAGAGCGCGCCAAGACCAAAGCCGCTGCAGGTGACATTGAAGGTGCATTGGCAGACATCAATCCAGCAATCGACACAAGATCGTACCCACAATATTTTCGTGCCCGGAGCGAGTTCTATGAGATGATTGGTGAGTATGTTAAAGCCAACGCCGAGATGATTCAAAGCCAGAAGGCTTCCAATAATCATATTTCAAATGGGGATCCCGAAACGCGGTACGAGCAACAACGGATCCGACTCGTGAAACATGTCGACAAACAAATTGGTTTAATACAAGCTGAGGATCCACTCGCGAATTCTCAGTTTGGTTCCAATATTTACGACGACCATGAAGATTGGGGCTTGCTGTGGACCATCGGCCTTTCCAAGCTATTGGCCAATCCCGAAAAGGCATCGATCGAAAATCAGCTGAAGTATGTCACTATGTTTATTGAAGCCGTCGACTTGTATCCCCTGCCCGAAAAGGAATCGAACAAGTTGGTCGCCGCGCTCACGAAGATCGCGGAAAGCGATGAGCCAGAACAGTTGCGAAATAAGGCTCGACTGGAAGCCAGAGTACTTGCTGCACTAGTAGAAGCGAATGATCCAAATCAGAGCATGAGCACCCCAGGAGCCCTATTTTTCGATCGATTTGACTTCGCCGTTGATGAGTCTGGCAACACACAAAGCTTACGCCGAGGTAGAACGCCTTACCAATGGATATACTTCCAGAACGATCGAAATAAAGGAAAGGCATATCGCGAAATTAAGCGAACTCGCGACTACATCGAACTACTAAGTCTTCGTGATGGCGAGTGGATTCGCCTGGAGGAGGATCAAGTGCTCAAGTCGAGCGATCGTAAAAACTGGACCGTTCTCGCTCAAGGGAAGATCGCTCCGAAAGAGGAAGAGAAGAAGTCTAAGTAGTTCCTGCCAGAGGGCGACTGCAACCCACTTCCGTGCCGATCATGTTTCATCACCCTGCACCGGTCAGGCGGGCGCCAAGGAAGATTTCGTCAACGCTTGGGGAAATGCCATTAAATCTGTATAAGTTGCTTGCAACAGACGCTTCTCCCCCCTAACCTGGGCGTAGCCCCTTCGCTCAGTCTTATTACTCTTTCGGAGCGTCACGGATGTTGATGTCGGCTCGCCAACTGCCGCTGCGGTTATTCTTTGCAATTGTGTTGTCGATAAGCCTCACGATTCCATCCACCAGGCTAAGCATCGGGTGTGAGCCAGATGCGAACGATGATTTGCCCAGCATCGAAGTCCTCTTCGGGGCAATCGAGCCTGCCAGTGAAGAGCCAACCGCGCAGGAAAAGAATTCTGCCGACCTGCGGCTTTTGGCCGAAGAACGTGCGCGGATTCAGCGAGAACGTCTCGAACAAGACCTCCGCCGAACGACCGATCGCCTGCAAACCGATTTAGACAACGTCAAAATCTGGACCCATCGTGCCAGCCTATACGAGAAGCTGAAGCGATACGACGCGGCAATCAGCGACCTGAACGAAGCAATGAAGCGTCAAGGCGAGTCCCCCGATCTTTTGATTCGTCGAGCCCACATGTGGCTCGGAAAAAATGAGTTTGAACCAGCCGAATCGGATGCCGAAAAAGCCATCGAACTCGATCCAAAAAGCGCCGCAGGCTACTTCGCCTTAGGGGAAGTATTCCGGGAACAGTGGAAGATTCAAGAGGCGTTCGATAGTTACTCAAAAGCCATCAAGATCAACCCAAAGCATAAGATGGCTCGCTACAACCGGGCCTATGTGATCATCGGTGGACGCCCCGACGACAAAGGCCTGCAGCTCGCGGCCGCCGACCTAAAGCAGGTCATCGAACTCGATCCCGAGATGCTCAAAGCGCATTTCGATCTTGCGAAAGTGTTGTATGCCACGAGGCAACTTGAAGAAGCGGCGCGTGTCGCGGACTACGTTCAGACCCAAGATCCCGATCTTGAGTGCTTGTACCTATTACGATGGAAAATCCATTCTCAACTCGAAAGGTACGATCTCGCCATCTACGATGCCACACGCTATATGGCTTTCAAGCCGGAAATCGTCTCTCGTATCCGTTTGCGGGCCAAATCTTATTACGCCCTGCGAGAGTTCGAGAAGTCGATTGCCGACTGGAATGTTTATATTGAGTCCGAGCCAAACGCGATCGACGGGCATTACTTCCGGGGCCGCTGCTATGACGAGTTGTGGATGTTCGACAAAGCCTTGGAAGACTGGAACGCGCTGATTTCGCTTCAGCCCGATAACCCAGATCACTTGATCGAACGGTCGCGAACCTATGTCAGCATGCATCGTTACGACGATGCGTTTGCCGACATCGATAAGGCGGAAGGTGTTAACCCCTTAAGCCCGCAGTATTGGAACTCACGTCAGTCGGTCTATCAGACGATGGGTGAGGATGCGAAAGCTCGGTTCGCTAACTGGATGGCACGAACGCATACGCATCGTCGCCAGAACACAATGAGCAAGTATTACCGAGAACAAGACGAGGAGAAGCGACAACTTGTCCAGCATGTGGTCGAAGAAGTCGCTGCGCACCGTCATGGGCAATCACTTGACATCACTGCGTTCCGCAAATTCACCAACAACGATGCCTATATTCCCGTTTGGCTCGGTGAAATTACTCCATTGCTTACTACTCCGAACGAAGCTGTTCAAAAGCGCGGCATGGAGGCAATGCAAACATTTCTTCGGTACGTGATGGTCCAGCCGGTTACCGAAATCGACATTGCCCCCACCATGGCCGCACTCGATGCGATTGTCGAGGATGATCACTCTGAGGAAATGAAGCAGGACGCCTTGATCTTACGTAAAGGACTTCCCGTCCTAGTTGAGATCAACGATCCGAATACCTTCAAGAACCACGTAAACCCGATCCGCTTCGACCGCTTCGAGTATTCCGCGGACGAAGAGGGGCGAGCCGGCTACTTCAAGTATGTCGGCGCGGTACCTGTGATGTGGGACGAGTTGAAATTCAACGGAAGCGGGAAAGTCCGCGTTTTCGATGTCTACAAGGAAGTTGGTCGCACGGCAGAATACGTCGAGATGTATTCGTATCGGACGGGAACATGGGTTCGTCTCGGTAAGACGAAGTACGAAAAGTCGACAGATCGCAGCGAGTGGAAGTTAGTGGGCGAGGGAGAATCTTATACTAAGAACGTGAAGAAGCCGCCAACGTATTCTGGCAAGGCGCTTATCCGCGTTTCCGAGGACGATTAAGCGTCGTTTGGCAATATCCATTGCTTAGCCAACTTGGCAACCGATCAGACCGAGTGGGCACCACCCTCGCATCCTTCCTTCGCTTCTGCTTCGAGATAAAGGTCCACAAATGTCCGAATCGGTTTACCGGCTACCGCTTCGTTTTCTCACTTATTCTTTACTTGGCATCGGCCTCCTGTCGATGGACGCATCGGCCATTGTCGTCGCGGCCGATTGCTCTCCAGGTAAGGAAGAGAGTCTCTCTGCCGTCGAAGCTGCCGTTGGCCCATGGAAACTTAAGCCAGGGGGATCAGCCGAGGATCCGAACAAGGATGCCGAACTGCAGCGAATCGCCGCGAAGCAAGCTCAAGCAGAACGGCAACGTCAAGAGAAGCAGCTTGAAGAGATAACCGAGAAATTGAGGGAAGACGCAGATGACGCCGAACTTTGGCTACTCCGAGCTAGCCTTAATGAAAATCTGGGCAATAGGCAAGCTGCGATTAGCGACTTGACGGAGGCTATCGAGATTCAGGGAAGCTCGGCCGAGACACTCATTCGCCGTGGTTATCTCTGGCAGAAGGAGAACAAATTCAAAAAGGCCGAAGACGACATGAATAGGGCCGTCATGCGTGATCCGCACAACGCGGAAACATCGTTCGCCGAAGGCAAGATATATCTCGAACAATGGCGACCAGTTCAAGCCCAAGCGTCGTTCAACCGAGCGATAGGCATCGATCCGAAACATCATCAGGCCCGGTATTGCCGAGCTTATGTTATCCTCGGCTCACAACACGAACCGCAAGCCTTGGAAATTGCCAAAGACGATTTGAGTCAAGTCATCCAACACGACCCAGATAACCTACTTGCTCGCTATCATCACGCCCGAGCATTATTCGCTTTGAGAGATTACGCGGCCGCCTCCGAGGAAGCAACTTACGTACTCAATCGCGATCCGAGCATGGTATGTATGTATCGTGTTCGTGCTGTATTTCATTCCGAGGCCGGCAAATACGAGTCCGCCATTGCCGATGCCACCAAGTACATCGAGCTTTCCCCCGATAAATCTTCCGCTGCCAAGCTCCGCGCGACGATCTTCTTCGAGATGCATGCCTACGCAAAATCGATCGAGGACTGGGACAAATACCTTGCCGCAAATCCGAAGGATGTTAACGCCTATTATTATCGTGGCGTTGCTTTAGAAAATACGCGTCGCTTTTCAGAGGCAGCCGCAAACTGGACGAAGGCCATCGAGCTGGAGCCTAAGAACGCGGATTGGTTCCATTATCGTGCGTTTGCGAAATGGCGATCGGGTCAGATTCAAAATGCCCTTGCCGATCTTACAGCAGGTATCGATCTCGCACCGAACGACTCTGATCTCTATGCGACGCGAGCGTTCGTCTACCGTAACATGCACGAGTTCGCAAAAGCTCGCGTTGACCAGCTCAAAATGAAAGCCCTTGAGCAAGGCAAAGGTCGAGCCGAACAGAATCAGCTTCAAGAGATTACTGTCAAGAAACAGCTTGCCACGCACACGACAAAAATGGTTGCCAAGCTCTTGCAAGGTCAGCCCCTGTCCGAGAACGATTTCCAGGAGTCTTCCGAACACGAAGCTTGGGGCGAACTGTGGCTAAATGCCCTCACGCTGGCACTGCGTGATTCACAGCCCGATCAACATGAACGTCTTCTCCAAGGTTTTCGCTCGCTCGCCAAGTACACATCGCTCAATCCTCTTCCCCCAGAGGAAACCAAGCAAGCTCAAGAGGCGTTAGCCGACTTAGCGGCGGACACAAAAATCGAGTCGTTGCAAAACGAAGCCAACATAATCTCTCGTGTTTTAGGTGTCTTATCAGAAGTTAACGATCCCTCGTACACGGCATCCAGCCCAGATGAGATTACACAGTGGCGTTTTCGCTACCCATCAGACGAATCGGGGCGTCCTGGCATTTTCATTGCCTCTCAAGAAGAATTCATCATCTGGGATGAATACAAGAACTGGAGAGAAAACGCCAACATAAAGCGGTGGGGAAGATTCCGCGAGCTGAAGCGAACAAGCGAATTCGTCGAGCTGTTCGACACAAAGCGCGGACTTTGGATTCGCTTGGCCCCGACCGAGGCGAAATGGTCGTTCGATCACGAAAACTGGGAACTGGTAGGCAAAGGACAGTTCGTAGACGAATAAATAGGTCCAAGTCTTAAGAATGCAGAGAGATCCACCAGGCCAACTTTCGGCTTGATTGTCGCGGATCGCCATGGGAAGATCACCTGCCTACCCCTTCCCTCTTATCTCCCTCCGCTTACGAGTCAAACCGATGCGATTCGCCCCGACAAGGCGGACTTTGGTGTCCGCTGTTTTCGCCTGCATGGCCCTTCTTTGTCTTTCCCCGCGTCCCGCATTCGCTATCGAACCTTGGAAACAAGATCATTGGTATTGGTCGGTCGACGGCCAGCCGGTCTTACTACTTGGTGGTAGCGACGACGACAACTTGTTTCAGTGGCCCACCGAAAAGTTAATTCCGCAGTTAGATCGCATTGCCGCCGCAGGTGGCAATTACGTTCGCAACACGATGAGTGATCGCAAAGACGGTGGCTGGGAGGTCTATCCGTTTGCCCAGCGTGACGACGGCAAGTACGACCTTACCCAATGGAATCCAGAGTACTGGAATCGCTTCGAATCGTTCCTTGAGGAAACCGCCAAACGTAAAATCCTCGTCCAGATCGAAGTATGGGATCGTTTTGATTACACGGACAACCGAAGTAGCGATCCGAAGCGTTGGGAGAACCATCCTTACAATCCGATCAACAACGCAAACTACACAGCGGAAGAAACAAAGCTGGCCAAGCGGTACCCCAATCATCCCGGCAAGAATGATCAACCATTTTTCTTTTCCACTCCCAAACAGCGGAACATCAAACCACTTCTTCAAGTTCAAGAAGCGTTTGTGAACAAGATGCTCGATCATTCGCTGAAATACGATCACGTGCTCTATTGCATCGATAACGAGACCGCCGCCGAGCCCGCTTGGGGAACCTATTGGGCGACCCTGATCCAGAAGCGCGCTGCCGCAATCGAAAAGTCGGTTCCCGTAACCGAAATGTGGGATGATTGGAACTTAACAGCGAAACGTCATCGCCAAACCTTCGATCATCCCGAAATCTACACCTTTGTCGATGTCAGTCAAAACAATCACAATAGCGGGCAGAAGCATTGGGACAACTTTCAATACGTTCGCAATTATCTCAGCAAATCGCCTCGTCCAATTAACACCACCAAAACGTATGGGGCCGACGGAAACAAGTTTGGCCATTCCGATCAAGATGCGATCGAACGATTTTGGCGACACCTGCTGGGAGGCGCTGCGGCGATTCGCTTCCATCGACCAGACTCCGGGTTGGGAATCAACGATAAAGCGGTTGCTTGTATCAAGGCTGCACGACTGGTAACCAACGAAGTCCCGGCGTGGGAATGGGTACCGGCAATGAATTCCCTGAAATCCAACGAACCGAACGAATGCTATGCCGCCGCCACGCAATCAGGCGGCACAATCGTTCTCTTCTTTCCGAAGAGCGACAAAGCACGCGAAGTGAAATGGAACGCAGCAAAGCCCTCGTCAACCGGTTGGCATGTTACCTGGATCGATGTCGACCAAGGAACGATAGCAAGCGACGAACAGCTTTCCGGCAACGAAATTGTACCACCAAAACATCTGGGCAACGTCGCTGCCATTTTACAAGCGGAATAAACGCCTAACCCCAGTAATTGATTTTGGCACATCCTTTGCGGTCTTTTCTGATCCATGCATGATCGCTTCGAACTCGTAAAGGTACGACATGACTGACATCAACATCCCCCTTCCTCAATGTAAACCTCTCAAGATTCTTACGGGCCAAAAGGCGCTCGTCACCGGAGGCAGCTCCGGTATTGGCAAAGCGGTGGCGATTGCCCTCGGTGAAGCTGGAGCTGATGTGGTCGTCAATTACCACAGCGATGAAGATGAAGCTCACGAAGTTGCCGAAACGATTACTTCTGCTGGCTCGCAGGCCTTGGTCGTCGGCGCGGATGTCTCGAAAGAAGAAGACGTCCAACGGATGTTTCAGCAAATGAAGGATAAGTTTGGGACGATCGACATCTTGGTGGCCAATGCCGGCTTGCAGCAAGATGCTCCCTTCGACGAAATGACGCTCGACCAATGGCAGAAGGTCATTTCGGTCAACTTAACTGGCCAGTTTCTGTGCGCACGCGAAGCGGTTCGCGAATTCAAACAACGTGGCGTTGTCGAAGAGGTTTCTTGCTCGGCAGGAAAAATTGTCTGCATGAGTTCCGTGCATGAGACAATTCCTTGGGCAGGGCACGTCAACTACGCTGCCTCAAAGGGAGGCATCATGCAGATGATGCGTAGCATCGCGCAAGAAGTTGCGCCATTCCGGATTCGTGTCAACAGCCTATGCCCGGGTGCGATTCGGACGCCCATCAATTCCGAAGCTTGGAACACCAAGGAAGCGTACAACTCGTTGATGAAGTTGGTCCCGTACAATCGCATTGGCGAGCCGGAAGACATCGGTCGGGCTGCCGCTTGGCTAGCGTCTGATCAGGCGGATTATATTACCGGAGCGAGCCTGGTAATCGACGGGGGGATGTGTCTTTATCCAGGCTTCGCTCACGGCGGTTAATTAATCGAAGCGTATCCTTGCGCTCGATTAAGCCAACTGCTCTTGCATTTCGTTCTCGAAGCAAGCGACCAGGAAAGCGAATAGATCGTCTGCCGAAAAACGTTCTGCTGGCATCCCTGGCTCGTAGTGATGTGCTTCCAGGATCTCGTCGGCAATCTGAGTCTTATTCCGTAGCGCCATCCAATCGTCCGCGAAAAGGGGTGAGATCACACGTTGCTCTCGACGAACTTGAATATCATGATGCCGCCAATCGCGGTTTATCCGCTGCATGCTGGCATCCACATCATTTGGTAGGCCTTCCAGTAACTGGAAAAAGTAGCCATCTAAAAAGACCAAACCGCCTGTCAAGCTGGACTGGCTGTTTCGATTGCTGGAAACGCGAGTAATTTCGAAGACATCCCGCATCGAGATATCGGTATTGGCTGTGCTTGAATACAGGATCTGTTTCAACATGACGGTGCTCCCCACTTACAAATTCAACGTTGGAACCAATCTTTCCAAAGGCACTGGCTTGCTTAGATAGTATCCCTGAACGTGACTACATCCGGCCTGTCGCACGAGATCGAGTTCGCTTGCTGTTTCGACGCCCTCAGCCGTCGTGGCAACTTCCAGAACGTTACCAAGGGTCGCGATCATTCGCACAAACGCAGCCGATTCCGAGTTCAAGTGTGCTCCAGTCACCAATGACCGATCAATCTTGATCTTGTCAAAGGGGAACTGGCGAAGATAGTTAATGGAAGAATAGCCCGTACCGAAGTCATCGAGCGCCACTCGCACACCATTTTCACGAAGTTGTCGCAAAATCGCGAAAGCCAGTTGCCCATCCTCAATTAATGAAGACTCGGTGATTTCTAGCTCTAAGCGATCTGGTGGTAGCGAAGTTTCCTCCAGGATGCGAGACACGGTCGACACAAAGCTGCGATTGCGAAGCTGAATTGGGGAAACATTCACGGCAACTCGGTACGTCCGACCGGGCTCGGCAGCATCGCGGCATGCTTGTTCGAGCACCCAGGCCCCGATTCCAATAATCTGACCTGTTTCTTCCGCCAAGGGGATGAAGCTATCAGGCGAGACCAATCCAAGTCGCGGATGCTCCCAGCGGATCAGCGCTTCGAGCGTCGTCACTTGATCGGTACCGATTTCGAGCACCGGCTGATAGTGCAACTGAAATTCGTTACCATCGAGCGCTTGCCCGAGTTCTTTTTCCAACACTCGACGGGCTTCGGCACGAATCCGCATCTCAGGCTCGAAATAGCGGATGACGTTACGTCCCTCTGATTTCGCTTGAAACAGCGCCAGATCGGCATGCCTAAGCAGATCTTGCGCGTTATCTCCATCGATCGGAGCGACGGCGATTCCGATGCTCGCTCCGACTCGAATTAAGTTGCCATCCACCACAATCGGACTGGCAACCGATTCGATGATTCGTTTTGCCGTTTTCCGAGGAAGCGAGTTCTTGCTGGACCATTGAATAAGCGCAAACTCGTCACCACCCAGTCTCCCCACAAAGTCAGCTGGCGAGACAGCACGCACGATTCGTTGCGCCACTTCCTGGAGAACACGGTCGCCCACTTGATGGCCAAGCGTATCGTTAACCCACTTGAATCGATCGAGGTTGATATAGAAGAGCGCGAACTCATCTCCCCCATCAAGCTGACTGCATGCCCGATCTAGTGCGCCGAAGAACGCACGACGATCATTCAGCCGAGTCAGGAAATCAGGCTGTAAGCGTTCCGTGGTTTCCCCTGTCAATTCAGCAACATTCTCCATTCGCTCGGGACAGGCCACGTGCCACTCCGATGGCATGGCTGCGGTACGAATCGTCGTGGCGACTAACGTGCTATCAATCTTGTTCATACGCTTAGATTCGCGATGGCGATAACGAAGGGGGCGGCATTCACGCAAAATTAGATGAGACAAAGCGAAGCCTAGCATGAGTCCCGCTCGTTCGACGGAGTTCAAGCGGCAACCCGCGAGGGGGTTAATGGAACCCGTTTCATCGGCGTGCGTCCTCCTCAGCTAAACCAAACGACTGGCGTAGCATTCGTGGCTCGACGTTTCGATTTTGCCACACCGGGTAAGGCTCTTTCTGGCCGTGATTGGTTGCATGAGAACGGCATGCCCGAAACTTTTTGACGCGTTGAGTAAGCCCGCTTACTGAAATCACGTAAGCCACTTCACACTGGGAGAATAACACATTGACATCTCGCGACATCTCGATCTATACAGAGTAAATGGACATTGCCGGAATCGGGGCCGCGCGATGCACCGCCGTCTATTTCCGACAATTAATCCACGAGGCGAGAACAGAAATGAGCAAATCAATGAACCCAAGACCAACAATCTCGGAAGCCGTTTTCCGGGTCTTACTGAGCGGTATTTTTCTCGTCGCAGGCTTCAATCACTTGGTAGCCCCAGACAAGGTAGCGGCTCGCCTGCTCAATGCGCCGTTTGGCTATTTAGCGACTCAGTTCGCCTCGGCCGAACTGTTAGTAATTTTAGCTGGCATTGCCTTACTGGTTGGTGGTGTCGGATTAGCGACGGGGACTTTCACGCGAATCTCGGCGACCGGGCTGATTTTGGTACTGATCCCAATCACGGTCACCGTGCAGATCAGCCCAGCTACGCTCGGTCCCCTGTTCAAGAACGTGGCCATCTTAGGTGGCTTGATTTACTTCGCCACCAACGGCGCCGCATGTTGTAGCGTCGATTCGTTATGGAGTAGAAACGCAGTTTCCGTCTCGGCCCCTGAAGAATTGTTGGCTTAACCTACCACCAATAAACGGAGAGAATCTCATGTTTCAGAAAAAGACATTTATCGCATTTACCACCCTCCTCGTGATCACTGCGACAGTCGTTTGGCTTTCAATCAGCAACGACACGACAGCCGCCGAGGCTAAGTCCGGTCCATCGAAGTCGGCTCTGATATTGGTTCAAAACCCGAAGCAGATTCCAGTAGTGCTGAAGACGTGCGAGGAACTTTTGACCAATTCCAAATACCAAGTGAAACAAGCCCGCGTATTAGTCTGCGGACAAGCAGTGAATGCGATCACCGCCGATAGCGAAAACGTATCGGTCATCGCCCACGCCAAAAAGACAAGCATCCAGATCGATGCGTGTGGCATCTCGCTGAAGAAACTCGCGGTATCGCCAGAGCAACTCGCGGAAGGTGTCTCTCACGTCGACAACGCGTTAATCACGGCGTTCGAACTAAAAGTGGATGGTTGGATTTCAATCGATCTCTAAAAACTTCGACCTCTAAAAACATCGCAGGCCCGTCCGATTGATTTGATCGCGACGGGCCTGCTTTGTTCCAGCCTTCGTGAAAGCAACCGTTACTTCACATCCTTCAATCCCGACTCATCACTAACGACGGCGGGTACCAACTTGCCAACGTGCCCTTGCTTGGTATTGGTATCGCGTCCGATCAGAAACTTGCCAGGGCCGACGCCGATGATGCCGAGCGCGGCATCGTACGGCCACCGCTTCACCTCTTTGAATTCTGGCGATGTACGAATCAACTCCGCTGGCTTGCCGTAACATCCGAACCACCAATGGCCATCGTGAAACGTGGCGGTTTGAATTCCCATCAGTGTGTAACCACTCTCGATAACGTGACGCTGAACGAACTTGAAATTAGCGTCGTACTCGTAGGCGTAATTCTCATTCGTTCCGGGAGGCAAACCACCGATGACATAGAAATGACCCTCGTAATCGTCCATTCCCCCTGCCCCGTGTACGACCTCAGAGACGTCATGACGCGAGATCTCTTTGAAAGTCTCAGCATCGTAAACAAAGACCCATGAGTCGGCCTTGCCGGCAGGCTGATTGAACTGGCCGAGATTGACCGCCACGTAGACCTTGCCGTCTCGGTAACATAAGTCTCCCTGGTGACTCGGCGCGTCAACCGCGACTAAGATTTGCCCCTCGGTGTCGGTCTTAACCAGCCGATCGGTAAACGACCAGTAGACGCCTCCTGCCGAATCGCAGCACACGCCTTGTAGATGACCGCGATAGGTCCCCTGGCAATCAATCGCGTGAAACGGGAGCAAAGTCTTTTCCGTTTCTGCGGCCTCGGCTTGTTGCCCGTAGGCCATCCAAGCCGTTGCAGTAATCGCCAGAAGAACGAGACATTGCCGTAAAAACTTCATAGTAACTCGTGGTGGGTGTACGAGAATGTTGGTCGCGATGAGAACTCGCTTGGAGGGCCGCTTGCGACATTTTGGCATTGAGATTTAGGCGGTTCAACCTGCAAGCGCAACTTTAACATTCGCGAAGCAAGACACGTCTCAGAACAAACAATGGCATTCTTTCAGACCACGCTCGTTTTGCTGAACTCGCAAGGATCCTATCAATCCGTTTACGATTCGCTGGACAAAGCAGTCCTACAAGCCAAGCAGAATGGAATCCCCCAGCAATCCGTCCAGGATGCGATCTTGCAGGCCGCTCATAAGTATGGCAATCATGACGGCGAGAAGCACGAAGCAGCACTCGATATCTTGGATCGGGTTTGCGGCTGGGTGTAACCCAGCGTACACCTATCGGGAGGCGCAACTCGCCGACGAAGCGTTCGGCTAGTGGCTTTCCACGGAGTATGGGACTAGCATCAATTTGCGAGTTCCTGTCACCCCCGGTTAGAGAAACATCCGCCTCTTCGCTATAACAAAGGGGACGACACACGCCATGACTTCGGCCCCCTAGGAACTTCTTTTATGTCACGCAGTAAGAGTCACGACATTTTTGCCCGCGCGAAACATCTGATGCCTGGCGGCGTGAACAGTCCGGCCCGGGCTTTCGGAGCTGTCGGGGGCGAACCAATCGTGTTCGAGCGAGGCGAGGGGGCCTACCTGTACGATGTCGATGGGAATCAATACATCGATTACATCGGTTCGTGGGGGCCAATGATCCTGGGACATTTGCATCCCAAAGTTAAAGAAGCTCTGCACGCAGCTGTCGATCAGGGCACCAGCTTCGGTGCACCGACCGAACGTGAAAACGAACTGGCTGAGTTGATCATCGACATTATTCCTTCGGTCGAGCAAGTTCGGTTGGTCAACAGTGGAACCGAAGCGACAATGAGCGCGATTCGGTTGGCCCGCGGATTCACCGGTCGTGACAAGATCATCAAGTTCGCCGGCAACTATCACGGTCATGTCGATAGTTTACTTGTTGCGGCCGGAAGCGCCGCAGCGACGCTTGGTGTTCCCAATTCGCCAGGTGTCACGGCAGGAACCACGAAGGACACGATCGTCCTTCCCTACAACAATTCGGTCGCCCTGGAAGAAGCGTTCGAACGAAACAAGGATCAGATCGCTGGAGTGATCTTCGAACCTGTGGTCGGCAACATGGGCTGCGTCCCGCCGCAACCTGGATTCCTCCAAGCGATCCGCGACGTCTGTAACAACAACGGCGCCTTAATGATCATGGACGAGGTCATGACTGGCTTCCGCGTTGCTGCGGGCGGAGCACAAGACTTGTATGGCATTACGCCCGATTTGACGACACTTGGCAAGATCGTCGGCGGCGGGCTCCCTATTGGGGCATACGGCGGACGGGCTGATATCATGGGGCACATTCTTCCTGCAGGCGAAGTCTTCCAAGCAGGCACGCTCAGCGGTAACCCCTTGGCAACGGCGGCCGGGATTGCCACGCTGCAAACCTTGAAAGAACTCAACCCCTATCCAGAACTCGACCGGAAGACCAAGACGCTGGAAGAAGGCCTGTTAAAAGCGGCAGAAGAGGCGAACGTCGCTATCTCGACGGCGCGCGTTGGAAGCATGCTCACGCCGTTCTTCCACGATGGTCCAGTCCATAACTGGGACGCTGCGGCCCATTGCGATACCAAACGCTATGGCAAGTTTTTCTGGGAACTGATCGAACGGGGCGTCTATTTTCCATGCAGTCAGTACGAAGCCCTCTTCGTATCGATCGCCCATACCGACGACGATATCGCCAAGACCATCAGCGCCGCGAAAGAAGCGTTCGATAAAGTTCGCTAGAACCTAAAAGGCCTGGTATCTAGGAAGCGTCCGCTTCGAGCTTTTCCTCAGCGGCGCTCTTGCGATAATACTTCGGATTGAGTGTCCAGAAGTCATCCGACTTGCCGGCTAGAAATTCGGCGATGCCGATTCGTCCCACCGCTTCGGCCGTTGAAGCCCAATAGTTTTCGTCGACCACCCTAACACCTTCGGGGACCAGGGCATGTTTGTTATGCAAACCGGGCCCCGTAATCGTCTGGCCGGCGGTTAAGCTGGCGAAGAACTCTTCTTGGTCGACGATTCGGGTATCCTGCTGCGCGACGTATTTCCCGTATTCATCCCGCTCGAAATGGGAATGAAAGAACTGATTTCGCTGGGCGTCCATGATGACATGCAGTGAAGAAACCGGTTCGTTGCAGCGAACCGTAATCGCTTGCAGCGTATTTACCCCCAAGGTGGTTGCTCCGGCGACGTAAGCAATCGTCTTGGCGGTCATCACACCAATTCGCAGCCCCGTGAACGAACCTGGCCCTTGAGCGACGATCACCAGTTGTAAATCGGTTGGCTTCCAGCCAACTTCATCGATCAGCCGTTTCAGGGTTGGCGTGATGACCTGAGTTGTGGGAACCGTAGTGTCCAGCCAGTCGGTCGCCAGGAGTTCGTCTCCTTGAAACAAGGCCAGCGAGCTTTGTCGCGTGGAGGTATCGATGGCAAGTGTCTTCACGGTAAATCGTTCCTGAGAGGGTCAGGGGGCGTGATCGTAGTCGCAGGTTTCCCTGGTGGTGCTGGCGACCCAAGCATGATTTGGCCGATCTTACCTTATGACCTAAGTTTGGGCGAGTTGGCTAACTGCCGACAAACGTATACTTGGTGGATTACGGCAATGTCCGTTGGTAATCTTGACCGCACGCACCCTGGCACCTAAATTTAGATCCTATATCAGGTTGCGACGGCTTCCATTAAAATCGAACTGCCGCGTCACGGGTTTCCAGCGCTCGTATGACTGGCTGCGGCTGTGACCCCAGTTCTTGAAAATCGGAAAGGTAGTCGGGCGTGAAACGTGCCCTCATCAGCGACATCCACGGAAATTTGGAAGCCTTAAACGCGGTCTTGGACGACATCCGCCAACAGGGAATCAGCGAGATTTACTGTTTGGGCGATGTCATCGGATACGGCCCCAATCCGGTGGAATGTCTGGATATCGTGCGTCGGAAATGCGCCATGTGCCTACTGGGCAATCATGATCAAGCGGCACTTTTCGATCCAGAAGGCTTCAATCCGGTCGCTTTCCGAGCCATTTTGTGGACGCGTGATCAAATTGATAACTCATCAGGTGGTGCCGTGGCGGTGAACGAACGCTGGGACTTCCTCGGCGAACTTCCCCGCACCCATGTTGAGCCAAATCGGCTGTTTGTGCATGGATCGCCCCGCGATCCAACTAACGAGTATGTCTTCCCGGAAGACATCTACAACCAACGGAAGATGGAGAATTTGTTCGAGCGCGTCGAAAAATTCAGCTTCCAAGGGCATACCCACATTCCCGGGGTATTTACTCCGAATCTAGAATTCTTCGGGCCAGACGAATGCGATCATGAGTATCGCTTTGGTGACGAAAAGGCCCTGTTTAACGTTGGCAGCGTCGGACAGCCCCGCGATGGTGATCCTCGTGCGTGCTACGTGATTCTGACTGACGAATCGGTCGTGTTCCGCCGGGTCGAGTACGATCCTGGTGTGCCAGCGGCCAAGATTTACGACATCCCACAGCTAGATAACATGCTGGGAGATCGTCTCCGCGACGGACGATAGCAGGCCGAAACCAGAGCGATTTAACAGACGGTGCCTAGCTACCCTCAAGCGAGACCGCGATGAAAACGGCCGTTGTCAGCGACATCCACGGTAACCTGGACGCCCTCGAGGCAGTTCTAGCCGATATCAAGACGCAGGAGGTCGAGCGGATCTACTGCTTAGGGGATGTGGTTGGTTATGGACCGAACCCGCGAGAATGCGTCGACATTGTTCGTCAATTCGACCTCTGCATCCTGGGGAATCATGATCAGGCCGCTCTGTTCGATCCTGAAGGCTTCAGTCACGGTGCCGAGCAGGCTATTTTTTGGACGCGGCGCCAATTAGAGTCGGGCGAAAGCGAAGAAGAAACACTAAGCCGCTGGCATTTCCTCTGCGGGCTCCCTCGGACGCACACCGAAAACAACTTGCTGTTCGTCCACGGCTCGGCCCGTAACCCGCTCTGCGAGTATGTCTTTCCCGAAGACATCTACAATCCCAAGAAGCTGGAAAAAATCTTCTCACTAATTCCCAACGTTTGTTTCCAGGGACATACCCACGTACCCGGCGTCTTCTACGAGTCGGCTCAGTTTGTCAGCCCAAAAGACTTCGACAACAGTACTTACCAACTCAATGGCGAGAAGGTAATGATCAACGTGGGCAGCGTCGGTCAGCCGCGCGATGGGGATCCCCGTAGCTGCTATGTGATCATCGACGACAATTCGGTTCAATTTCGTCGTGTCGAATATCCTATCGAGACCGTCGCGAATAAGATTCGGGATATTGACGATTTAGACGATTCTCAGGGAGAACGCCTCTTCGAGGGACACTAATCTTTTGACGAAACCGGCATAAGTTCCCTGTTTTTGCCCAAATATGGCCGATCTCCCTCCGAAGAAGCCTTGTGGCGTTTCCAAGAACCGCCCGAAAGGTGAGAATGGGGATGACTAGGTGACCCCCTTTCTCCAGTCACCATGGTAACTTCCAATCGTGCTTGGCCCATATTTCCAAGTAGGAAGGGACCTGGAGACGGCATTATCATTTTCTGAGCTGCTCCCTCAAGCAATTGGCAGCCAGTTTTCATTGCAGAGTTTCGATTACATCCCAAGGATCTTCGCTCGTGGAACGGCGCCACATCACTTTCATTTTTCTAGCCGCTTCGCTGCTGTTGATGTTCAACATGTTGAACAGCTCGAACAAGCAGCAAGAACCGCCAGCCCCGGATAATCAAGAGATTGCCGACCTGGATGAGGACGCCCCGAACGATAACGGGGACGGCGAGAACCAAACTGACGATGCCGATGCCCCGGCAGATAAGCCGGACGAGAAGGACAAGGTCAAATACAAACGCGAGTTCGCTTCGCTTGGTTCCGTCGCCGCAGATGGTGGCTACCGTATGCTGGTGACGCTCGATTCTAAGGGCGCCTCGGTTCACCGCGTTGAATTGAGCAACCCAAACTATCTCAGCTACGAACATGATGAAGATGGCGGCTACCTCGGCAACCTGGCCTTCGACGAAGCAGACGGCAAAGGTGTGCTTACCCATGTCGTCGGTCCTGGAACGCCAGCCGCCGAAGCCGTCGCGAATTTACCAGATACCGAAAACGGCCTGAAACCGGGTGACAAGATTATTTCGGTCAATGGCGAGTTGACCCCAACCGTCGATCAACTTCGAACGGTCATGAAGCAAACCCGGCCCGGACAAGAGGTCGAGGTCGAGGTCGAGCGGAAAACTTCCGAAGAAGCCGACGCCGGCACCAAGCAGCTAACTTTCACCGTCAAGTTGCGTAAGCATCCTGTCGAAGTGATCAAGCCCGAGCAGACCTCCCTGCCAGGCGCAAGCGGGGAAATGCCCAGGCGTGTCGATCACCCACCCGCGTTTCTGACAACCCTGGCCAAGGTTGGCAATCTTTCGGCTCGCAATGGTCTTTCCGAGATCAAAGGCCTTCCTTCGCTGATCGACAGCAATTGGAAAAAAACCCAGGTCTCCGACGACGAAGTTCATTTCGAGCTGACATTATTCCCCAGCGACCTCGAGCAGCTTGGTGAGAACCGCAAGCTACGCATCGTTAAGAAGTATCGCCTTGACAAAGTGACCGACGAAACCAAGGCCGCCCAAGGCTTTGAGATTCACTACGACCTCGAATTACACAACGAGTCCGACGACTCGCTGGCTGTTGCCTATCGCCAGCTCGGCCCAACAGGGCTTCCTCTCGAAGGATGGTGGTACGCTCACAAAATCAATCGTGGTTGGGGCTCCGCCGGCATCCGCGACGTGACCTGGGAGTCGAAAGACGGTAGCCAGTTCAAGATGTTTACCGTTTACCAGATGGTCGAGCAGCAAGAGGATGCCGTTAAGAATGGCTCCGACCCGCAGACGCCGCTCTACGCACTTGGTCAGGACATTGAAACGAAGTATTCCGGTGTCGATGCCCAGTACTTCAACTGCACGATGATTCTGGACGATGAAGGAAGCGATCCAACGATCGATCTTGCGAAGGGAACTTGCGGCCCAATTGGTCCGATCGATCCGACCTACAAGCCTCGTACCGATTGCACATTCACCTTGGAAAGCCGTGCTTATCCCATGGCAGCGGGCCAAACGGTAACGCAAAAGTTCAAGATCTTCGCCGGTCCGAAAAAGGAAGAGGTCCTGGAACATTACGGGCTGGAAGATGTCGAGTATTACGGCTGGTTTGGCTTTGTCTCGAAACCGCTGTTGTGGATCTTGCACACGCTGTATGCCGTACTTGGCAACTATGGCTTGGCAATTATCGTGCTCACGCTGATGGTGCGTGGTGCTATGCATCCGATCAGCCGGAAGCAAGCCAAGAACATGCAGATTCAGCAAGCCTTGGCTCCTGAGATCAAACGCATCAGCGATCAATATAAGGACGATCCTGAAGGTCGTTTGAAGGCTCAACAAGAGCTCTTTAAGAAGCACAAATTCAACCCGGTTGGCGGTTGCTTGATGATGTTCATCCAGTTGCCAATCTTCCTCGGACTTTATCGCGGCTTGGCAGTCGACTTTGAATTGCGCCAAGCCCCACTGATTCCAGGCATCTCGTGGTGCTCGAACCTGGCTGCTCCCGACCAATTTTGGTACTGGGGCGACATCATGCCTGACTTCATCACGCAGCCTGGCAGCATGTTCAGCCTCGGTCCTTACCTGAATATCTTGCCGCTGGTCACCGTAGTGTTATTCCTGGTGCAGCAGAAGATGTTCATGCCGCCACCGCAAGACGAGCAACAAGCTATGCAGCAAAAGGTCATGACCTTCATGATGATTTTCATGGGTGTGATCTTCTTCAAGGTCCCTGCTGGTCTCTGTATTTACTTCATCACCTCCAGCATCTGGGGCATCATCGAACGCAAGATGTTGCCCAAGCCCAAGAATGTGCCGGTCGTGATCGAGGCCAAACCAGAAGCGGTCAAACAACCGCGTGTTCGCCAGTCGAAGCGTAAGAAGTAACGGCGAAGAACCAAGGAGAGGACTGGCTATGTCCTTGGATCTCGATCGGACCATCGCCGCGATTTCCTCAGCGCCCGGGATTGGTGGGCGCTCGATCATTCGTCTCAGCGGTCGCGATGCTGTCGCGATCGCTTTGTCGATCACCACGGATGATGTTGCCCCTCACCCGACTCGGTCGGAAGTCTCGCAGCGTTCGATCGCGCTTGAAGGGGGCCGTTCTCTTGCTGCCGACTTTTGGGTTTGGCCCACGGAGCGTAGCTATACCCGCCAACCTCAAGTTGAAATTCACATGCCCGGTAGTCGTCCGATTGCCAACGCGATTGTGACACAGCTTCGCACGAAAGGGGCTCGGTTAGCCCAGCCAGGCGAATTCACGATGCGGGCATTTCTCGCCGGCCGGCTTGATCTTACCCAGGCGGAAGCGGTCCTGGGGATAATCGACGCTACCGGCGAGGGGCGTTTCCAATCAGCCCTCCGGCAACTGGCCGGTGGTCTATCGGGGCCTTTGCAAGATGCGCGGTTTCAATTGGTTGAATTGTTAGCATTGCTCGAAGCGGGCCTCGACTTCGTGGAAGAAGACATCGAATTCATTAGCCAGGAGGAACTCACCCGGCGAATTGATCGCATTCGCACTTCGCTAGTCGATCTGCGCGATCAGATCAAATCTCGAACTTACGGCCAAGCTCTTCCCAAGGTCTCGTTGGTCGGACTTCCCAATGCCGGCAAGAGTACACTTTTCAACGCCCTGACTCGATCCGACGATGCGATCACCTCGTCTCAGGCGGGGACCACCCGCGATTTCATCTCGCAAAAGGTCACCTGGCAGGGAGTCGACCTTGAGCTAATCGACACGGCCGGTCATGAAACTGCCTCCCACGAAGATCTGTTGGGAAATTTAATGGCTGAGCAAACCCGATTTGCCACTGAGGAATCGGACATCTGCGTCCTATGTGTCGACGCTTCAGCGGGTATCAGCGAAGCGGTTTCGGAGCTAAAACGGCTACTTCCGTCCGAACGACTGCTGACAGTCGCCACCAAGTCAGACATGGCGACCCGCCCAGTTGAGACGATTGGTACGCTTTCTACCAGTGGCCGAACCCTTCAAGGGCTGGAAACCCTGGAAAACGCGATCTTACAGCGAATTGAGGACCTTCAGCTCTCTACCACCCAAATGGTGCCAGAGACAGCCGTTCGCTGCCTGGGAGCGATCGAGGCGACGGTTGGGGCGCTTACCACCTGTGAGGACGGTATTGCGGCCGGAATGTCGGAGGAACTGATCGCTTCTGAGATCCGTTTCGCTATCTCGCAACTTGCCGAAGTGGTCGGTGCGGTCTACACAGATGATCTCTTGGATGTGATTTTTTCCCGATTTTGCATTGGGAAATAGTTGGATTATCCTGCAATTTTGTGCCGGGATTGATTGCGTAAGGCCAGCTTTATCGCTAAGTTGACAACTTAGGCGGTCCTTGTGGAATCCGATACTCTATGAGCATATCGATTCTGTCGTTCTTCACCGACGCCCTCGCAAGGCCCCTTCCCACCCCTTCCTATTTTGGATAACAACCGCTTCTCTGGCTCGACCCGCTTGTATTTCTTTATTGAGCAATTTGGCCACCAGAAGCAAACAAGTCGTATTTAACGAGGAGTTTAGTTAATGAGTTCTCGCCAGAATCGTCGTAACTTCATGAAGCTGACGGCCGCGGCCGGTGCAGGCTTCTGGGCTGCTGCCGGCGTGCAGGCCCAAGAGAGCAATTCTCCGAACGAGAAGATCAACTTCGCCAGCATCGGTGTTGGTGGTAAGGGTTCCAGCGACTCGGCCGACGCAGGTCGTTCCGGCAACATGGTCGCTATCTGCGATATTGATAAGGAACGCTTGGAAAAGGCGGGCAACTTCTACCCAGACGCGAAGCAGTACAGCGACTACCGCGAAATGCTGACCGAAATGGGCGATAAGATCGACGCCGTGACCGTCAGTACTCCTGACCACTCGCACGCTCCCGCTTCCGCCATGGCGATGAAGATGGGCAAGCACTGCTTCACCCAAAAGCCTCTGACGCACAGCATCTGGGAAGCACGTCGCCTGGGCGAAATCGCCAAGGAAAACAAAGTCGTTACTCAGATGGGTAACCAAGGTACGGCAGAACGTGGCGTTCGTCGTGCTGCTGAAATCATCCAGGCTGGCGCCATTGGTACCGTGAACGAAGTTCACGTTTGGACCAATCGCCCGATCTGGCCACAAGGTGTTGCTAAGCCAGAACCACAACCGGTCCCTGAAAACGTCGACTGGGAAATGTTCATCGGTCCAGCTCCTTACCGTGAATACGCCGACGCTTATCACCCATTCAAGTGGCGCGGTTGGTGGGACTTCGGTACCGGTGCTTTGGGCGACATGGCTTGCCATACGTTCAACATGGCCTTCATGGCTCTGAACCTACGTGACCCGAACAAGGTTGCTGCCGAATCGTCCGGTCACAACGGCCAGACCTACCCCAAATGGTCGGTCATCGAGTTCGACTTCCCAGAACTTGATGGACGTGCTCCATGTAAGGTCTTCTGGTACGACGGTGGTAAGCTGCCACCTCCGGAACTGACCAAGGATCTGCCACTGGGCGATAGCGGTAAGCTGTCGACCAGCGGAAGCCTGCTGATCGGTGACGCCGGTAAGATCTACTCGCCTAACGATTATGGTGCACGCTTCGATCTGCTGCCGGAATCGAAGTTCGCTGGCTACGAAGGTCCTCCGGAAACCATTCCTCGTTCCCCAGGTCACTTCAAGGAATGGGTTGACGGCATCAAGGGCGGTCCAGAGCCGATGTCTAACTTCGCCAACTACGCCGGTCCGCTGTCGGAAACCATTCTGCTGGGTAACTTGTCCGTCTGGACGACCGGTGAATCGGGTAAGGGCAAAGCAATCGAGTGGGATGCCAAGAACCTGGTTGCTAAGAACGCACCAGAAGTCGCGGACATCATCAAGCCGAAGTACCGCGAAGGTTGGGCTGACTTGATCTAAGCGTCCCATACGACCTAGATTCTCTGCAAAAAATGAGAAGCGAAGCCGCAATATCAGTGGCTTCGCTTTTTTTATGCCAACCTCCGCCTGCCGAAACGAAGAATTGCTCGAATCATTTGCGAAAAATGTTACCTTTCTTATATGATTAAGTGGGATCGAACCTCTCGATCTGTCCTCGCAATCTCCTCCCGGATTCCGCTATGGCCTTATCCCCTTCCGCGACGAAAACGGCGACCGACGCTCACGAATTGGCGTCTCCGTCGACCACCGGCTTTGTCCATTACCAACGGCAGCAAGCCGCGGAAGAGGATGCTCTGCTGATTCAGGCCTTACAGTCGAACGACCGAGAAGCTCTCGGGGCGTTCGTCCAACGACAACAGAGCTTCGTATTTGGTTACCTCCGTTCACGCTTAGCAGATCCGACCGATGCCGACGATCTCTGCCAAGAGGTATTCCTCCGCTGCTTGGCCGGCAAGGTCCGTTTTCGTGGTGATGTCCCGGTTCGTCCATGGCTTCTGGGCGTGGCCCGAAACGTACTTCGAGAACACATCCGCCGCAGTCGACGAAGAAAAGAGGTCGAGTGGACTGAACTTTGCCTCGAGTTGGACGCCCTCTCGCAGGAAGATCAGTCCGATTATCGCCAAGTCCATGATTGGCTGAATTCGTGCATCAGTACGCTCGGCCAGTCTGCTCATGACGCCTTAAAAATGCATTACTATGCGCGGCTGAAGATGGCGCAAATCGCGGAAAAGATGCGTCGCAGTGAAGGGGCCGTGAAACTACTGGTATTTCGTGCTCGACAAGCGCTGAAAGATTGCGTCAATCGCAAGTCGCGGAACTCTGCGGATGAATGACCAGCAACTGATCGAGCTTGTCCAGGAAAGCCCGATCGAAGACTTCACGCTGTCGCAGATTCAGCTGCTTCGCGAGCGTATTGCTGAGTCGCCAGAACTGCGCGATGCACTGGCTGATCGTCTGCGAATGGACCATCATCTAGCCGACGCCCTGGGTACTTCCGATGATACTTCGGATCAGTTCGTTCAGACGTTGCTCAGGCGGAAACAGCGACTTATCGCGCGCTCGCGATGGACTATCGGATTAGGGCTGGCACTGCTCATCGCCGTCGGGATAACGGTCGCCAGCATTCTCCCATTCTCTGGCAAGCCTACCGGCAATAACGAGGTCGCCCAAAAGGAAACTCCACCAACGCCTGATCCCGTCGTGGAATCGCCGCTTGCAACCGAAAACGCAACAGATTCTTCCACGAAAGTTATTACCGATACCGCTTCGTCCAGCGAAGAGAAGACTCAGGAAGAATCGCCTGCCGTCGAGGTTGTCGCCGAGCCGGATGGCTCGCTGCCGCCAGCGCCACTGCCAGCCGACATGGCCGAAAGTTTGCCTGCGGACGAGTTGACTGTTCCGGCAATCGATCCCATTTCTTTCGCGCATCTCACCTCACTTCCAGATGCAGGCCGTTACGATTCGCTGACACGCAGCCAATTCGATCAGTGGTTTGTGCGCGCGGATGAATCACTGCCTGGCGAGATCGAAGAGTTTCGTGATGGGGATCATCCGCAAGTCCGTTTCAAAGGTTGGTTCCGTCTTAGAGGCCCTTTGCCAAGCGGAACGGCACTCCGCTTCGTCGCTTCTGATTTGGACAAACTTCAGTTCCACTTTTACAACGGGGACGAAGGAGTCACGGTCGTCAAATATCGACACGATTACAATCCTTGGTACGCCTACTCCATGAAGCGAGGGGAAGATGGAATCCAACCTCGCGATTTCGCACTTGAGGCTAACGACGGTTACCGTGAGCATCGCGGTAATGCGCGACACTACCAACCCGTTGCCATTTATTTCGATGATACCACTAGCGAACTGGTCATCTATCGTGGTGACGCCGAGGTCATTCGCACGCCACTTACTGCAACCCCAGATCAAATCTACGTTGCTGGCGAATCGATCATTCGACAAATGAATCTTTGGCCGCTTTCCAACGTGCCAAAATCGCCAGCCCCTGAATATCCCGCCCAGGTCACGATCGACAAACCGGCCGAACTTCCTTGGGAAGAGAAGCTTGCGCAGAACGCAACCTTAGAGCGCAATGCGGACGGAAGTATTTCATTCATGGTCAACTCTCCCGACAACAACAGCTGGGCCTGCGTGCCAATCCCAGGCTACGGCATCCGCATGGTTGACTTGGAATTGACGGAAATCGACCCCTCGTTTGCGATCTTCCTGACTCGGCATGACAAACCGAAAGAGGAAGGCAAACCGCGTGAAATTCCACCCCCGCGCGATGCAATCGTCTTGGGTCGTAATCGTCGCTCCGAGAATCTCTACGCTCGGTTCTCATACGTGTTCGACGGCAAAATGGAAACCGATCGCGACCTGAAGGAATATCCGTCTACCGAAGTTCGCGACCATGTTTGGCTTCGTCTCTTTCAAGGCGGTGGCCAGGTCAAGGGATGGATCAGTCGAGACGGAATTCACTGGGCTCTTTTGTCGAGCGAAGCAAATAATGCCAAAGAGTATTACGACTATCTCGGAATCGGGGCTGCTCGCGTCGAAGGCGAACGTCGTCTGACAATTAGCAAGATCATCGTTCGCGAGTTGCCCACGCTAACCGGGCTCTTTACGGAATCGCATTGGCGCGAGGTCGATCAGATTCCGTGGAAACAGCTGGAAAACTCGCCTCGCCGCACCGACACGTATACCCTGGATGACGGATCGCAACAAGCCCCCGACTTGGCCTCGGCCCTTCGTCGCTACACGGCTAAAGATCTTCCTTTAGAAGGAATGATCGAACTTTGCGAAGAGGCGATGCACGGCAAACCGTTAGCAGAGCAAAAAGCGATTCTGACGGAAGTGCTCGCTTTAACCAAAACCTGGCCGTTGGATTACCACCAGAAGCGTTTTCTCACGTGGTCCCGAGATCGCTTGAGTGATATCTTCACCGACCAGCTCTACACGCCAGAACGACAAGACAACGCAGCATTCCGGCGAGAACTCTTCAACTTACCATCGATAAATCGTGACTCGCAGGAGTATCTTTCGCGCGAGCAGGTCAATGCCGAGTTATTAGCGGCGATTGAACAACAACGCTGGAACGACGTGCTATTTGGCTGCGAGACGATTCAAAGGTACTATCACTACGATCGCAACCGAGCACGCCGCGATTTTCCGATCTTAAACTGGGCGGGTGGTATCGCGATTCGCTACACCGGACGTCTGGTCGATTCGCAAGAGTATCTGACGGAGGGACGCTTAGCTTCGTTGCTTGTCGAAGACCTCAGCAAAGAAGCTTACAATATCAGTGCCGACTTGAACGCCGCCCTCGAGAGCGGCGCGATCGCCGATGCGTGCCGGTTGATCACGCAAATTCCTGAATCGGCTGTCCAGGGACTCGCCCCTTCGGGTAGCGATCCAGATCACTTCTTCTCGGTCCCGGCGGCGATTCAGATGGCCGTGCAGAATAATCAACAGCTGCGGCAGCAAATGCAGAGCGAGCACTCGGACTTGGCTCAGCTTCGACTAAATGCAGCCATCCAACGTGGCGATCGGAAGGTTATCGAGCTCGTCACGCTTCAATTTTTCGACACTGATGCTGCCGCTCAGGCGCACCTCTGGCTCGGCGATCAAGCGACCGCAGCAGGAAACTTCGCGACGTCACTTCAGCATTACTTAAAAGCGGCGAGATCCGCTGACGAAGAACTACGCACCGAAGTCGATGCCCGGATCATGATGCTCGGCCATATTCCTCCCGATCATCACGAGATTCTCACGGGTGAAATCGATCTCGGATCCACTAAGTTGCCAGCGAAGTCTTTGGTAGAAGAAACCGAAGTCTTGCGAGCTTCAATTCCAACCAGCGACGCCGTTCAAACAGCCGACACGTCGGCAACAACTTCCCCGGCTTGGTCCGATCAAGCCTGGCAACCGATGGAGATCATGTGGAGTGGCGTCTGGGGGAATGGTAAGGACAAACCGCCGACTGCAATTCGTGAAGAGAAGGTCGATTGGCGGCGACGCGATATGGGCATCTCCGTTCACGATGATCATGCCTACGTTTGCAATCGTTTTAAGCTCATCAAGATTGATTTGAATGATGGTACGGTGCTGTGGCAACAAGCCGAGCGTGATAATGGACGTGGCAAAGCCCACGATTATCCTTTCACCCGATCGGTACCGTTGGTTGTAGGAGATTTGGTGCTGTGCCGTATGCTCCAAGAGAAAGGGTTCGCGTTGAACGCTTTCGATCGCGCAACGGGCGAGCCGCGTTGGGCAAGCAATCTCGACGGACAGATGGTTTTGGCCACCGATCCCATCGCCGTCCAAGGACGAGTACTGATTGTCACGCTCAAAGAACTCGCCCAATCGACCCATGTCGTGCGACTTTCTCACGTCGATCTAGCGACCGGCGAGTTCGTGGAGAGCAGCAATTTGTTTCGCATTCGCGATACATGGTTCGATCGTGGGATTGGTAAGATCGTCCAGCACCAGGAACAGCTTCTCATTGACTTGGGAGGCGTGCTGGCATCGTGCGATATTTCTGGCTATTTACAGTGGGTCCGCAAGCAGTTGACCTTCCCGCAATCGATCGACAATCGTTGGGCTCACCAAGACCTCAGCGATTTAGTCATCGTTGGCAATCGAGGCGTCTCCTTCCATGCTGGCAGCATGCGCATGGAATGTTTCGACATCGCCACGGGGCTTCTACATTGGACGAAGCCAGCAGTCGATGTCCACCGGATTGCGCGGCTGGACGATCAGAATCTGCTTGTCGAAAACGCCCAAGCTTGGCAACAACTAGCGATGGAAGATGGCCAAGTTCGACAACAGATCCAGAAGCCTGAGAACCTGCTTTATGGATTTCGTGCCGCCGATGGCATGATCGCATTCGTGCATCAACCACCACTGGAAAAGGACGCCCAATCAAGCCTTGCCACGAAACGTTTCCCCTGGTCGGGTGAAGCTCCTACCACGCTACAAAATCGCGAGCTCCCGGGCGACCAAACGCCTGGTGTGGGCCCCTCGTTTTACGGCGCAGGCCATTGGTATCTTTGGTATTCGGATGACGAAAGCAGCGATAACCGCGAACTCTTGCTCGTCCCTTAGGTCGGCCCTTCACGAGATAACGTCGCAGCAATGACAAGAGCCGACGTTCTTTTTTCGGAGTAAAACTTGTTTACTGATCACTTTTTTGCGTAACGATTGCCTGTGCTCAGGGCATAAATTGACAAGAGACGACCCTTGCCCCAGAAAACTTAACATTCGTTCAGGCAAGGCCTTATCGGCCATCCCTAGTTCTTCCGCCGCAAAACTATGCACTTTTCTCGGTACATTTTCGTGATCCTCTGTCTCGGCGTTTCGCTTCCTGCGATGACACCAGCCTGGGCGGAAGGACCATGGGAGATCACCCCGGAAAGCACGGCGGCGTTAGACCGTGGCTTAACCTGGCTGGCTGAAAACCAAGGTCCTAACGGCGACTGGGAATCAGACGACTTAGGGCTGATTGGCATGGGAGCCCTCGCATTCATGGCCGACGGTCACGCCCCAGGTCGTGGCAAATTCGGACAACCACTCGATCGAGCTCTGAACCGGATCTTATCGAGCCCCCGGCCTTCTGGCCTTTTGAACGTCGCCGATGCCCAACGCGACATGTACAACCACGGGCTGACCACGTTCGTTCTGGGTCAAGCTCATGGGATGACAAACGACGCTCGCATTAACGGTGTTCTCGATCGCGCGCTCAAACTCATTGCGTTTACTCAAGCCGAAGACGGCGGCTGGGATTACCGCGCCGTGCGAAGAGAAAACGGTCATGATCTAAGCCTTGCCGTGATGCAAGCGAAGGCCCTGCGGAGCGCCATGGATACGGGCATTGAAGTTGCCCCGGAAGTGGTCGACCTGGCGATCAGTAGCGTCCGCGAGCATTACAGCCCGGAAGGCGTTTCTCGCGATGCATCCGAAGCGGAACAGCGCAAGTACCCCGGTCAATTCACCTACACGCGTCATGGCGGCAAAGCCTCGCTGGCGATGGCCGCCGCCGGCGTGGTTTGTTTGCAAGAGTTTGGCCAATACGACGACTGGCGAATCCAAAAAAACATGGAAATCATCCATGCCGAGATCGCCAAGCTGAAACAGAAAGACAACCGCCAGAACGGACGTTTGCCGTTCGATGCTTACACGCTCTACTACGTTGGCCAGGCACTCTATCAAGTCGGAGGCGAGGACTGGCAGCGGTCGTATCCGATTTTGCGAGACGCGGTCGTCGAATCGCAAGTCGTCCGTCCTGGCAATCCGCGCGAAGATGGTCACTGGAATGCGGGCGCTCACGTTGGCGGAAAACCAGGCGATTTGTATGGCACAGCGGTCGGTTGCTTTATTCTGGCGATGCCGAATCGTTATTTGCCCATCCTGCAGGAAGGGCGAATCGAATCTTTCCAACATGAAGTCCCGTAGTCATCCCGTGTTTTGCTCTGGAGAATTCAGCTAGTCCATGTTTCCCGCGTTCGTAGCCTCTGGTTTCGCGATTGCTGGCGCCGTTATGATGTTCGGCCCGGCTTTGATTCACCTGTTGAATCGAAATCGCTACCGCACCGTCGAGTGGGCTGCGATGGACTTCCTGCTCGAGGCCATGCAGTCGAATCGTCGATTGCTGCGAATCCGCGACCTTCTACTCATGCTCCTACGAGCGGCAGCTCTTCTCCTGTTTGGATTAGCGTTAGCTCGCCCCTATTTTGCTTCCTCAACCGATACCTCAGCCACGGTTGGAACATCACGACCACCCCATGCAATTCTCGTGATCGACAACAGTCTCAGCAGCTCACTCGGATCCATCTCAGGCTCGGTACTCGAGCAATCGAAAGAACAAGCCCGACAGTTTGTCGAAACTCTTCCGTCCAATAGCAAGATCTCAATTCTTCCGCTTAGTGGTGGCCAATCGCATCGGCTCTCCGATCCCTTTTCATCTCACATCGATGCGGTCGACGCGATCGATAAGGTGGCTGCCACGCATGCTGCTGGCGAACTGACACATGCTTTGAATCAAGCAAGAAGTCTCGCCGAAGAAACTCCCTCGCATGCTCCTCACGTGATAATTTTCGGCGATCAGCAAGCCGCCCAGTGGCAGCGACTGGCACGGACGAGCCCGCCTGAGGACGACATGCCGGTGATTGTGGTCGGCAACGAAGCTTCCGCCCCAGATAACGCCTGGATCGAATCGTTCGGCATCCCAGATGGATTAGCGGAACTTGGCATGACGACACGGCTGGTGGCCACCGTTCGTTACCACGGCGATGCTCCTCGCGACAATGTTGCCGTGACCTTGCGTGTTCGCGAAAACGAAGTCGAAACCAAGTTCGTCGACTTCCCAGCTGGCGACTCGGCACGGACGTTGTCGTTTGATTATGTGTTCGATCCGATGGAAGTGGATCCAGCCCGAACGACCTCCATTCCTATATCGGTCAACCTGAATGGCGATGCCCTGACAGCCGACGATTGCCGTTGGCTGGTTGTTCCGTTAGTTGCCTCGACACCGGTGGTGTTCATCGACCAGTGGAGCGATGCCGAAGAGTCCCCTTCCTTAGGACGCGTTGGAGATACCTGGATTCTCCGGCAACTTCTCAGCCCGAAGCCTGAAGTAAGCCGAAACGACGAGCATCTGATCCGCGCCATACATCTGTCGCAGCGTGAAGCCGAAGGAGAAACGCTGCGAGCGGCCTTACGAGAAGCGCGCTTAGCCGTCATAGCTGGCGTCGAGGCCCCCTCGGCCAGCCTGGTCGATACGCTTCAATCATACGTCCAGCAAGGAGGACAACTTGCGATTGCCGCCAGCGGCGAGTTCGACGCGAATGCCTGGAATGATGTCGCTTGGCGCGGCGGACAAGGAATTCTCCCGCGGCCATTACGCCGTGAAACCATCGGTCACAGCTTGGACGACTTATCCGACGACTTGCAACCGTTCCGGATTGCCTCGAAGGGGCTGCTCGATCACGCTTACTTCCATATCGCCAACCTCGACGAAACGCAGTTGATCGACCTGTACACTGACGCCCTCTTCTTCAAAGCCGTCGTTCCCCAGAACGATTTTTCCCACGAAGATCTTGCCCAGCCGCCAATATCCACTGCCTCAGAAGAACCTTGGCTGGCCTGGTCCCCGCCCGTTAGCCACCTGGCGACCAATAAGAGCAGTCAAGATATCTCAGACGCTGCCGCCACCACGATCGCCCAGTTTGACAATGGAGTCGATTTCGTGGTGCAGCGTAGCGTCGGCAAAGGGCAGATTGTCTTTTTCAGTTCCGGTGTCAGCACAAACTGGTCGACCTTGCCCAGCACCAACGCCGTGCTGATCTTCGATCGCGTGCTTCGAAACCAACTCGCTTCGACCTTTCAGCGGGTCAACTTCAACGTCGGTGAGACCGCCTTGCTGCCGTTGCCCTCCGCGGCAGGCGATTCGAGCGTCCAAATCGAAACTCCCAGCAGCGGCGTTGTAAGCTCGATTTCACCTCGCTTTCTCAACGAAGTCACACGAGGCGTTTTGATCGAAAGCTTGGATACGTCAGGCATCTACTGGCTCTCAGATCGAGCGGGCACAGATACCACCAACGACATGAACGATAACGGATCGCGTTATCGCTTCCCTATCAGTGCAACGCCACCTGCGTGGGAATCGGAACTATCCCGCCTCGATCAATCGTCGTTCGAGGCGTTGCAGTTGCCGCCACAGTATCGCTGGCAGAACTCGATCGAGTCCATGAACGCTGCCGGCATGAACTTGTCTGGGCATTCTTGGTGGCAATGGTTGATCGCGTTGGTAATCGTTTTGCTGATTGTCGAAATGACCGTCGCCGCAACCCCTTCGTGGTTATCCTGGCTTGTCGAACGTAGCTCTCCTGCCACGGCGACTAAGTAACGAAAGAATTCATGTTCTCCAAGGTTTTAGGTTGGTTATTCGGGATAAGCGACGTCGAGATGGTCGACGGCGTCAGCATGTCCTTTGCCGCGCCTTGGGCCACATCAGATCCCACGTGGCTGATCGTTGGTTGCCTGGCCGCGATTGGGTTTACGGTCTGGTACTACACTCGAATTCAAACCGGCATCACCACGTTGCCAACCGCTGCATTGGCTTCTGTCCGAGCGATTATCTTAGTTCTGCTGATTGTTACCCTGGCAGACCCGACCATCCGGCTGACGGCGGTTCGCACCCTAAAACCGGTGCTCTATATGGTGTTCGATGGCACGGAAAGCATGAACATCCGCGATAACCTAACCCCGGACGAACTTGCCGCACTGACCGAAGCCGTCGACAACGAAAGCCTTAACAGTCAGGCTTCCATCCCCGAATTAACTCGACAGCGATGGGTGCAAGAGTACCTCGGAAAAGCAAATCACAACCTGATCGACGAATTAGAGTCGCAGCATGATATCCAGCTCGAGTACTTCCTTTTCGACGGTGACTCGACCAGCGTTGCCCGGCGCATTACCAGCGGAACCCAGGAAGGCCCGCTCACGCCTGGCGAAATTGCTCCAGAACTAACCACCCATGGCAAGGTGACTGCCCTCGGCGAATTGGTAAACGATTTGGGCAATCAATCGACTCGTCGCCTGGGCGGATTGGTGGTATTCAGCGATTTCGCGCACAACTCAGGCATCGCACCACTAGGCTCGAGTGGTCCCAACGAACCGACACCCCTGCAGCGATTGGGAGTACCGATTTACACCATCGGAATTGGCGCTATCTCGACACGTGACATCCAAATTGAAGTTCAGCCTCCCTTGAAAATGAAGAAGGCGGAACGTTCCACGATCACCGTGCGGCTTAACCAATCTGGCGTGCAAGGGGAATCGGCTCAGGTCAACGTTACGGCGCGTCCGCTTCAGGGGGACAGCATTGGGGAAGATTCTGGACTGCAAGAGATTGTCGTCGGATCGCAACTTGTCACCTTCGATTCATCGATTCAATATCTTGAATTCTCCTTCATTCCCCAGCAATCAGGCCGGTTCTTAATCTCCGCCTCAGTGGATGTGCTACCAGGCGAAGTCAGCGAACAAAACAACGAGTCCTCGCGTCCCGTCAACATCGTCGACGATTACATCCGCCTCACTTACATCGAGAACGAACCGACGTGGGAATGGCGCTTCGTCAAGGAAGTGTTCCATCGCGATCGTTTAGTTGGTATGGAAGGTTTTCGCACGTTTCTCCGCTCGGCCGATCCCAAGGTGCGGCAAGCGAACGAGATGTTTCTGCCAACGCTCACACCTCAGCGAAGCGAGTTCTTCGCCAACGACGTGATCTTCCTGGGAGACGTCCCCTCGGAAGCATTGAACGAGCGTTTCTGCCGTATGCTCAAGCAGTTCGTCGGTCAATTTGGTGGCGGACTAGTGGTCGTTTCTGGGCCAAACAATGGTCCATCTCAGCTTATCGATACCGAAATCGCCGATATGTTGCCGGTCAAGCTCGATCGATCCCTCTCGCTTCGCTCGGCCCGCCCTTTCCCACTACAAATTACACCGCTCGGCAAGCAGGCCGACATCATGCAGTTAGGGGATGGACTGACTGGCGAACCGATTTCTCCCTGGGATAACCTCGGAGAACTTCCTTGGTACCAACCAGTACTCGGCGTTCACTCACAGGCCAACGTCTTGGCCCAACATCCCACCGATGTATGTGCCGATGGCAAGACGCCTCAGCCGATCATCGCCACGCGTCGTTACGGCAACGGCGAGGTCATCTACCTCGGCTTCAATGAGCTGTGGCGAATGCGGCGCATCTACGGCGAAAAGTACTATCGCCAGTTCTGGTCCCAGATCATCTCGCGACTGGCCCTTAGCCATGCTCTGGGAAGTCAAAAGCGTTTCGTCCTTTCGATGGATCAAATGGAATACCAAGTCGACGACCGGGCCCTCCTCACGGTGGAAGCATACGACGAAAACTTTGATCCCCTGACGGCGGATAACCTTCCCACGGAAGGATTGCAGGCCCAAGTCTTCCTGGGCGAGGCTGCCGCTGGTCAACCGCAGCAGGTCAAGCTTAGTGAAACACGCCCGGGACGTTTTGAAGTTCGTGTGCCGGTTTATGAAGCAGGCCGTTACACCGCACGGGTTACCGACCCTATCACGGGTTCGCCGAGCGAGATTCGTTTCGATGTCGTCGGTGCCTCCGCCGAACAGCGTAATCCGGCGCGTAATTTGGCCTTGCAACAAGCGATGGCGAATTCGACTGGCGGCAATTCGTACGAGCTGTCCGAAGCCAGCAAGTTGGTCGAAGATTTGAAACTTCAGCCGGTCGCAGAGGAGATCTCGCGTAGCTTTCCGATCTGGGGAACGCCTCTTTGGTTCATCGTAGTGGTCGCACTTCTTTTGACGGAGTGGATCGTTAGAAAGCGAGCGAACCTGGCATGAGCACGGCTAAACTCAGCAGCTTGAAGTCGCAGCTAAAGCGGTTACGTGATGCCCGCGATCGTCTTCGCTTGGGGACGGCGCTGACCGGGTCGTTCTTTTGGATTTCCGGAATTCTGGCGGCGTGGTTCGTGCTCGACTACGGGCTGCACCTCAGTACCCTCCACCGCTTTCTGATGATGGTCGTTAGTTTGCCGGTATTGGCTTATGGACTTAATCGAGCATTCACCGCGCTACGTGGCTGGGGTGCTTCACTAATCGAAACAGCCATCACGGTCGAGCATCGCCACGGAATCGACGGCGATCTGGTCGCTGCTATTCAATTCGACCAAGGACAGGCAATCGGCTCGAACGAACTGCAACAAGCGGTCGTTGATTACGTTTCTGAACTTAAAGAAGAAATCGATGTATTCGAAGGCTTCGATGCCAGCCACGTTCGCAATCGAATGCTGGGTGCAGGGTTGGTACTGCTGCTGTTCGCGGGAGCCTGCTTCGTCGCGCCACGCTACGTTTCGGTTTTCTTTCAGCGGTTGTCGATGGCCAACGTCAGCTACCCGACGCAAACCATAATCGCGGCGATTGAAATGAATGGGACGGCGATTTCGGTTGATGATCCTTCGCAGGCTGCAACACTTGGCTACGGCAGTCCCCTTGCACTTCGCATTGCCTGTGAAGGTGTCGTACCGCGTCATTGCCGTCTGCAGATTACCGATGCCCAGGGAGGTTCCACCGAAGCAATCCTGGAACCGGAGTTAAACCAGCCTGGCGAGTTTCTTTACTCGGTACCACGCTTGATCGAGCCGATTCACTACCAGATTTTTGCCGGAGATGCAGAATCACCTGAGTTGGCTATCGAGATCATCCCTTTGCCAACGCTCAAGGTCGAACTTGCCGCAACACCGCCCGATTATGCCAAGAACATCCACCTCTCCAGTTCTTCATCATCCACGCACCTGGCAGTGCTCGCCGGCAGTGATGTCACGCTCAACGTCATCTCTGATCGGCCCGTCAATCCACCGGAGCTCACCCTGCGTCGCGGTGCAAATGCGTGGACCGAACTTCTTGAAGAGACCAACGACACATCGAATATCTGGAAGCTACCCACCACACTCGATGCGTTATCAAACGTGCAGGAAACGATTGCTTACGAACTAACCGCGATCGACGAACATGGGCTTTCCCCTGCCTCGCCGGTTCGGGGTACGATTCGTGTGGTTCCCGATCGACTGCCTTCGGTTTCACTTCGGACGATTCACCATATCGTCCTTCCGACGGCCGCCCCAATGATTCATTATCGAGCCGCCGATGATTTCGGCTTGGCCAACCTAACTTTCCGCTTGGAAATCCGTCGCGGCGAAACGGCCCCGCGGATCGTTGAAGTCCCCCTACGAAAATACGACGCCAAGTCCCCTCCGCAGACCCTAGTCGAAGGAGACTATGCCCTCGACTTGGCACCTTGGCAGTTACAAGTCGGTGATCAAGTACAAATCGTGCTGCAAGCCACCGACTTTCGCGCTAGCGCCCAGGAAATATTGGGGGCCAGTGATCCGCTGAACCTCGAGATCGGCGATGAAAGCAACGTGCTGGCCGCAATCGCCGAAGCAGATAAGCAATCGGAACAAATGCTCAACGAGCTGATCGAGCAACAACTAGGCTTGGGAGAGAACCAATGATGCGCGGCTCACTTTTGGCCTCACTCCTCGTACTGCTCACAATCCTGGTTCAGGGCGACGTTTCCGTGACCTACGGCCAGGATGTCGATTCGGGTTCACTCCGCCGCAAGCAGTATACCCAGCAACAAGCACAAGCCTTGACGCGACAACTTGTCTCGCAAGTTCTCGATCTTCAAGCCGCTCAGTTACGGCAAAACGGGCTGACCGAGGTTCCGATCTACAGCGATATCCTACAAATGCGCGGCAATCTCGACGAGTTGATTCGCAACGAAATGCAGGGAGTCGTCCAAAAGCTGATGCTGGCCCAGCATTCGGAAGGTCAAGCCAGGATCGATGCCATAACAGGTGCCCGCGCTGAGGTTCGGAACGTGCTGCTGGCATTGATGGCCGAACGCCAGCGACTTTATCGCCGCATGCGATTAGCTCGATTGCACGCTCAAGTACGTGAACTGATTTCCGTGCAGGAACAAGTCTCGACGCAAACCCGGGAACTGCCTGGCTTGCCGATGGAATCGCGCGACAGTGTCGCGCTCGCCAACCTCTCACGGCAGAGCGATGCCGAAGGCATGTACCGCCAGTTGGAAGCAGTGTTGACCGACATGCGTAGCTGGGGCGGTTCTCTGGCAACCTCCGCAATCGCCGGACAGCAAATCTTGAAAGATACAGGCGCTCGAGACGAACTTGATGGAGCTTTGCGCAGCATTCGAGAAGGACGTTACTCCGGGGCAGCGGTCCACCAGGACGCGTTTGTTGCCGCCCTCTATAAGATTCTAGAAGACCTCCAGCAAGCCCAGGGGCTCGTCGACAACAGCCTCGAGTCAACGATGAACGAGATCGAAAAGCTGCGGAACGAACAGCTAGACGTTCAGAACGAAACCAAGGAGTCGGAACTCACTCCAGATAAAGCCGACGAGCTCTCGCAGAAGCAGGAAGCGATTCAAAAGAAGCTGGAAGATTTGGCTAAGTCGATGGTCAATCAGCCAGAGTCTGCCAAGCCGCTGGAAGAAGCCACCCAACTGGCCGCCGAAGCCGTAAACGAATTGTTCGAAGCCGATCAGGAAGCCGCAGTCGACAAACAGGACGAAGTGCTTGCCAAGCTCGATACCCTCAAAGATCAGCTTCTTGAGCAAGCGGTACCTCCGAACGTCGCTAGCGCGGACGAGCGAGCGAAACAGATCGCCGCTCTCGAAGAAGCGAAAAAGAATCTTGAAGAGGCCCTTGAAAAACAAACCGCCGCGGAGCAGCAATTTGAATCATCCCCTGATCAAACCGCGCCGATCGCGCAAGCCGAACGCGAAGCGGGCCAGCAACTAGACAACGCGGCCCAAACCGAGAATCTTCCGGAAGCGGTGAAGCCGATGATCGCCGAAGCGAAGTCAGAAGCCAATCAAGCAGTCGCTGCCGCTCAAGACGCTACCAGTGCGAACGAGCAATCGACGGCTCAATCCTTGAAAGACGCTACCGATGCAACGCGTCAAGCATTAGAGAACGTTGCCTCAACCTTGGCAGACGCACGCCGCCAGCAACTGGCAACCACCATCGGAGAACTGGCCCGTGCTGCTGAAGCACTCGACCGTGCCGCCGCGGCCCAGCAGGAGATCACACGCGATGCCACGAAGATCGCGAATGATCCCCAGCAAGCTGAGGCCGAGAATATGGAATCCCTTGCCGGCACGCAAAGCGATATCGCAGCCGTCGCCAATCGTGTCGCCGAAGGCACCAAGACCACGGCCCCTCAAGCCGCCGAAGCATTGAAGCAAGCGCAAGACCAGATCGCCAAATCGAGCCAAGCGGCCAAGGGAATGTCGCGTCCGCAGCAATCGCCTGAGGCGACCGGCAAGCAGGCCCAACAGCTTCAGTCCGAATCGCGTCAGGCCCAGCAGCAATTGAATCAAGCCGCCAACGCCCTCCGGCAAGCTGCCAAAGAGGCAGCGAATCAGTTGGCCGACACCGCAGATCAGCAATTGGGACAGATCGATTCCGTCGATCAGGCGTTAAACGATCTTCCAACCCAGGAGCCGCCGGCAAATGCCCAGCCTCGGCTAGAAGCTCTTGCCAACGAAGCGGGCATGATTTCGCCGGAAGCCGCAGCCCGCCTTCGTCAGCCAACTTCGGGCAGTCCCCAAGGCCAAGATGATGCTTCCATGACGTCCGATGCTTCCGCGAATAAAAACAGTCCTGGCCAACCATCGACCAACTCTACCGGGGCGTCCCCCAGCCAGAATCAAGTTCAACAAGCGCGCGCGGAACTCGCCGGACGTCGCCAACCGATCGCGGCGGATAAGAAAGCGGCGGAAGAGATCGCGAACTTGCTGGATAACATCAGCGACTCGAGTGAACGAATTCAGGAGCTATCCGAGCAGTTCATGGCCAACGCCGAATCGCCAGTCGATGCGAACGATGCCCCAGGTGAAGCTGAAGAGAATTCAGCATCCCCGATGAGTCCAGGCGAAGGCGCTCAACCGATGCCGACCGACGGATCGGAGGGCGACGCCGCTTCACAGGCTCCTGAAACACCCAATCCGGTGGCGGCGCAACTGGCCGAATCCATGCGGCAATTCGCCAACTCCCAGCGACAAGCGACCCAATTGGCATCTAACGCTGCCCAGCAATCGCAAATCGCTAACCAACCAGTCCGCGAAGCCTTGCACACGGCGTCCCGTTTGCCTGCCCCCCAATCACCGATGAGCGGTCCAGACGGAAGCCAGTCAAGCGATGGGCAAAAGCCATCTTCTCCCGCACCTGGCGACCTAGCAGGAGAACCAACCGAAGGTAATTCCGAACCTGGTAGCCCTTCGGAGGCCTCCTCCGGTTCACAAAGTTCCGCAGCCGCCGAGCAGCCTAGCCACGGACCACAGCAAAGGGCCGGCATGGGGACCTCCATGACCTCACCCACACCACAAGTTACTGCCCAAGCACTCGCTGGTTCCCAGGTCATGGACACGCTTTGGGGGCAAATGCCCGAGTTGATTGCCGATGGGGATTCATCCAGCCAGGAAGTCGCCACCATCGATCCACTAGGCATGGCCGCACCCGCTTCGGCGATGCTCGACAACCCAACATCGACGCAATCGAATTCGCCCACCGATGCCGTCGCCAGTAACGCGATGCAAGGACAAAACACCAACGATCAGGCTTCCAACTCTCAGCCAACCGGCTCGACTCAAGCTTCTTCTGGTGACGAGTCGACTCCGGAAGAAGCTCCTGGCATGGGAACTGGCAGTGGCAGTTCATCGCCAGGCGCACGATCGTTCGAGAAGGAACCTTGGTTCACCAAGCTTCCCCCAGGCGTCCAGCAATCGATTCGAGCAAGCGTGCGACGCTCACCGCCACCGGGCTACGAAGAGCGTCTGCGTCGCTATTTCGAGAACGTCGACTAATCCATTCAAAATTAACCAAGACAACCTGATAGCTTTCCGAACGTCGAGGCACCTTAGTTATGGCAAATGATCCAATCTCTCAAAGCGACGTCGCCGCCGTGCAAGAGTGTGAAAACGCATATGGCAAACTGCGAGACGAGTTGGCCAAAGTGATCGTCGGACAAGCCGATGTGATCGAGCAAGTCCTTGTGGCGATGTTTGCCAAGGGACATGCCTTGCTTGAAGGTGTTCCAGGCTTAGCGAAGACGCTGTTGGTCAGCTCGTTGGCCGAATCGCTGCACTTAAGCTTCAAGCGAATTCAGTTCACGCCTGACTTGATGCCCAGTGACATCACCGGGACCGAGATCATTCAAGAAGATCTCGAAACGAAAAAGCGTCGTTACGAATTTCTAGAAGGTCCGATCTTCGCGAACCTCATATTGGCAGACGAAATCAACCGTACGCCACCGAAAACGCAAGCTGCCATGCTGGAAGCAATGCAGGAACGCCAAGTCAGTGCCGGTGGTACAATTCGCAAGCTACCTGATCCCTTCTTCGTATTGGCGACGCAAAACCCTTTGGAGCAAGAGGGAACCTATCCCATGCCCGAGGCACAGCTCGATCGTTTTCTCCTACACATTCGCGTTGATTATCCGACCGGAGCCGAGGAATGGGAGATTGCTCGCCGAGTAACCGCAGGAGCCCAAGAGTCAATCTCGGCGTGCATGACCGGCGAGCAAATCGCCGAGTTCCAGAAACTGGTGAAGCGTGTACCCGTTAGTGACCAAGTGCTTGGCTATGCTTGGGCCTTGATTCGCGCCACCCGCCCTGGCACCCCGGAAGCTCCGCAGTTTGTCAATCAATGGGTCGCTTGGGGCGCCGGTCCCCGTGGCCTTCTGACCTTAGTAACATGTGCTAAAGCTCGGGCCATTTTGTACGGACGTTATCACGCCAGCATCAGCGATGTTCAAGCAATGGTCAAACCGGCGTTGCGTCATCGCTTGGCGGCCAACTACTCGGCTCAGGCCAACGGCTATACCAGCGATAAACTGATTGAAATGCTGCTGGAAGAAGTCTCAGCAGAAAAGACGTACGCTTGTCCCGCCGCATAACCAAAGTAAAACGAACAGGTAAGGTGAGCTCGTGAGTAGCGGCGTCCTTTCGCGATATCTCGACTACGAATTCTTACGGCAGCTTTCCGGCCGCTCGCTCGAACCGCGCGGATTAGTCAGCGGAAACCTCGCTGGTTCACACAAGTCGCCGGCGTCGGGTTTCGCGGTCGAGTTCTCGGGGCATCGCGAATATGTTCCTGGTGACGATCCCAAGCATATCGACTGGCGCGTTTTCTTCACGCGTGATAAGTACTTCATTAAGCAGTACGAGATGGAGACCAACTTCGTCTGCCATCTGATGCTCGATATCAGCAAGTCGATGCGCTACGGTGACGATGGTTCGCAGAAGATGCTATTTGGTTCGCGATTGGCGGTGAGCCTCGCGCACAGCATTGTTCGACAGGGCGATAAGGTTTCGTTCACGACGTTCGATACGCAAATCCGCGGTCACATTCCGGCCAGTAATGCCTTGCCGCAGATCATCCGCATGTCGCAGCACCTCGACGAGACAGCCGCCGAAGACAAAACCGACCTACATGCTTGCTTATCCGAATTCAGCCAACGCATGGCGCGCCGCGAGATCGTCATGATCTTCAGCGACTTCTTTGGTGACTTGACGAAGCTGGAATATGCTATCCAGCGAATTCGCTTTAACAAGCACGATGTGGTCTTGGTGCAAGTCATCCACGATCACGAACTCAACTTCAACCTCGATGGGATGACCCGATTTATCGGGCTGGAAGTCGACGCTCAGCAAATTGCCCAACCGGCCGATATCCGAAAGTCGTATCTGCAGGCGATTGGGCGGTTCAATTCCGAACTGGTCGATATCGCCACCCGCAACAACTGCGACCATCTGCTGGCCTGTACCAAGGACAATCCAGGGGCGATCTTCTGGGAGTATCTCAACCAGCGCAGCCTGCAAAATCGACGTATCTAAGCGCTGCCCAATTCAGGCAAACGTTTCACGAGATTTTCTTATTCAACGGTAGAAATGGCCTTCAGGTGGCCAATTAAGCCCTATTACGGGAAATCAGCGCGCCGTCAGTCCCGATTTTCGGCGTTTTTTCTTTAAGGGTGCCGAAAGTCACGTTGACAACAAAGGTAAGATAGTCATCATTAAGACATACGCCAGCTAACCTCCAAAGTCCGCTTGGCTCAGGCTCGAAAGGATGGCCAGGATTTCCGTGCCAACCTGGGGAAGATTAGCCTCTATTACAATGAAGATTAGGTAGAGCAACCCTACGCTCGGAGAATCACGATGAAATTCTCATTTCGCCTGGCAGAATTGCTGAATCACTCGCCAGATCCTAAGAAACGACCTGGCACCATTAAAGCGATCTGCGACTTCACTGGATTGGATCGCCACCAAGTTTCGTCCTTGTTGAAGAACGAAGCCAAGTACATTCCCTTGTCGGCCTTGGCTCAAGTGTGCGACTTCCTGATCAAACATGGCTACGCGGAAGCAAATCAACTTCCTGGTGCGTTGTTTGCCGTGGAACCAGAAAACTTCTGGGAACTGTTGGCACGTCGCAAACGTGTTGAAATGTGCCTTGGTATTCGTGCGGACGAAAACTGGGCGGAAGGTGCCTGGGTTGTCGCTTCCGACACGATCCTGCAAGGCCAACTACTTACCGGCATTTCTACCCTCGGCGGTACCGCCAAGTATCGTCAAAGCAGCTTGTCACCCGACATGCTTTCGATGGGTGCCGACGGCTACATCTCACGCGACACACCGATTCCACAACCGGAAGACCTTTTCCAGACGTTGGTTTGGGCTCCTGGTCAGGCCGAAGACGAGGAAGTCCATCGCCGTGGTCATGAAGTTTATACCAACTTCCAAGCGGTCGACGGCGACAAGGCATTGATCAGCCTTGGTAGTATTCGTAGCAATCCCGTGATCGAACTCAGCCTGGCCAGCGCGTTCAATACCGAACCGTTCATCAGCCAAGACGAAGTCGACGATCCTAGCCAGCGAGCGATTCCGATTTACCTTCGTCACCGCGAAAAGAACGTTCAGTTCCCCAGCTCGTGCTGCGGTGGTGACCAGCTTTCTAAGAACTTCTCACCAGAAACACCTGGTTTCTACTACGAGAAGGAAGATGGTAGCTGGGGCTGCTGCAAATGGGACGAAACAACCTACGAACCAGCTTACCTCATCTACGTCTATCACGAATCGCAAGGCCGCCTCGAGATGATGCTCGGTGGTTACTCAGGTCGTGGTACCCGCTTGCTTGCCAAAACTCTCTCTAGTCGTCCAGAAGAGTTCTGGCCCCCGGTCTTCACCGGTAACGGAACGCAGATCGGTGCTTATGTTATTCAGTACGAACTGAAGAAACAAAAGAAGGCTCGTAGCGTGTTAGTGGCGGATTACTCGGCAACGACCAAGATCATTCCGATCGATCCGAAAGCCATTCAGCGTCGCTTGACGGTCTAGTTCCGCTCAGGCAACAACAAGCCAATAGAAAAGGCCGCTCGCAACAAAGCGAGCGGCCTTTTCTTATTTTGAATGCGAATTGCTAAGCTTACGGCAATTCACGAATTTTCAGACCACGGAATTCAACAGGCGAACCTTCCGATTCCAAACACAAGAAGCCTGTGGCTGGTTGGCAATCTTTTCCACCGGAAACTTCTTCGCCGTTGACCCACAAACGGATCTCACCGTTGATCGCCCGAACGTAGTAGTGATTCCACTCGCCGACGCCCTTGCTCAGATTCTTCGAGGGAAAGCTTCGTTGCCCATTCGGCGAAACAGGTGGGAACGGCTTCATCTTGCTGACGCCAACCGGGAAAACATCACCATGGCAGGTGAACCAGTCCGCCTTCCGCTTGCCACCATCTTCGTAAGCTTCAGTGTAGCCGAGATCGAGGACCTGAACTTCGATACCACCTCCTGGCAAACCTGGCTTGGTCAGTTCTTCCAGCTTTTCGGGAATGGTCCATACGAACAGCCCACTGTTTCCGGCACTCTTTAAGTGACGCCACTGGCATACGAGCTCGAAGTTAGTGTACTGCTTGACGCTGCGAGTCACACTTACCGGTTTGCCGGTACACTCGATCAGGCCGTTGTCGTTGAACGTCCAAGTATCGTCGTTGCTATTCACTTTGACGAAGTCGTCTTTGCCGAGTGCGACCCAGCCTGGACCTTCGCCGTCGATAAATGCTTTGCTGACAGGCTCTTCGCCCAGGCAAAACGACGGAAGCAAAGCCAATGCGGCGACGAACATAAACCAAGTTTTCATCTACGGTATCCTCAATGGTGCGATTGTTGATAATGGGAAAAGGTGCTCGACAAGCCGTTAAACCGACCAGCCGTCACGATACTCTTTGGACATGTACTGTGCGGCTTCCGGAGAATTGGTCACCTGACCGGTCGTTGCATCATACTCAAGCTTCTTGCCAACACGATGCGCGACGTTGCCCAGTAGGTTATGCTCGATCAGCTTGCCAGAGTAGTTGAAATTGCAAAGTGATTCTCCGCCGGTCTTGGCGGCGTGTATCCATTCCGCGTAATGCCCAAGGCTCGGTGCGATCTTGTCGGCCGGGGCAGGATAGTCTTTGAATTTGTCGCCTGGGCTCAGGACTAGTTTGCCGTAGTCGGCAACCAGCACGCCGTTATCACCGACGAACGCTACACCAATGCCCCACTTGTTGATCTCGGTATCGTTTCCGACCAATGGCTGCAGATAATCACTGCGGCGTTTCATGCCTTCGGGGCCGTGGTACCAAATCACCTTGGTAGGCTTCGACCAATTGGCATTTCCTTCGCGCGGGGCGTGTTCCCAGGTCGCCATTTGCCAGGGAGGGCAAGCGACTTCATCGGCGTCAGGTCCTTCAGAAACGACACTAGTCGGGCTCTTCAAATCGAGTGCCCAATACGGAAGGTCGATCAGGTGGCTCCCCATGTCCCCCAGCACCCCGTTGCCAAATTCCCAGCGCCGATTCCAATTGAGATTGCCACCTTGCCAATAGGCAGTGTTGTAGGGTCGCATCGCGGCAGGTCCGACCCAGGCTTCCCAATTAAATCCTGCGGGTACGTCTTGCTCTGGTAGCTTCGCCACATCGACCGGATTGATCGTTCGGCTGCACCAGACGTGTGCTTCTGAGACCGGGCCAATCGCGCCGGCAGCAATCAATTCGACGACACGTCGATAGTTTTCGGTTGCATGAATTTGCGTTCCCATCTGGGTAGCGAGCTTGCCCTTATTCTGCGCGTAGACTTCCTGCATCAACCGGGCTTCTTCCACGGTATGTGCCAGGGGCTTCTCGCAGTACACATGCTTTCCTGCCCGCATCGCGGCAATTGCCGCGACGGCATGATGATGATCAGCCGTACTGATTACCACGGCATCGATCTGCTTATCCTCAAGCAGGTCTCGCCAGTCGCTGAAGGTCTTCGCCGCTGAAAAGCGTGATTTGGCCTGCTGTAATGCCTTGGGATTCGTATCGCACAATGCATAGATATTCTCGCCACTCACGCCGCCAGTGTTGGCTGCCCCGCGATTACCGGCGCCGATGATGCCGATGTTCAGTTTCTCACTGCTAGGCTTCTCCGCTGCACCCAAGTGCAGCCCAGGTCCGAAAACGGCCGCCGCAGCGGTTACCGTTCCGGTCGTTCGCAGAAACGCGCGTCGCGTTACATTGGGCTTCGACATGCGATATTCCTTGCATCAAAATGAGGGAGGCAGCGGCGATCTGAAATCGAGAGGCGACGAGCGCCATCGTCGATTTTTCCGTAGATCGCTCGTGATATGTAGGAGGGACGCAGTTCATCTGCGCTGGTGCGATTGTAATAGATCCACGCGCACAGGTCCCCTCTTTTTTCGCAGATTGCGACTAGAAAATCGAGTGACTGGCACCAGCTCAGCGGCCGCCAGAAGAGGGAGACGTTAGTCGGGCACGCTACGAATCACCAGGTTGCGGATCTCCGACATCTCTTGCATCGCGAACCGCACCCCTTCGCGTCCGATGCCACTCTCTTTGACACCCCCGTACGGCATGTGATCGACTCGCCAGGAAGGCACGTCGCCGATGATCACGCCGCCAACTTCCATCGTGTCCCAGGCTTTCATGATCTTTTGAATGTCGCGGGTAAAGATACCGACCTGAAGACCAAAGTCGGTGTCATTCGCTTCCGCTAAGGCATCGTCAAACGTATCGAACGAGCTGACGACGGCGACCGGACCGAATACCTCCTTCGCACAGACCGGCTGATCTTTCGGTACATCGGCCAACAGTGTGGGCGAAACCATGATCCCGTCACGCTCACCACCGACCAGAACCTTTGCGCCGGCTGACTTTGCGGAAGCAATCCATTCGTCGATGCGTTCGGCATCCTTTTCAGAAATAATTGGGCCCACGAAGGTGTCTTCGGCTTGCGGATCGCCCGCTTTTAGCTTGCCCACCTTCTCCGTGAGCATTGCGACTGCCTTGTCGTAGAGATTCTTATGAATCAGTACCCGCTGCACGCTCACGCAGCTTTGTCCCGACTGGTAGAACGCTCCGAAGATGATCCGCTCGACCGCATCTTCCAAGTTCGTTCCTTCGTCGATGATACAAGCGGCGTTACCCCCCAGTTCGAGCGTCACCTTCTTTTCGCCAGCGCGGGCTTTCAGTTTCCAACCAACGTCTTGCGAACCGGTAAAGCTCAGCTTCTTCAGACGATCGTCTGTCACCAATAGGTCGGCTGCCTCGCGATCGGCCGGCAAGATCGAGAATGCTCCTTCCGGTAGATCGGTTTCCGCCAAGATCTCGCCGATCAAGAGTGCTCCCACCGGCGTCTTGCTGGCTGGCTTCAAGACAAACGGACAGCCAACTGCTAACGCTGGAGCGACCTTATGCGCGACGAGATTCAGAGGGAAATTGAACGGCGTGATGAACGAACAGGGTCCGATAGGTACCCGTTTCCACATCCCTCGATATCCGGTCGCACGCGAACTGATGTCCAGCGGCATGACCTCGCCCACCATCCGAGTCGCTTCTTCTGCCGCAACACGAAAAGTATCGATCAGCCTGGTCACTTCGCCGCGGCTGTCTCGAATCGGCTTTCCTGCTTCGATACACAAAGCTTCGGCGAACTCGTCCGAACGCTCTTCAAACCGCTTCACGCAGTACTGAAGCACCTCTTGCCGACGGTACGAGGGGAGCTCAGCCATCGGCTGAGCAGCTTGCGCGGCTCCAGCAATGGCCTGTTCCATCATCGCTACGTCCGCGAGCGGCACCTTGGTGGCTGACTTTTGGCGAAACTTATCTTCTACCGAGAGGTTGAAATTAGGAGAGATTGCCTTATTCGCCAGGTAAGCAGGGTAGTTCTCGTTCAGCGACATGGGTGTTCCTTCCTGGATGGCAAACGCAGAGAATATGCTTCGGTGCTGACATCCTACGCCGCACGTTTCACCGAACCAGGGGGCGTCGATTCGGATTGGGAAATCCTTACGAATTTCCACCCGAAAGCAGCCATTTCGATTTGACAAGTGAACATGAATACAAGTATCATCAAATACCTCTATTGGGTAGTCAAATGTCCAGTACGCTTGAGCGGCTTCTGGGCATGATTTCGCAGGGTAAGCGCGAAAAAAAATACTGCCAAATTTTGGGAACCACTCCAATAACCGCGCGTCTCATACGAATCGATAGAAAAAACCATACCGCGCAAGAGTTTTGAGCGACGGTAACCTAGCCCAACCCACGACGGGAGGAAATCATGGTGGCCAGCCGGTTCCTTATTGCTAGCTTATTTATCTGTACCTTCGTATCTGCTGCGACCGCCGCCGAAGTTCGCACGTGGACCGATACGTCCGGCAAGACACTGACCGGCACGTTCGTCGAAGTCGTCGATGATGATACCGTCCGAATCGAAGCGGACGGCAAGACTTACGACATTCCGATCAGTCGCTTCAGCAATTCTGACAAGCAATACATCGAGCTTCAAAAGGCAAACGATACCGATTCGCCTACTGAAAGCCCACGCCGCCGACGCAGCAACCTGAAAGGCTGGCGTCAGTGGACGGACTCCGACGGAAACGAGATCCGAGCCAAATACGTCCGCATGGTGGACGGTGAGGTTGTCTTATTGCAAGGCAACATCGGACATCGCGTCGACTTCTACAAGTTGAGCGAAGAAGACCAAGCCTATTTGCGGACCGAATTGACCGCTATCGGCGAAGAAGGTTCGATTCCGGCAAAGCCGGTCACGCCAACCGCTGGCAACGAAGGTATGAACGGTGGCCAGGGCGGTAATCCCTCGTACACCCCACCTTCGATCACGCCGCAGAACGGCAACACCTATGAACCGAACGTGATGGGCAACCAGGCACCTGCCTACGCGCCTCCGAAGACTGCTGCGGAAATTGCTGCTGAGAACGCCAAGATTGAAGAAGCTCGTCGTCGCGAAGCGGAAAAACAAGAGTACGCCGCTCAAAAGCAACGTGAGAAAGAGGAAGAAGACGCCCGCCGTCGTAAGCAGGAAGAGCGTCAGCAACAGCAGCAGGTCGCCAACAATAGCGGCCCTCGTTTCCCTCAAGGCATGAACAATTCGTCCACGCCCGACTTTGGTGGATACCAACAAGAACAAGTCATGGTCTACCATTGCACTAACTGTAACAAGGAAGTTCCCGCCAATTTAGGTGCTGGTGACCACTGCCCTCACTGCAATGCATTCTTCCAATACGAAGAAAACGAGTTTGGCCAAAAGACCAAAGAAGTCGCCATGCCGTGGTACTACAGTGCACCCATCCCAATCGGTTTGATCGTGTGGGTTGTTGTGGCTGTGATTCGCCGCATGGGATCGTAAAAGGGTCGATCCCAAGAGAGGATCGATCGCAAGAGATAATGCTCGATCGAATAGATAACCCGGTCTGAAAACTCAGGCCGGGTTATTTCTTTTTCCGAGCTTCGAGAATCGCTTGAATCAGCGGTTCGGGGACTGACTCAGGAACTTGTTCTTCGGCGAACTGTTTGCAGCAGGTTTTGCCCAGCTTGATCGCCGTTCGGTAGTTCTCCAGATAGTGCTCGCAGCATGGGCAGCGCGAAAGATGCGTTCTCATCACGCACATCACGTCATCAGGCAGGTTACCTTCTAGGTAATCCCCCATGAATTCGTAAAGTTCCTTGCACGTTAGTTTCATTTGTTAGTACCCGCTGTTCATATGCGGATCCAACAGGGTCTTTAAAGCCTGCCGGGCACGATGTAGCCGCGTCTTGACGGCCGAAACACTTAAATCCAGTCGTGCCGCAGTTTCCTCGGTACTTAGCTCTTCGATGTCACGAAGCAGCAATACGGTTCGGTAACTTTCCGGCAATTCTTCAATTCTTTGGCGAACTATTTCGCGGGTTTCCCGACTTTGAACAGCCGTATCGAACGTAACTGCCCATGAGGGTTCGACTTGGTCGCGATGCCCGTCGGAAACGAAGTGAGGCAATAATTCCTCGACCGTTCGTTCTCGTTTCCGTTTTCGCGTGCGAAGCTTCATCAAGCACGCGTTCACGACAATTCGGTGCAACCAAGTGGAAAGCTTCGAGTTTCCCTCGAAATCGCCGACGGCTTTAAAAGCAGAGAGGAAAGCATCCTGAACCGCATCCTGAGCGTCCTGGTCTTGCCCCAGAAAACGCTTGGCAACTACTAGCAAACGACCGCTATAAGCGCGTACAAGGTACTCGTACGCGTCATCTTCCTGCCGACGAAGGGCTTCGATCAGCTCTTCTTCGGTTTTCCAGGGGCTCGTTGGTAGTTCGGATCCCGTGCTTTCCATAGCTGCCAAAAATAGCAAATCGTGGGTAGTTCGTCTACGATCGTCTTCCTCTCGTACTCCATTGCCTTCCAGGCAAATCCACAGAGGCCAAATGGCCACTTCTCGGCCAAGTGCTAGACTAGGTTACGGAGATTGGCCCCGGTTGGTGCGCGAAATAAGCGACTTTGTTTCCACGGCTTCCCTGAGTTGCTCCGTTATGGCGAACCGATTAGATTGAGCTTGGGCACGGCACGCAAAGCAGTCTCTTGCTTTTTAGGGGGAGTACGATTTCTGTGCGATTTCTTACCGTCATAGGCACTTTGGCCTGTTGGGCTTTCGTGTCGAGCGCTGCCTCCCCCGAATTGCTGGCCGCCCCACTCCAGTTTTCCATCGGACAGGTCGATATCACGCCAGACGTATCCAATAACAAAGCCGTCTGGCTCGCTGGCTATTATCACGGCCGGGCCGCCACCGACGTGCACGACCCAATCCATGCCCGCGGCATCCTACTTTCCGACGGGGATCAATCGGTGGCAATTGTCAGCCTCGACCTGATTGGCTGGTCGTTCCCATCGACTCAGCGGATCCGCGAGCAGTTGCCGGAAGTTGACTACGTGATGGTTTGCAGCACGCACAGCCACGAAGGTCCCGACACGATCGGGATCTGGGGCGAATCATTCATCAAGTCAGGCTTAAATGATGCCTACAACGAACGTGTCGAGCAGGCCGTCATTACCTTGGTCCGCCAATTGACAACAACGCTCGAGCCCGTCACCGCCCAGTTCGCGACAATTGATCGCCCCGAACTGGTGCATGATAGCCGTTTGCCGATCGTGATCGACTCGACCATTCGTGTGCTCCAATTCCGCTCGAAGACGAACAACAAGCCGGTCGGCCAATTGGTTCAAGGGACAGCGCATCCCGAGGCACTCGGCTCGAAGAATACACTGATCACGTCGGATTTTCCCTTTTACACCCAACAGCGGCTACAGCAAGAATACGACTGCCCGACGGTGTACGTCAGTGGAGCGATTGGCGGACTGTTGGCACCGCCGCCGGAAGGGATCGTGGACCAAAGCAACAAGCCACTTCACCCCGGCAATTTCGAGTATGCTGAGGTGTATGGGACCGCGGTTGGTCAGGCCGTGATCGATGCCCTGAAGACTAGTCAACCGCTCAGCCTCACACCGATCACCGTCGATCGAAAAGAGATTGCCATCCCAATCGACAATCCGCTCTACCGGATGGCGCGCTCGTTGAACGTGATTCGCCGTGTCAGCTTCGAGTGGACCGGTTCTGCCGAATCGTGGGGCGAGCAGATCACCCGTAAGTTCCGCCCCGAACGAGGCGCAATTGTGACCGAAGTCGCGGTCGTCACTCTTGGGTCGCTTCGCGTCCTAGGCATCCCAGGCGAGCTCTATCCAGAACTGGTCACCGGTGACATACCCGACCCCGCATTACCGCAGGTCGATTATCCCGAGGCACCGATCGAACCGGTCGTGAAAGACCTTTTCGCCAACCAACCGTGGATGTTGATGGGACTCGCCAATGATGAAATCGGCTACATCATCCCAAAACGGCAATGGGACCGCGAACCTCCGTTCGCCTATGGTCGCAGCTTATCGCAGTATGGCGAGATTAATAGTTGCAGCCCAGAAGTGGGCCCCATCATCATGAAAACGCTGGCCGAGTTGAGCGAGCGTAACGCCAAGGCTGCCGAGGGGAACTAGCCACTCGCAGCCTCGGAACCAATGCCTTAGTTGACTGGAGGCAACAAGCGTGGTGGCTCCAGTTCCGGAGCAGGCGGAATCTTGTTCGATTCGGGTGCAGGTGGCGCCACGGTGCGAACCGGGTTATTCTGCGGCTGATCGCTGATGAACATCGTCTTGCTCTGGGCGGGCACCATTTCAGGTTCGCTCGGTCGTTCTCCTTGGATCCGAATGAGCATCTGTTCGGCTGGTTTCAGCGAAGCGTCCGCGGCCAAGGCAGCGCGGAATGCGGAAGTCGCTCCGGCGTTGTCCCCTTTGCGATACAACAGGAAGCCAAGATTGTACTGTCCCTTCGATTTCCCATGTGCGTAGGTCAGCTGCGACAACGCTTCGTCGTTGCGACCTGAGTCGACCAGGATCATCGCCAGGTTGTTACGATAGCGAGGATCTTCCGGTGCGATCAATGTCGCCTTGTGGAACTTCTCCATCGCCTCGTCTTTGCGTCCCATGCGTGCCAGGCACAAGCCAAGATCGTTGCTGATGGTCGCATCTTCTGGATACTGCTTAGCGGCTTTTTCGTAGGTCGAAAGAGCGTCTTCCAAGCGATTGGTACGGTGCAGTAGGCGGCCATAGCTGATCAAGGCCAGACGATGCTTAGGAAACTTCTCCAAGCAGGTTTTGTACTGGCGTTCGGCGGCCTCGAAGTTGCCGCCGTTCTCCATCATGCGCGCGGCGTTCATGTAAACTTCGGCGTTTACTTCTTCCGGCATGTTCGAGAGGCTGATCGGATCGTCATCCGCGACCTTCGGCTCATGGGCGGCTGGTGTCGGGGACGTGCTTGGTGTGAAGAAGCCAGAAATCGAGCTTCCGGCCTTCTTGAATGCCGACGTGATCGAATTGTCCGACGATTCCCCTTCGCCTGAGAATTGAATCAGACGAAACTTGCTTTCCCCAGTGCTTTCCGAAGAAATACGACTGACCTGGTGAATCGGTTTCGGCCGTTCTGCCCCCAAAGCCAAGGTCGGTACAACGACCACGGCATGGACCGCCAAGCCGGCACAAAGCAATTCACGCGTGCAGGTTTTCAAAACGCTTTTCGCGATAGTCTTTCGCATCGATCCCTTGCAGGGCCCTTGCGGACCATTGCCTCCATGCACTGGTTTGGGTTCGTCTGCCGATGCCCCGCTAGCAAAAGGGCAGTCTGCAATGAATAGTTCTTCCTTTCATTGCATCGGCATTTCAATACGCAACTCTCTAGCGTTTTGCGCTAACCACGATGCCTGGCACGGTCCGTATCGGGGGTGCCTAGGCGAGGATTGGCAGATATGACTAGCCGTCTGCGTTCGAAGGCAACCGCGGAGCGGGGATCGTGGCACGCTCGCGGCGGTAGACGTCGTCGATGTAATCAGCCGAACGACCAATCGGTTGGTTGGGGCTGACCAGTACTTCGGTGGCATCTGCGTTGCCGACCAACTCCTGCATCGCGGTTTGCACAGCGGCGATGCGGACATTGGTTTCTTCCTCAGTCAGGCCACGCATCACAAAGATCATACGACGATCTTCGGCCGACATCAGAATCTGCCGAACCTTCAGCTTGCCCGCTGGTGTCAACACGATGTCATTGTTGGCTGGCTCAAAGAAGTGATCACCCAGCGTATTTTGTAAGCGAATGCCAGACGCGGTCATTGTCGCAAAGTAGTTGCGAACTGAGGCTCGGTCTTGTTCGACGAATGGTGAAGGCCAGCACTTGTTGCGGGCGTAGTCGATGTGCACTCGATCCCAGAATTCGTTCCAACCCGCTTGGCTGACTGAGCAGAAGAGGAGTGTCGCCAAAATAGATTTGGTAAATAGGTTGCCGATCTTCATGCGTGGCCGCCTTCCGTGGGTTCTCGCCGGGGATCCATGCGCCTCTGCTGACCTGAGGCGCGCTATTCTCGTTCAGAGAATGCATCGACAACAAAACAGCCAGGTCAACACTTGTGTCGACCTGGCCGTCATGAGAGTTAGAATCGTTAAACTCGCAGCAACCCTACGAGTTTGCCGCCATCATTGGTAGCATCTCGCGAACCACTGTGATAGCAGCTGGTCCGACAAGCACCACGAAGATGCCGGGGAAGATGAAGAACACCAGAGGGAAGATCATCTTCACCGCCGTCTTGGCAGCTTTCTCTTCCGCGATCTGACGACGACGTGTTCGCATTGCATCACTCTGCACGCGAAGGGCCTGGGCGACGCTCGAACCAAACTTATCGGCTTGGATCAGAATGGCCGCAAGTGAACGTAGATCTTCGACACCCGTTCGCTGACCAAGTTCGTGCAGCACATCGACACGAGCCCGGCCCATCTGCAACTGAAAGTTACACATGCCGAACTCTTCGGCGATGACGCGGTAGGTCTTCTTCATTTCTTCTGCCACGCGTCGCATAGCCTGATCGAGACCAAGACCTGCTTCGACACAAACGACCATCAAGTCGAGTGCATCCGGCAAACCGCGGAAGATCTGTTCTTTGCGAGTCTTCCCTAAGTACCACAAGCCCACTTCGGGCAAGTAGAAGAAGAAGCCCAACACAAGCCCTGCCTTCAAAATGCCAAACAGCGAGAAGTCGCCAAGCAGCATAAACGTTCCGCCGCCTAAAAGCAGACCGCAGACCAGCCCAGCAAACTTCAAACCGAGGAACGTGGTCGGTGCTGCTTCGCTCCGGAAGCCAGCGTACGACAACTTATCTTTCAGCTTGTTAGCGTCTTTTTCATTCGTGGGCTGAAGAGGTTTGGCCATTGCGGGCGAGGCCTTTTCCAAGACCTTTCCCAAAGCTCCACCCTTGCCACTTTTTTCACTCCGACCACTTCGCTGATAAGGGTCTTTCAGTCCTTCCAGGCGGTCCTCGGCACGGCTATTGTCTTTGAAAAGCATGTCGGCCAGGAAATAAATCCCGGTGGCGATCAGCCCAAACACAGCTACCGCGATGATCAAGACGCCGTTGGTTCCGGATTCAAACATGGCTACACCTTGATATCGATAATTTTCTTAATGACCCAGGCCCCGATCAATTGCATCACGACGGCACCAGCTAACATCTTTTGTCCCAACGGATCGGTGAACAATGTCATCACGTACCCGGGGTTCAAGTACCACATCACACCGAACAATGCCGGAGGCATACCCAACAGCACGATGCCTGAGATACGACCTTCACCCGTAAGAGCTTGAATTTGGCCGAACAGTTCCATCCGTTGACGCACGAGTCGACCGATTTTGTCAAGAATTTCGGCAAGGTCACCACCCGTCTGACGCTGCAGAATGACCGCCGTACCAAAGAACTTCAAGTCGAGGTTCGGCACGCGATCGGTCATGATCAGAATCGCTTCTTCCAGAGGCACACCCAAGTTCTGCGACTCGAACACCTTGCGGAACTCGCCACCAATCGGGTCGAGCATTTCTTCGCTTACCAGGTGAAACCCGGCACCCAAGCTATGACCTGCCCGTAAAGCACGGGCAATCAGTTCCAGGGCGTCCGGCAGTTGTTCGCCGAACTTGGCCAAGCGTTTGCCACGCTTGTACCAGATGTACGCCAAGGGTCCGACGCCAAACAAGACTGCCAACATCGGGCCGACATAAAACGGCAACCCCAGCAGGAAAGGAACCACTGCGGCACCACCAGCCAAACCAGCGGTCAGCAAAATGAAGTTAGCAACCGATGTGTCCATTGCCGCTTGATCAAGGTACAACCGCAAATTGAAGTAGTTTGCGATAAAGTCCTCGAGCGCACCGCCGTTCTCTTCGGGGCGACTTAGGATCCCACCTTGCTGATCCTTCTTGCCTGGCTCGGCTTTCCCCTTGCCAGTCAGAATCTCTAATCGCCCTTCAATCTCCGGGTTGGAATCCCCACGAAACAAGAGCGCTACGGCGCCTACCAAAGTGGCGACGCCGACGAATACCGTAATCAGGACTACTAGCGTCAACATGATCGCTTCTCTACCTTTTCCGAGTTAATCTTCGAGCATCATTCGTTCACGGAATGCACTTGCCGGCAGGCGAACACCCGCCGATTCGAGACGTTCCATGAAGTTGGGGCGAACACCCGTCGAGATGAAGCGGCCACGTGCGCGACCTGTTTCATCGATACCCGACTGCTCGTAACGATAAATGTCTTGCATCACGACCGTTTCCTGCTCCATACCGATCACTTCGGTGATGTGGGTCACACGACGCGGACCACCTTGCAAACGGTTGGCTTGAATAATCAGGTCGACGGCGCTCGCGATTTGCTGACGCATTGCTTTCACGGGCAGTTCAAAGCCAGACATCGAAATCAGCGTTTCGATACGGGCAATCGCGTCACGCGGTGTATTACTGTGGATCGTGGTCATCGAACCTTCGTGACCCGTATTCATGGCCTGCAACATATCGAGCGTTTCGGCACCACGACACTCACCGATGATGATTCGTTCAGGACGCATACGCAGGGCGTTTTTCACCAGGTCGGTCGCGGTAACGCCCCCCTTCCCTTCCACATTCGGCGGACGCGTTTCCAGGCGAACGACGTGTTCCTGCTGCAGCTGAAGTTCCGCCGCGTCTTCGATTGTGACGATACGCTCGGCACCGCTAATGAAGCTGGAGAGCGTATTGAGCAACGTCGTTTTACCAGAGCCCGTACCACCGGAGATGATGATGTTCAAGCGAGCCTTGATGGCACCTTCCAGTAGCATCACCATTTCTGGCGTGAACGCCTTGTAGTTGAGCAGGTCTTCCAATTTCAGCGGATTGGAACCGAATCTACGAATAGAAACCGCCGCTCCATCAAGGGCCAGCGGCGGAATGATTGCGTTAAAACGCGACCCGTCAGGAAGCCGCGCGTCGACCATCGGGCAGGTTTCGTCGACGCGCCGTCCTACCTTCGATACGATACGATCGATGATCTGCAGCAAGTGTTCGTTATCGCGAAACTTGACGCTACTCAGTTCGAGCTTACCGCCCTTTTCGCAGTAAATCTGGTGAGGGCCGTTGATCAGAATATCGCTGATCCCGTGATCCTTCAGCAGCAGTTCCAGTGGACCAAGACCGAATGTTTCGTCTAAGACCTCTTCAATTAAACGCTCGCGTTCGGTGCGGTTGAGCAGAGTCTCTTCGGTATCGCACAGGTGCTCGACGACTAAACGAATTTCACGTCGCAGAACATCCCCTTCCAATTCACCAATTTTGGAAAGGTCGAGCTTGTCCACGAGTTTGCCGTGGATCTTCCGCTTCAGGTTCTCGAATTCTGCCTGTTTGGAGTTCGATGCTTTGGGATCCGATACCGTTGGTCGCATGATCCGATTCCTTCGTCTACTTGAGTACAGCCCTGACTTCCCTTGCTTGCTTATCGCATCACATCGGGTGGAACACAGATTGCCGGGCCATCAGCATGCCGCATCGGTGCAGCGAGATCGCCGGAGTTGAGCTACCCAAGGAGATAAGGACCGGGCCAAGCAAGGGCTACGCGACGGTCCCTGAAAACATAGCTCACGTAAACTTGCGCGAGAGCGTGGAAGTTTAGAATTTGGCAAACCGCACGGAATGTACGGTCGTTACAACATGAGCGGATTGGGCGAGATAATCCACGTTCGTTGATGCGGCAACCACTACTCGGTTGCCGACGCTTCAGATTCTTCCGACTTAGCGGCTTTTTCGTTCTTTGACGACAGGAAACCAAACCAGCGGCCAAGGCCCGATTTGCCAGCGTTCGCCTTCTTCGAGCCATCGCCAGAAAGCGACTCGGCTAAACCGACGAGGGCTTGCGTAATTCCTGCGCGCGGAGCTTGCTCGATCAACGGCACACCGTTATTGCGAACTTCGACCATCACTCGGTACTCGTTCGGAATCTGCCAATAGATCTCGCTGCCGATCGTCTCTTGCGCTTTCTTCAAACTGATCTCGCCGTTGTCGAGACCGACGCGGTTGACGATGACCTTGGTCTTCTCTTTCAGGCCATCGACTTCACCAAAGCTCATCATCAAGCGGACGACGTTACGCAGACATGGTAAGTCAAGCTGAATCGTCATTAAGTTGATCTGAGCTTCTTTCATCGCCACCATATCGAGCGACGAATACGACTTCGATGTGTCGATGATCAAATGCGTGAAGGTGGCTTTCATCAGGCCAATCACACGGGTCAAGTCATCGGGCGTGATCGGTGCTTCGTCTTGCAGCTGCACAGGTCGTGGCAACAAGTACAACCCGCTGCTGTGTCGAGTGAGCGATCGCTTCAGCAAATTGAAGTCAAGACGCTTAATATTTTGGGCAACGTCCAATAGCGTGTAATCAGGAATGGTATCGAGGAAGACGTCGCTGTCCCCCAACGCCAAGTCGAGATCGATCAGCGCGACATTATTCTCTTCACGGCTCGCCAGAATACAGCCGAGATTCACGGCCAAGCTGGTCGCGCCGACGCCACCGGTTGCGCCGCAAACGGTGATCACCTTACAGCTGCGAGACTTGGTGTTTCCCTTGCCGAAACGCTGGTGCCCAATACGCTCCAGGGCACTGACCAAATCTTCCAAGCTCAGCGGCTGCGTCAGGAACTCTTTCGCTCCGGCACGCATCGCGCGAAGAATCAGTTGTCCGTCGCTCGAACCACTAACGACCAGAATGCTGCAATCTGGCGTGCTCTCGTGAACCTCTTGGATCAAGCGAACTGCTTTATCGGGATCGGAGTCGATTGCCACGATCCCGATGTCGGGATTCGTCTGACCTACCACATCGGCGAAGAATTCATACCGCGAACACTCCGCCTCGAGCCATACGATATCCATCCCCAGAAGGGTCGATTTTAACGTTTCTCGCGATGAGTCCTTCGGATCGACCAGGGCGACTCGTAATACATTACTCATGGCGATTTTTACTTTCCTGACACGACTGCGACTTTGAGATGAGATTTCCCTTTATGGGTTTAGGAAACTCTAGTACGCATTCTGTGCATCCGTCTTAAAAATTGAGCGTGTCATACCCAGATGGACCAATCATTGCGGGCATTGGCCCCATTGGCTGGGCGGACGCAGCCGGAGGTGCTGTGGTTGGCCGCAACTCCGAAGCGGGTCGCGTTGGCGGAGCCGGCCGTGAAATCGACACAGGCTGGCTGCGTGTCCCTGACGGCGTATGAACGCCCTGCATCGCGGCAGGTCCCATCTCAATCGCTGGTGCCGAAGTCGGAGCGGGCACTTCCATCAGCGGTGTACCTGGCTGAATCAGCTCACCTTCGATTGCACTCGGGCCCGTCGGACCGATCATGCCCCCGTTGTAGTTGGCCGCACCACCGTTCGGTCCACAGTTAGGAACTTCGGTGTAACCTCGCCAGTACAATTCCGTGTCGTTGAGCAAACCGCTCGACGTGCCTGGCTTTGCACATGGCTCTTCGCTCGGATCTAACGCACCGATCAACTCAGGCGTCACCACGATCAGCAGTTCCACTTCGTTGCGGCGATCTTGATCACGGCGGAAAGCAGCACCGGCCCAAGGAATGTCGGCCAGGTAAGGCAAACCAAGGCTTTCCGTTTCGATCTTTTCGTGAATCAAACCGGCCAGAGCAAGCGTTTGCCCCGCTTTCATCTCGACAGAGGTATCGACCCAACGCGTTTTCAAACCGGGCGTTCCGTTGACGGCGACACTGTAGTCTAGCTCGCTGACCAATGGACGGATTTCCAAGCGAATGTTGCCATTTCCTAGGACAATCGGCACGAAGTCGACACGGGTACCGTACTCTTTAAACTGGATCGAGGTCGTACCCAAACCGGACGAAACCTGAATCGGCACTTCACCGCCCGACTGGAAGCTGGCCGGACGACCGCTGACCGAGGTCAGGGTTGGTTCCGACAGCAACTTGGTCAAACCGTTTCGTCGCAATGCTTCGATGAAACCGAAGAACGAGCTGTTGTTGCCTACCACGCCAAACGTCACCGTATCGGCAGCGTTGGTGCTGATCTGTCCGGTCTGAGCGGCAACGCTCGAGATGATGCCGCTGATGCTGGACACGAAGAAGTCGTTGCCACTGTAGGCTGCGAAGTCGAAACCGAGGGTCCGCAGCTTCGTACGCGAAACTTCGTAAACCTTGGTCTTCAGCATTACCTGCTGCACGCCACCAACGGTGATGTTGTTGATCACACGTGGGTAATAGTCTTCGGCCATGGCGACGATTCGGCTGACCGCGTCAGGTCGATCGACGAAACCAGAAAGAACCACGCTGCTGGCCAACGGACGCACCTTGATGGTGGCGTTGGGGAATTCACTTTCCAACAACATTTGCAGTTCGCGTCCGTCACCGATCACGATGACGTCGACCGTGAAGATGCTGCCATCTTCCGACCAGAGATTCACCTGCGTGACGCCTGGTTTCAAGGCCGAAACCTGAATCTTGTTGGGCGACAGTGGCGTCAACCGCAACAAGTCCGGGTTGTTGACCTGAGCCTTGGGGATCTTTTCATCCAAGGTGAAGATGCGGCTTGAGTTGACGATCATTTCAAGTCGCTGATTGGGCGAGGCGACTTGAAAATTGACGTCCGGAGCCTCGTTTTGTGCCTGGGCGTTGCCACCAATCGCGGCAAACGCCAACAGAGCAGCAGTCGTGACAAAATGTCGCGCGAAGCGTTGCATGATAATCATCCGTGATTTTCCTTGCGCCGAAAAACGATTTCCCAATCCGTGGAAAAATCTGGACGTAACTAGGCGGCGTCCGGTCCGTAATCTGAATCTGGATCCGCTGGCATGGAACCATCTTCGTGTGTAGGTGTTTTTGAATCCGCGTCCGAAGTGGGCGTGGGTTCATCCGATGAAGTCGGCTGTCCTGTGGTGCCGGAAGGCAACATCGGCAGCTTCGCCGATTGGGTCGGGACAGGAGCAGGGTTGTTGTACCCGCTAGGAGTCGAGCCTGCGCTGACTTCTTGCGGCAACTGCTGATCGTCTCCGAACTCAAAACGACGCACACCATTGGGGCTCAGCAGGTCCATGGTCCATTCCGCTTTCGCAGGAGCAGGCATGGTTTGCTTGGCCGTCGTGGAGGTCATCGCGGCTTGCGAATTCTTCAGGAAGTCCAGGAAGCTGTTGCTTGATGGATTCTTCTTGGTCATTTGTGGCTGAGGTGCTGGATCGTCGTCTTGTTGTGGATCGGCGTTCAGCGTTTCGCCCAGCAGTTCGCGAATGGTAGCTTCATCAGCGGTGCCTGCTTCGTCATCACCCGATTCATCCGGTGGACGGAGCGACAAGCTGAGGCTACCCAGCTTCGATGCCAACACCAGGATTTCAGCCTGCTTCGGGGTCACCAACAGCGACACCGTCTTCGCTTGAATCGAGTTACCTTGTGCATCGGTTTCGCGATGGATTTGTTCGTTCACAGCAAACACACGGCAATTCGTCAGAATCGTTCGAGTCATTTGCTTCTTCTGGCTTCGGTTGGCCTGGTTCACCACTTGTAGGTAAACCAACACGTCGACGCGATCGCCCGGCAAGATCAAACCCGCCACCGAACTGTCGGCAGTCACGCGGATCGCTTGAACGCGGTAACCTTTCGGAATCAGTTTCGAGGCACCTTGGTCTTCGTCCGATCCGAACAGCTTACCTTCGAGGATGACTTCCCCGGTAAACAGTCGCGAACGTGGCCGGCGGCTCTCGACGTTCTCGAGTTCACGAATGGCCCCTTCGGGAATCTTATCCGCGGGCCACGGTTCTAGTTTGACCATCTCGGGGGTGATCGGCTCGTTGATATCGATGTCCTCGAGGGCGACAAAGATGTTTTCCATCTCGACCTGAGGTACCGGCGCGGCCGTCTGCTGCTCGAGTACTTGGCTAATGCCGATCGATGCGACAAGCCCGCACCCGAGTGCGATGATGATCAGAATGATTGATTTAGGACGCATTTGGTTTTCCTTGTTCAGCTAGCCTCCGTGCCTTTAAACGCTAGCTCCTCAGGCCCCTCTGGCCACGCTCGTGGTTATGGGGATTCATCGGGTCGTGACATCGAGAAGGTCAAAACAAACCTTTCCAGTCGGACGACCAATGCGTTTGTCAATTTCCGGATATTCGTTACAGTTTGCATCAACGGTTACTTAACTGTCTCTCGACGCATCGTTGTCTTTGCTTGCAGGGTTGTAGACCCCAAGTACATAGGGGATGGCAACCAACTGACTTTGCTAAACGGAACCGATACGGTGACCGTGACCGCTCCGCCGTAGCCGGCGTCTTCCGGCGGATCGGGCGAAACGATGACATCCACAGCCCCACTGTTGACGGCTGCGGAATCAAGGAATTCATCCACGGCAGCCACAACCCCTGAGGTTGTGGCACCGTCCAGGACTGCTCGGCGAGCCCCTTCGCGTGAAGCGTTGGTAATCACCTGCTGCACCATGACCATCCGACCGTATTCGATCATTCCAAAAATCAGAAGGAAGAAGAGCGGTGCCACGATGGCAAATTCCACCACGGCTGCCCCTGATCGTTTAAATCGGAATAACCGGCATGTCTTATCAAGGCGGAAATGTCGAGCTCGCAAAGTCGAGTTCATTTCCCCCAGTTTTACACATTCGGTTGCGCAGTCTGTGCATGCAGGTGTCGGGGTCATACCAGCAGTCCCATCCAGATGAAGTAGCCAATGGTTCCGATGGCGATCGGAATACCGTAAGGAAGGAGGAGCATCGTCGGCTTTCGCTCGGCAGCGATGCTCGACAACTGATTCGGATCACGAATCGTCATGATCTCGTTCAGGATGATCCGGGCGTTGTTGGAGTGCTTCTTCCAACCCTTCTGAACAGCAACCATCAAGACTGCCAACACGGCACCGACGATGGCCGAGATGCAGAAGGCGTAGAAGGTGTGCATGCCGTACATCCAGGCACCAACCCCCGCCAAAAGTTTCACGTCGCCGGCTCCCATGCCGCCGATCGAATAGGCCGGCAAAAGAAGAGCCAAGCCAATGACCGTACCCACCAAACTCCAGCCCAGACCTTCCCATCCGAATGCGCAAAAGCTGTAAATCCAGCCGCTTGCCACGAAGGGGAACGTGATCCAGTTTGGCACCTTTAATTCAAAACCGTCGATGACTGCGGCCAGAATCAGGGTAAATGTGACGACCCAAACGGGCCAATGTTCTGCAATTGCTTCTGCCAAGCTTACAAAAAGATCCATGACTCTCTCCTCACCTCGCGCGTCATATGCGAGGTTGACCACTATTAATGCGCAAATTCAAGGAAACCACGATTTCGCCATGGACCTTCTGCACTGCAAAAAATCCGGCATCAAACAGTAGCTCACTTAAAGCAGCCGTGCGGCCGACCATGACCGCTTTTTCCCGAGTTTCTGCCTAAAGGGAATAGGTTGCCAAAGCGCTGTGTTTCGTTATTCCCGCCACAATCGATCTAAACCAAAAGAAAAGCCCCGCTGGCCCCCGTGTTGGGGTGCCCCGGGGCTTTCCAAGATGTTTACGCAGAAAAACGCGTGAGCCAAACGTGGCACACGCGTTGGTGGATGGGGCGGCTTAGAGCGCGCCACCGGTCGTATTGGCGGTCTGCATGTCGGTGCCAATCTTGGTGAACGTAGCGTTCGCCTGGGTACCGATCGCCTGAATAGCGGTCAAACATACGATGACGATCAGAGCCAACATCACGGCGTATTCAACCGCGGTTGGACCGTCTTCCGATACCAGGAAATTCTGTACTTTTTGGATGAGACCTTGCATGAGTTTTCTCCAACGTTGCCTAAAAGCGGCACAATACTAAAGGATGCTTACTACCACTGTTCAACCTCAGCGAATCCATTACGCCGGCCTGCGAAACTCGGTTGAATGTGGTCCTCTAAGTAATGCCTCAGTCCCATACACAGCCATCAGGAAGTGAGCGAACATCGCTCAGGGTCAACCCTTCGGCAGCTCGGCTACCACCGTGAAGTGGTCCTAAGCTTTGCGTCCTGGCCTCGCGACCAGTTTGCCTTTGTCGGGGGACATTGGCGGCAGGCCATTGCCCGCACACCGGGAGCTCGATTCCCAAAAAGGTTTTGATGAGTTCCAGATGAGACGAGTAATGACTGGCAACTTAATCCTGTTGCCATCAAGGTTGTGTGCGATGCACTTGCCTTGACACCTGAAACCTATGTCAGATCCATCTGGTGTCAAATTGCGAGCTTTAGAAAAACCGGGCAATTCTTCCAAATTTTTCTCAATGTGTGTCTAAAGTGCTTATTTGCAAGCACTTATCTAAGATTGAATTCCACCACAGCGCATGAAAAACGCCGCCCAGATTCCATTGGACGGCGTCTTTTCTGTTTAATTCGAGCGAGAAAACAGCTTAGTGGGACGGTTCGTTGGCCGGAGCCTCGTCCGTTCCGTAGCCAGTCTCTTCTTCGTCGGTATCGACCTTGTCGTTGAATAGCAGTCCGAACACCAGCATGACGATGCCCGACGCGATACAAGGAATCAACCAAAGCATTTGCCAGTTGGTAACCGATTCCTCAGTCGCTGGGTTCACTTCGGTGAGCGAACTGAACAACCAGCCCATGATCTGTGCACCAATCCCCAGACCAAGCCCCTGTGTCACAAGAACCAGGAATCCTTGTGCCTGACCGCGAGTTTCTTTCGTGCACTTCTTGTCCGTATAGATAAACCCGGTCACGAAGAAGAAGTCGTAGCAGATACCGTGCAGCAAGATACCACCGATGACCAAACCGTACGGCAGGGAGCCGTCCATTCCTTCGGCAGCTGCAAAGAAACCATATCGCAGCACCCAAGCCGCCATGCCAACAAACAACATCCACTTCACGCCCAAGCGAGCGAAGAACAGTGGCATCAACAGCATGAAGATGATCTCCGAACCTTGGCCCATCGACATCCAGCTACCTGGCTTATCGAAACCAACATGTCCGACGAAGACTGGCGCGAATGCGTAGTAGGCTGCTAACGGAATACAAATCAGGAACGATCCCAGGATAAAGATGAAGAACGAAGGCTCTTTCATCATCGACAACGTATCGGCGCCCACGATCTCGCGGAACGTAACCGCCTTGCCGGCAGAGGGAGGAGGCGTGTGCGGCAGGAAGAAGCTGAAGATACCCAACGCCACGCCAGCTACGCTCGTGATATAGAACTGCGTCGCCGTATCGTCAGCTCCGAATACAGCACTGACGGTCAAGTTAGCCACGATCCAACCGATTGTTCCGAACACGCGAATGATCGGGAACTGTGTCTCTTGATCGTCAATGTTGTGAAACGCCAAGGTGTTCGTTAGCCCAAGCGTTGGCATGTAACAAAGCACGTGAACCAAAAGCGTCAAGATAAATGCGGTCGGGCTGATTGTTGCCGTGAACGGAGCAGCGAGCATCGCGACGGCACCCAACAGATGCAACGAACCCAGCACACGTTCCGATGCGAAGTAACGGTCGGCGATGAATCCCAGAAAGAACGGCGAGATGATCGCAGCGATCGGTGCAACGGTGTAGGCCCAGCTAATCTGGTCCACCATTCCGTTCGCTTTCATAAAGTTACCGACCGTCACATACCACGCCCCCCAAACAAAGAATTGGAGGAACATCATCACCGATAAACCGATGACCTTGGAATTCAGCATTAACCAGGTTCCTTAAGCGTTTTTGCGTATCAATAAGCGGATTGGAGGGATGTTGGGGCTCGATTGTAGCCCAGCTAGCAGTCTTCACAAACCAGGGAAACCGCCTATTTTGCAGCAGGTTTGTATTCTGGATTGGGTTGAGGCATCTTCGCGTTCATCTCTTTTTGCCAAGCATGTAGCTTCTCGCGAAGTTGGGAGGTCTTTTCCGGTTGTGACTGGCTCAGATCGTTCTGCTCGCCAGGATCGTCCGCCAGGTTATACAGTTCCACTTCGTCGTACTCGTAGAACTCGATCAGCTTCCAATCCCCATCACGGATCGAAGCGCCCGGAGTCCAGGTCGATCCATGATAGTGTGGATAGTGCCAATAGAGGGTGCGTTCCGCTTGCTCCCCTTCCCCGCTAAGTAGGGACACCAACGATTGACCGTCAGCGTGCAACTTTGGTTGCAGTGGTAAGCCGGCTAGTTCGAGCATCGTCGGAAAGAAGTCAGTGCTGACGACCGCGGCCTCGGAAACGGTGCCTGGCTTCGTTATACCAGGAGCCCGCACAATCATCGGACTGCGGACCCCTCCTTCATACAGCCAACCTTTGCCGCTTCGCAGAGGCAGATTGCTGGTCGGCCCTGGACGTCTTAGCGTGCAGAGTCCCCCATTGTCGGAGAAGAAACAGACGACGGTGTTGTCTTGTAGTTTCAACTCATCGATCTTCGCGAGTACATCTCCCACACTTTGATCGACGGCCGCAATCATCGAGGCGTACGCTGGGTCGTCCTGTCGAGCACGAGAGACACCGTGATGCTCGACGATGGTTGGTGTCTTCCCTTCGATCGTCGCTTCCGCTTTTTCACGGAAGTGTTCGACCCGCTTTTTGTACGGCGTGATAGGCGAGTGAACGTTGTAGTACGAAAGATACAAAAAGAACGGCTTGGCCTGATCGCGTGTTTCGAGGAAGTGAATCGATTCGTGGGTCAATCGTTCGGTCAGATACTCGCCATCTTCTTTGGCTTCGAGGGTCGGGTTCTTCCAAGGTGCATAGTAGCCACCGGGAGGCGAGCCAGCATGATTGCCGCCAATGTTGAAGTCGAAGCCTTGATCGGTTGGGTAATGCCCCTCGTCCCCGAGATGCCATTTGCCGGCGAAGAAAGTCTGGTACCCTGCCCCTTTCAAAACTTCCGCAATGGTGACTTCATCGAGGGCCAGATTGTCTCGATCTTGAACTGTTAAGAACTTGCCGATTCCGCGATTACCAGGGATCCAGTCGGTAATATCGACACGCACGGGGTGGCGACCAGTTAGAATCGAAGCCCGCGTCGGCGAACAAACGGGGCAAGCGGCGTAGGCTTGATTGAACTGCATGCCGCTGGCGGCCAGCGCGTCGATGTTGGGCGATTCGTGATATGTGCTGCCGAAACAGGAGAGATCGGCCCAGCCCAAATCGTCGACGAGAAAGAAGACAAAGTTAGGTCGCTTAGATTCCTCAGCGGCATTGGCCGCTTGAGGGGCGAGTGTCGTAGCGGCGACTATTACGGCGAGAAAGAGGTAAGTTCGAGTGATCACGGCCTCTCGACTCCGATTGAATTTAGCTCAAGGCGGGAAGCCTGCGCGTACCAATCCGCGCAGGCCGACTTCTGAGCATAATCGGAATCGGGTTGAGAATCACCCGGTCGTAGCTGATTTCGCGACTGGGCCTGACTGACGAACTTCCTCGGAAACGCCCGATGCGTACTTCTGGAAATTCTCAGTAAATAGTGACGCCAGCATCGAAGCGGTCTTGTGATACGCGTCGGCATCTTTCCAGGTTTGCTTGGGAACCAGGATCTCAGCCGGCACATCGGGGCATTCGGTTACCACCTCGAAACCAAACACCGGGTCAGCCTCGGTCGGTGCAGAAGCCAGGTTTCCGTCGTGAATCGCATCGACGATCGCTCGGGTGAACTTCAATTTGATCCGCGTTCCGTCGCCGTAGGCACCTCCCGTCCAGCCAGTATTCACCAGCCACACGTTGGCGTTGTGCTTCTCGAGCTTCTCAGCAAGCAGCTCGGCATATTTGCCAGGATGCCAGACGAGGAACGGACCACCAAAGCAAGGACTGAAGGTCGCTTGCGGTTCGGTCACGCCCATTTCCGTGCCTGCAATCTTGGCCGTATATCCGCTGATGAAGTGATACATCGCTTGGGCAGGCGTCAGCTTGCTAACAGGCGGCAATACTCCGAATGCGTCGCAGGTGAGGAAGATCACATCACTTGGATGTCCAGCGATACACGGAATTTTCGCATTACGAATGAATTCGATCGGATAAGCACCACGTGTATTTTGCGTGATGCTGGTATCGTGGAAGTCGACGTGGTGATCTTCCTGGTCGTAAACCACATTCTCCAGCACCGCCCCAAAACGCAATGCCTGGAAGATCTCTGGCTCGTTATCTGGCGTCAGGTCGATTGCTTTGGCGTAGCAACCACCTTCGATGTTGAAGATTCCGTCGTCGCTCCAGCAATGCTCGTCGTCGCCAATCAGCAGGCGATTGGGATCGGCCGAGAGAGTCGTTTTGCCCGTTCCAGAAAGCCCGAACAAGATGCTGCTTCGGTCGGAATCGGGGGCACAGGTCGCACTACAATGCATCGACAGGACTCCCTGCTTCGGCATGTAGTAGTTCATCATCGTGAAGACGCCCTTCTTCATTTCGCCGGCGTATTCCGTCCCCAGGATCACCATTTCGCGGTCTTCCAGGTTGACGTCGACGCTCGTCTTCGAGGTCATCCCAGGCGTGTGACGGTTGGCTGGGAAGCGGCCCGCGTTGTAGATCACCACGTCAGGCTCGCCAAACGCCGCCAGTTCGGCCTGGGTTGGACGAATCAGCATCGTGTACATAAACAACGCGTGATACGGTCGCGAGCAGATCACGCGAATCTTCAATCGGTACTTCGGATCCCAGCCTGCGAAGGCATCGATCACGTACAGCTTTTTACGCGTGTTCAGGTAGTCCTTGGCCCGCTCGAGATTGATGCGGTAGATCTGGTCTTCGATCGGAATATTGATCGGTCCCCACCAGACATCGTCCTTCGATTGGTCGCACTCGACAACCCGTTTGTCCTTAGGAGAACGGCCCGTTTTCGCACCACTGTAGGCTAGCAGGGCACCAGAATCGGCGATGGCGGCGTCGTCTTCGTCACGAATTGCCTCTTCATAGAGAACGCAAGGTGGCATATTCCGACGAACATCTTCAACTTCGATTCCCAGTCCTTTTAAATCGATCTTGCTCATGGTGGCCACCTCATCGCAGGGTTAGTTGTGAACACACTAGGGGTGTCTTTTCGTCATTCTACTCCTTTTAGAAAAGCACGCGACCCGTACATTGCGCATAAAAATGCACCTTCTAGTCCGACCAGAAGGTGCATTAAAGTTCGCTAGTTGTGGTATGCGAAATCGTGGATTACGCGATGATCTCGTGGATCGGTTCGACGTGTTCGACACCGACCAGTTTCTGATCAAGACCACTGTAGAAGTAGCTCAGTGCATTCGGATCAAGGCCGAGCTGATTCAGCATCGTGGCGTGCAAGCGACTCACGTGTAGTGGGTTTTCAACCGCTTCGGCCCCCAGTTCATCAGTCGCACCGTACGACACACCACCCTTGATACCACCGCCGGCCATCCACATGGTGAAACCGTACGAGTTGTGGTCGCGACCGGTACCCTTTTCGTACTCAGCGGTTGGCTGACGGCCGAACTCGCCACCCCAGACGATCAGCGTGTCATCCAGCATCCCTTTTCGCTTCAGGTCCTGGATCAGACCGGCGATTGGCTTGTCGGTACGACCAGCGTGATAGTTGTGGTTCTTTTCCAAGTCGCCGTGCGCATCCCAGTTGGCATCGTTGTGGTGACCACCGGAGTAAAGCTGGACGAAACGAACGCCCCGTTCGACCAAGCGACGAGCCAGCAAGCAGCGACGGCCGAACTCTTCGGTTTCTGGATTATCGATACCGTACAGCGATTTGGTTTCTTCCGTTTCAGTCGCCAGGTCGACCGCTTCCGGTGCGTGCTGCTGCATGCGGTAGGCTAACTCGTAGCTGTGGATCCGCGCCGAAAGTTCCGTGTTGTCCTGCCGGGCAGCGAAATGCTCTTGGTTGGCATCCTTCATCGCATCCAACAACCGGCGCTGTGCGGCACGCGTCATACCGTCTGGCGTGGCCAGGTCGATGATCGGAGCTCCCTTGCTGCGAAAGATCGTTCCCTGGTAGTTGGCCGGCATGAAACCGCACGTCCAGTTTTTCGCACCACTGATCGGACCACCGGTCGGATCGAGCATCACCACGTAACCTGGCAGATTCTGGTTGACCGTTCCTAAGCCGTAGGTGACCCACGAGCCCATGGTTGGGTAGCCGCTGAGAATACGCCCCGAGTTCATCATCAACATGGCCGAACCATGAATCGGAGAGTCGGCCTGACACGACTTCAAGAAGGCGATGTCATCCACGCAAGTTGCCAAATGCGGGAACAGATCCGAGACCCATTGGCCCGACTGGCCGTACTGCTTGAAGTTCCACTTCGGACCCACGACGCGACCTTCGTTCTTCTCACCGCCACGTCCCTTGGTCTTCACGGGCACCGTCTTGCCATCCAAGCCGTACAGTTTTGGCTTGTAGTCGAATGTGTCGACATGGCTTGGACCGCCGTACATGAACAGGAAGATTACGTTCTTGGCTTTGCCTTCAAACATCGGCTGACGGGCAGCCAATGGATTGTCGAAGTTGCTGACGCCGTCGGCGGCGACTGCTTGATTCGCCAAGAAGCCGTCCTGAGCCATCATGTAGGTCAACGCAACACCGGGGAACTTCGCGCCGGCATCCCACAGGAATTCACGTCGCGTGCGGCCACAGTACGTTGGCTTGGGCTGATTGGAGTCGGACATCTCTACCTTCCTTCCGTTATGTATTCTTTCACTGAAACAAAAACCCGACAATCGACAAGGCAACTGCCGCGTCTAGTCCAGGAAGAAAAATTCATTCAAGTTGATCAGCATCAGGCAGTACAAATCGAATGCCCGATTGTCATCCAATCCGTGGTCTTTCTTGAGGTCGTTGATCAGCGACATCGCTATCTTGACGTCGCTTTCCTGTGCTTCACGAGCCAAAGCGAATTGAACCGCTTCGCGAACTTGATCTTCCATTGCAGTGGCACCGGTCTCGCGGACCCGCTTGGCAAGCTCTTCCGCTTGCTGGTTAGCGAAGGCCCCATTGATCATGCCCAACGCTTGGGCGGGCTGCGTTGTGACGAAACGTTCTTCGCACGCGGCGTCCGTCTCAGGGAAGTCGAAGCTCGACAAAATCGGCGTCAGCAGCGATCGCTTCACGTGGATGTAAATTGCTCGACGGGCCTGTTCTTCGTAGGACGAATTGCCCCAACCGTCGCCCGGCTTCGACTGACCCGCCATGACTTCGTCCGAGATTTTCGGATAGAAACCGTGACCGAACATTTTTTCGTTCAGACGACCGTTGACGGCCAAGATCGAGTCGCGAACTTCTTCCGCCGTTAGACGACGCGTGTTGAAACGCCACATCAGATCGTTTCCAGGATCTTGGGCGAGCCCCTTCTCCTGACCGCCCGACGACATCTGATAGGTCGCCGAAGTCATCATCAGCTTTTGCATGTGCTTGATGTCCCAACCGCTCGCGACAAACTCATTTGCCAACCAGTCCAGCAGTTCGGGATGGGTCGGTGGCGTTCCGAGTTGGCCGAAGTTGCTCGAAGAACGGACGATCCCGCGACCGAACTGGAACTGCCAGAGGCGATTCACCATGACGCGAGCCGTCATCAAGTTTTCTTCTGAAGCAATCCACTTAGCCAGCACCAGGCGGCGACCCGAGGTTTCTTGCTCTTCCGACGGAGTCGGGATCGTTGGTCGAGGAGCGTTGAAGAACTTCGGGAAGCCCGGTTCAACGACGTCGCCCGGGACGTGCGGGTTACCACGCATCATGATGGTGGTTTCTGGAGGAACTTTGTCGCTCTTGTTGATCGCCATGGCGAACTCACGAGCGGGCAGGTACTTCTCGCGGTCCTTGATTCCGGCCAGCTCCCGCTTAAGGGCGTCGTATTCCGAAGCATCGTTTGGCACGAGTTCCGCAATTTTGGAATCGACCATTTCGCGACGACGATCTCGGTTGCGTTCCTTACGAATAGCCTTACGTTCTTCGGCTGGCAGCTTACCAATCGCCGAGGCGACGATCTCGTTGAGACGTCCTTCCACGGCTTGCAGTTCTTTCTGATAGTTCTCGTGAGCGGAAATCACCTCGGGCGAGGAAATCTCTTTCTGGCTATAAGAAACATCTCCTCGCGTACCGTATGGCTTCATTCCGCGGAAGAACGAAAGGAACTCGTAGTAATTGGCCTGGGAGATTGGGTCAATTTTATGATCGTGGCACCGTGCGCAATTCACCGTGATACCCAGGAAGGCCTTACCGGTGGTGGCGACCAGATCGTCGTACTGATCGTAAACGTGCAGTAGCGGATCTGCCGGTTCGTCGTCCCACAGACCGAGTCGATAGTAACCAGTCGCGATGATCGTCTCCGGTGTCGGCGACTCAATCTCGTCGCCAGCGAGCTGCTCGATGACGAATTGATCGTACGGCTTATTTTCGTTGAACGCCCGGATGACGTAATCGCGATACTTCCAAGCGTTCGGCTTCACGCCATCGCGCTCGTAGCTATTCGTCTCCGCGAAACGAACCAAGTCGAGCCAGTGCCGGCCCCACTTTTCGCCGTAATGATCCGAAGCCAGCAGCTTGTCGATCAACTTACTGTATGCGTCAGGCGATTCATCCGCCTCGAAGGCTTCAATGTCTTCCTTCGTTGGCGGCAGACCGGTCAGGTTGTAGTAGGCCCGACGAATGAGCGTTCGCTTCGAGGCCTGTGGATTGGGTTCAAGCCCGGCATCTTCCAGGCGTGCCAGAATGAAGTTGTCGATGTCATTCTTTACCCAACCTTCATGCTTCACTTTCGGCGGGGTTGGGTGGGTCAGCGGCTCGAATGCCCAGTGACCTTGGTACTTGGCCCCTTCACGGATCCAAGTTTTAAGAACTTCCACGTCTTCTGCGCTAACAGCATCCCCTTCGGGGGGCATCTTCTCGAATTCGTCATGCGAGGTAATTCGCCGAATGAGTTCGCTTTCCTCCGGGCTGCCGGGAACAATCGCAATTTCGCCCGAATCCGCTTCCCCCGTCGCGACCTCGCGCTCGTCGAGTCGCAGACTACCCTCCTGGTCGGCTGGGCCGTGACAAGAAAAGCACTTCTTCGCCAGGATCGGCTTAACGTCCCGGTTGAACTTAACCGTCGATTGCGACTCGTCCTGAGCCAGACCAGTCCCCACAAACGTCGCTGAAGCCATGCAGGCGCAGACGATGATCAGAGACCGCTTCGCGACAGATAAATAGAACATATGCAACAACTTAAGGCAGGAAGTGAACAGGCAGGTCCATCTCTCACAGAACATCGTCCTGAGAGACTTCACGTTATTTCAGAGAAGCTTTAGTGCATCATCCTATCTATTTTTGCGCTGAAGCCTGGGGGAATCAATGAGATTTCCCGAAAACCTTTTGAGAGCCTTTTCTTATCGCAAACGAGAATGCGTTTTGTGACAGCAAAGTGTTTCAATCGCGACGAGCCTGAAGCAGTTTTCCCCTAGAAATATCACCATCCAGACGACGCAAAACTGCGAAAAGAATTTCTGGAAAAAAATGATCCACCGTTTGACATGTGATTGCTTTTGAGAATCGTTTCGTCTCATAATAGGCTTTCCTTTCAGCAACCAACCTCATCTTGTACTGAGCCTCTTTTCCATGCAACGCCGTCGAGTCATGCTCATCGTTGAGACTTCGCTTGTTTACGGGCGCGAAGTTCTTCGTGGAATCAATCGTTACGTGGTTGCGAACGAGCCCTGGTCGATGTTTGTCGATCTCCGTGAGCTGGCATATCGCCCCCCAGCATGGCTAGAAAACTGGGACGGGGACGGTATCATCACGCGTAGTACGACCCCCAGCTTGGCGGAACAGCTAAAGGCCTGGAACATTCCCACCGTCGACTTGACCGATATCTACGGTGACCAAGGTCTTCCGCACATTGGTACCGATCACGAAGCGGTGGGACGCATGGGGGCGGCACACCTTTTAGAACGTGGATTCCGCTATTTCGCTTTCTGCGGTTTCAGCGGCCACAACTGGTCAACCCGTAGATATCAGGGCTTCAAAGAAGCAATCGAGAAATCTGGAAGCCAGGTCGAATTGCTGGAAGGACCTTGGGATTCGTCTTCGGCCCTGACGTGGGAGCAACAGCAAGCTCAGCTGTGTGATTGGCTCCGCGAACTGCCGCGCCCCATCGGGATTATGGCCTGCAATGATATGCGCGGCCAGCACGTACTCGACGCATGCCGTCGTATCAATCAAGCCGTGCCGGAAGAAGTCGCCGTGGTGGGTGTCGACAACGACGAACTGGTCTGTGAATTGTGCGATCCGCCTCTTTCCAGCGTAATGCCCAATCCGCAGCGAATCGGCTTTGAAGCAGCCGCCCTGCTCGATCGCCTGATGAAAGGGGAACAACCGACGCAGATGAGCAAGCTGGTTGAACCGCTTGGCATCGTCACCCGTCAATCGACCGACGTCCTGGCGATTGAAGATCCGCTGGTCGCCTCCGCGGTGAAGTACATTCGCCAACATGCATGCGACGGGATCTCTGTGGTCGACGTGCTGCAACACGTGCCGGTCTCGCGGAGCATCCTCGAACGCCGCTTCCGTAAGTTTATCGGCCGCAGTCCACAATCCGAAATCCGCAACGTGCAGCTCAAACGCGTGAAGCAACTCCTCCGCGAAACCGATCTCCCCTTAGAACGCATCGCCGGCCTCTCAGGCTACGATCACCCGGAATATATGAGCGTGGTCTTCAAACGAGAACTCGGCCAGACCCCTGGCCAGTACCGCACACAAAACGTGAAGGGCGCGTCACGCCGCTTCCGATAGTGCTGGCGCGACATCAGCAACAAAGCATCTGATGATGCACTTCGGCCAGAAAACACTCGCTTCCCACTGTCAGCACTTCTATATTGCTTTCCGTACCTTCCCTCTTGTTAGCGAGTGAAAGGTAATCGACAAGCATTCTGGCATTTTGAAATTGAAGGGAGTCAAGCCGTGTACCGGATTCTTGCCCTTGCTTTGCTCGTTGTTCTTTCCGGCGTCACGGTCGGTCGTTCTCAGCAGCCAGAAATTGGCTTTCAAAACCGTCCAGTTAAGGGACTCGTCGTTGACCAGCAGAATCAGCCAGTGGCGGATGTTGCTGTGCGATGTTTAGCGAGAGGTGAATTCTTTGAGACGAAAACCGATGCCAACGGGCGGTTCGAGCTTACCTTCGATGCAATGGGCTTCCATGACAAAGCCATCCTTGCGGAAGACGCACAAGGGAAGCGTATGGGAATTGCTATCAAAGATTTCTTTGTCGCGACGTTTCCTGGTAAGCATCTGACCATCACACTCGAACCAACCACGGAGATGCCGGTTGTCGTCCTGGATGCCAAAGGAGATCCGGTTGGTGCCGCCGATGTTTGTGCCTTGTTTGGTCGGTGGCCGGATGCGAATTCGCAGCCGATCATGTCGACGAAAACCAACTTCGATGGGAAAGCAACATTGCGTTGGCCGAAAAACGAACCGCCGCGAATGCTCTATGCCTTTAAACCGAATGTCGGTTTTGAATACCGCACGGTCTTTTCCGACTTCGATAAGACCGAAGTCGCTGACTGGCTCAATAAGGCCCCTATCACCTTGAAGTTTGCCGAATCACAGACGCTCCAATTGCAGTTCGTCGACAGCGATGCCAACCCGATCGAAGGGATTGAAGTCAAACCTTGGCTAATCGTCAAACCGGACGAACGTTATCCGTTCGGTTTCAAACCGGCACCAACCCTCTTTCAAGCGACGAGCGACGCGGAAGGTTTTGCTGTCTTCTTTGGCTTCCCAAAATGGAAAACCGATAAGATCACCTTTTACTCCAAAGGGACCGGTTTTTATACTCCGCCGATTCAATTCGTTCCGCAGGATCATCCCAACGGCCTTATGCGGGTGGAACTCGAGCGACTCGTCAAAGTATCCGGTCGAGCATCCTACCCGAGCGGCGCAGCAGGCTCGAACCTGTCCATTCAAGCATCGGGCGTGGGTTACGGCTATGACAGCGTATCGATGACGGCAACCACCAACGAACGTGGAGAATTCGAGCTAAACCTGCCACCCAATCGTCACTATGCTCTCGCCGCCGCAGGAGAGAACTGGGTATCGCCGCTCGTCGACGGCATCATCGTTCAGCCCGATACTCCCATCTCCGATTTACTTATCGAGGCCTGTCCGACGACACGCGTCTATGGCCGCGTGATGAATGAATCTGACAACAAGCCGGTCGCAAACCGAAGTATCAGCTTGAAACGAGTTGGGCGTGGCCTTGATGAACTGCCAGCCGACGCACTACCCAATCCCGATCGGCTCGAATCGGATGCGGCGCCGTTCACTCAGTACCAAACATCGACCAACGAAGGAGGCTATTACGAGTTTCTTGTCGGCCCTGGCTCGTACGAGATTTCCATCTGGCCCGATCTCGCCAAGAAATCGTTTCAAGTCGAGACATCAAAGGATTTGGAAATCGATCTGAAAAGCCCCCAACAGCAATAGCGAAACTTGCGCGCCGCGTGAGCATCTCGGCACGATGACGATTTCCTCGCTTCGGACTTGTTCCATCGGTATACTGCTATCTGCGCGGGCTACTTGTTCCCCCTCTCTGAACGAGCGTCGGATGGATTTCGTCATCGGTTTTTCTCGAAACCAGTTTGTCACACTGGTCGCTTGGCTGGCGGCATGTTTGCCGGTTGTTGCCGCTGCAGAACAACCGCGCGTTTCGCTATCTGGCCAGGTGCTGGACAAGCAAAACCAACCGGTCGCCAACATCACCGTGCGAAGCATGGCCTATAAAGATGTCGATCAGACGGTGACCGATGCCGAGGGGAAATTCACAGTTCGCGTTGAGGAAAACCGCCTGAATCATTTGGGGATCGTGGCGAACGATTTTTCCGGGAATCGGATGGGGCTGTTCACTTCACGGTACGACGCCCCACCGTCACCCGACGACCCGATTACCATCTCACTCGAAGCGTGCACCGAGCTGCCGGTCGAAGTCTTCAACGCTGCCGGCGAACCGGAAGTGGAGGTGATCGTCGGGGGGATGATCGCGAGTCATCCGGTGACAACAACGGTTACCAATGAAGAAGGGCGTGCGACGCTACGTTGGCCGGAAAGCCGGATACCCAACATTCTATATGCCTTGAAACCACAAGTTGGATTCGATTATCGCATCGTCACCAGCCCCCGCGATAAAACGCATCAGGCCGATTGGCTGAAGAGCCCTCCGGTGTCGTTTCAATTAGCTCCTGCCCAGACGATTCAGGTTCGACTGGTCGACTATCAAGACAATCCAGTGGTTGGCGGTAAGTTGTATCCCTGGCTGTTCAACAAGCCGGGTGAACCCGATAGCTTCAACCTTTCGTTCGCCCCGCATCTCTTTATGGAATCGACCAACTCGCAGGGCATCGCCACGTTTCGTGGGATTCCTAATTGGAAACCATACACATTCGTGTTTTGGCCCTCATCGAAAGATTTGACGCATACCCGCATCGAGTTCGATACGGAGAAGCAAGCGGGCGAAGTCTTGACCGTTCAGGTCGATCGACTGATCCCTGCCACCGGCCAGGTTCGTGACGAACAAGGCAATCCAATTGCCGGAGTAACCGTCGCGGCCATTGGATCGGGGACTTCCAACGTGAACAATCAGCGTCACCAAACGAAGACCGACAGCGATGGCAAGTTTGAATTGATGCTCGCCCCCGATCACCTTTATTCATTCGCGATCCGCAGCGAGAAGTGGGCAGCGCCCCTTTTAGAAGGGATCATCACGCTGCCCGAAAAGCCGATAGAAAACCTGACCATCGCCGTGCGTCCCGCCACACATCTATCGGGGCGATTAACCGTCGGCCCCGAAGCCACACCCATAGCCGACGAACAAATTCGTTTACGCCAAGAAGCCCGCAACTCGTCGGAGTTTCCCAGCGAGATTCGCCCCAACCCAGGCAATGGCCTGCATTTCAGCTCACCGTATCATTATCTTCACGCGACCACCGACCAAGATGGCAAGTACGAGTTTTTCGTCGGACCGGGCAAGTATTTCCTTATCGGTCCGTCGCCACTGGAGTGGCAAGAGCTGGAAGTCTTTGCCCAGCCCGAGGTGCATTTTGATCTCCATGCCCCACGTAAAGAGACCGGTCCCTTTTCCGGCAAAGTGGTGACCGGGGATCCGCCACGACCTGTCCCCAACGTCACGGTCCACGGCATTTATCGGGCCTCACTCAGTGTTGGCGACTTAAAACTCGAAGCGGACGAGAATGGTAAATTTGCCGGAACCCGCCAACTGCGCCGAACCGTGCTTTTCGCCGAATCGGAAGATGGCCAGTTGGCCGGAATGCTCGAGATAGGCCCCGAAGTGGATGAAGTAGTGATTCCTCTCAAGCCGGTAGGATCGGCGGAAGGTCGCCTGATTGATCATGTCACCCGCATCCCTCTGGCTAATCGCGAGATTGTGTGGGGACGCAAGGTTCCTGTCGGCGACGACAATGCCCCTTGGCGAACGGCTTGGGGCGGCAAGACGACGACCAACGAGAACGGCGAATTCAAAATCACGGGACTCGTCCTCGGCGAAACTTATGTGATCAACATGACGCTCAGTGAAAGCAGTTGGCGAGGTATTCATGAAGTCCGGCGGACGACGCCCAAGCCAGCCAATCTCGGTGACCTTCCCGATCGAGTGCCGCGCGAAAATCGTTAATCACACGCGAACCTGATTCCGGCAAGGTTGTCTCTCCTGTTAACGCTGCAGCGAAGGAGCTTCTTAGTGGGTTCGATTCCCAGCGGCGTCACTGACCGACCAACTGCCGATTTGGACTACATTCGTCTGTTAAACGAAAGCTGTTCCGTCTAAGTCATCGCTTCGTTGGAAGGTCGCTTTACAGCTCAACTGCCTGTTCTGGAATCCATGACGGCCTTAAAGTAGCGATGCCCGGGCGACCGGCTAGTGAATGGCGCTGGAGTCTCTTGTAGATGAAGGGGCCCGTCAACGGTTTGTGAGTCTTCGCACAGATACGGACGGCCGATGTTCGATGAGGTTTGCATTGCCGAACGAATAGGGGCGACCAACGGAAGCTCCAGAGTTTTCGGCGACACGCTTGCTCTTGTTCAGCTTGCGTGAGCAGACATCAAAAAAGACAATTCTGGGCAAACCTTCGTTGAGCCAATTTTCATCATCTAACCTGGTTGGGCAGGGAGATCGAAGACGCTGCTCCCTCCTCGGCAGATCTCCTTCGTGATCTCACAATCAGAATCACGGTCGTCGTCAGCACGCCCAGCGAATCGATCAACACGTCAGTGACGTTACCATGACGATCTGGTATGAACGTCTGATGCCACTCGTCGCCTGCAGCATACATGAAGCCAAGTAGCATCGCCACCAAAATGCTCCACTGCCCCGACTTGGGGAAACATGCCTTGGTTCCCCAAGCCAGGAACAACGTTAGCAAGGCAAATTCGGTGAAGTGCCAGCCTTTGACGATTGTGAACCACCAGATTCCCCAAAAGATGCGAAACTCTGCCATCTTCGCTGTATCGATCAGCCCCCAATCCTCGACCAGGGCGAAGAACTCGTGCGGCCGAATCACGTAGCACGAGGTCACAAAGATCGAAGCGGCCCAGATCACGGCAATCGCCAGCCACCACCACCGGCCCAATCGACTTGAACCATGGTCTTGGCTAGATGCCTGCTCTGCTGCTTCTTTCATCCTCACGTCCTTGGCTTACGGTGCATTTCCGACAGAGACGAAACGGACACCCTGTTGGATTTCGAGTCGACGATTTTTGACGTGAATTCCTCGTTGCGTTCGTTTAAGATCGAAGCATCTCCTTTCACTCTCCCACCAACACTGCTTCCGAGACAGCCCATGCACAAGCTTCTGTTGACGGCCACCGCTCTGGTCTTGTTCGCCTCCTCCCCTGCTCTGGCCGAAGAAAAGAAAGGGGTTTGGGCGATTGATCCAGATCCTTCCCTCCCCAACGTGTTGATCCTTGGCGATTCCATTTCGATCGGCTACACGCTACAAGTTCGTAAGGCGTTGGAAGGCAAGGCGAACGTCTTTCGCCCCCACACGGCCGACGGCTCCAAGCCCGAGAATTGTTCTGGCACGACGAAAGGTGTCGAGTCCATCGATCGCTGGCTGGGCGATCGCAAATGGGACGTAATTCACTTCAACTGGGGACTGCACGACTTGAAACATGTCACCGAACCGGGTGGGAATAAAGTCTCGAAAAACGCCGACGATCCCGTTCAGGCAAATGTCGAACAATACGCTGCCAACTTAGAACAGATCGTCAAGAAGCTGGAAGCGACCGGGGCGACACTCATCTTCGCCACCACGACGCCCGTTCCCGAAGGAACCAGTGGCGTACTGCGCGAGCCAGAATCGCCGCCGAAGTACAATGCCGCCGCCCTAAAGATCATGCAGGCACACAACATCGATGTCGACGATTTGTTCGCGTTCTGCGAGCCGCGTCTGGCCGAACTGCAGCGGCCGAAGAATGTTCACTTTACCGACAAAGGTTCGCAAGCCCTTGCCGATCAGGTAAGCGCTGTGATCGAGAAGGCGCTTACCAAGAAGTCGTCGAAGTAGTCACTGTTTGCCGCGGAACTCTTTCACGGCGGCGACGGTAACTTCCGGATAATCGGTCGCAAATGACTCGACGCCCAGTTCCAAGAGTCGCCCATATGCCGCTTGGTCCTGGCATTCCCAGGGCAGCACCTGAAACACAATGCCTTTCTCCTTCAGTTCCTGACCAACCTGCTTCAGGAACTTGGTGGAGGGAGTGAAAGGATCTTCGCTGTTCAAATCGCCCACCCGCACGTGAATTTGCAGGTGCGTGATACCTTCGAAGTCAGCAGCCCGCACATCGGCCAACTTCTTGGTCAAGCTCTCTTCGCTTCCCCCGTTCCAAAGCAGTGTCAGCGAGCCAGGCACACGCTTCTTCCACTCTCGAATCAATTCGGGATGCGTCGTGGTGTAAATCACCTGCGATGTGACGCCGTACTTGTCGATCAGCTGTACCAACTGATCTTGATCGGCCGTCTTGATATCAAGATACAGCAGCCGCTCAGGCCGACCCTTCATGGCAGCAAAAATCGACTCGAGCGTCGGTACCTTCTGACCTGCGAACTCCTTGCCGCGGAACGAGCCCACTTCCAGTTGCAACACATCTTCCGCTGGCAGCTTCTCGACGGACGCCTTCTTTTCCGCATCGCTCACATTGCTGACCACGCGGGCCAGGTTCGCATCGTGGAAGCACACGATTTCGCCATCCGAAGTCGTTCGCAAGTCAGCTTCTGGCGTGACTCCGATGCTCCAGGTGTACTCAAATGCTTCCAGGGTGTTCTCTGGCTTGGCGATCCCAGCCCCGCGATGGGCTTGAATGTGAAACGGCTTTTCCTCGGCGGAAACGAAGGAAACAGCAACTAAACTGAAAACTGCGCCAAGGAACCAACGTCGCTGGATCATGTTACGCCTAATCCGAAGATTGAAGTTGTAGGTATTGGATGTGTCTCTTTCTAGGTAGCCGCCCGTGCGGCGTCAACCAGCAAGGACGTTCGAAACTCAGTTCACAGTTCGCTTCCTCAAAGCGGCGCGAAAACTTCACACAAGTACGAGTGCCATGCGATTGTGGCTTCCCTCCGTAAGTGGCAAAACGTTGACTTACTGCGCAATTCACGGGAAGATAGGCCACCCGCCAGATTCACTTCCCTCCCATAAAGTTCACACCATGACGCACACGCGAATCGTTCTATTGCTGCTTGGCTGCTTCCTGGCATTTGGTCCGGTCCATGCGGATGGTCTGCCAGTTGTTTCCAGCAAGCCGCCGGTCCCTATTGATCATTTCCCCGATGCGCTGCACGCGGTGGTCTGGCGGAACTGGAGCCTCGTCTCGGCGGAGCGTCTCGCCGATGTCCTAGAGACAACGCCTGAGAATATCCAGCAGATCGCTACGTCGATGGGCCTGCCAGCCGATCCGCAGGTCGCGTCCGAAATGGAATCGCGTGGTTACATTACTCTGGTCCGCCGCAACTGGCACTTGCTGCCGTATGAACAGCTTCTCAAGCTGCTGCAAATCGACGAAGAACAATTCGCGCATCGCCTCCGCGAGGATGACTTTCTGTTGATCAAGCTCGGCAACATGAAACCCAATTGCCCGCCGGTTCGCTACACCGAACCCACTTCCACGGCCAAAGCGCGCGCCGCCGAGATCAAGCAAACCGTTGACCGATACTTCGGCGAACAGCTCAAGCAACCAGAAGAGCAGCGGTTTCATTTCATCGAGGAGTTGAGCCAGATCGATCCCGCTTCGGAGAAAAGCCCGCCTCCGAAGTACGATCCCGAGCATCCAAGATTTATCTACTCGTACTTCGCGATGTTCGGCGATCCGCTGAGTGATCCAAAGCTCGATCCATTTCCCGATGGGTTGTTGGCTCGCCTGCAACAACGTGGTGTAAACGGAGTTTGGCTGCACGTCGTGCTGCGAGATCTGGCTCCCCCTTCGGCTGACTTCCCGGAGTTCGGCGAGGGGCATCGCGAACGCTTGAAGAACCTTGAGAAAATGGTCGAGCGTGCCAAGAAGTACGGAATCGACGTCTATCTTTACATGAACGAACCGCGTGCAATGCCGGAATCGTTCTTTGCGAACCGCCCAGCGATGAAAGGTGTGCCTGATCCAGGCTCGCCGGTTCCCTACTTCGCGATGTGCACCAGTCATCCGAAAGTTCGAGGATGGGTCAGTGATAGCCTTGCCTACATCTTCGAGCGTGTGCCGAATCTGGGAGGTGTGTTCACGATTACCGCCTCCGAGAATTTAACCAACTGCAGTTCGAAGTTCACGCAATCAGCTTGCGTCCATTGTAAAGACCGTGCCCCCTCGGACATTCTGGTCGAAATCAACGAAGCGATCGCGGAAGGTGTTCATCGCTCGGCACCCGATGCCAAAGTAATCGCCTGGGACTGGGGATGGGCGCGGCATGGCGATGCCAGTGATACCGTGGCTAAATTGCCCAAGTCCATTTGGTTGATGTCGGTCAGCGAGTGGAAACTGCCAATCGAACGGGGCGGCGTGAAAGCGGTGATCGGTGAATACTCGATTTCCGCCGTCGGTCCTGGCCCCCGCGCGACGAAGCATTGGCAAGTTGCGCAGCAGCATGGATTACATACGCTGGCCAAAGTGCAGTTCAACATCACGTGGGAAATCGCCGCCGTACCGTACGTGCCCGTGATGAACCTGATCGCGCAGCATAATGCAAACCTCGCTGAAGCGAACCTCGACGGGCAAATGCTCAGCTGGTCGCTGGGTGGTTACCCTTCACCCAACTTGGAGTTGGCCCGCCTATTCGCCGAAAACCCCGGCCTGACCGTCGATCAAGCACTAGATATGCTGGCGAAAAGCACCTACGGCGAAGCAGGCGCCGCCGAGGCGAAGCAAGCCTGGCAACACTTCAGCGATGGTTACGCCGAGTACCCGTACAGCAGTTCTGGCATGTATACCGGTCCGCAACATATTGGCCCAGCGAATCTGCTGTACGCCAAGCCGACCGGTTATTCTCCCGGCATGGTCTGCTTCCCCTACGACGGGCTGAATCGTTGGAGTTCACCTTTCCCGCCCGAAGTTTACGCAGCGCAGTTTCAGAAGATCGCCGATGGCTTTGCACAAGGATGCTTCCACTTGGAAGCCGCCGCGAAGGCTGCTCCGGCCGATAAACAAGGTTTTGCCGCCGATGACTTAAGCGTGGCCCGCGCGGCGCAGTTGCATTTTGCCAGTGTCGCCCAACAAGCCCGCTACATCCTTGCTCGCGACAAGTTGGCCAACGCCACAACGCCGGAGGAGAAACAGCAGTGGCAGGAAAAAGTGCAACGAGAATTATCGCAAGAGATCGAGTCAGCGGTTCGCCTCTACCCGGTTGTCGCTGCGGATTCACGTATTGGTTACGAAGCGTCGAATCATTATTTCTACGTACCGCAAGATCTAATCGAAAAGGTGATCAGCTGCGAACATTTGCAACATCAGTTCGCTCCATAACGCGACTAGGCAACTTTTTTTCCTAGCCTTGCCTAGAGTCGAAGTTTCCACTCGGTCTATAATCGGTCCGATCACCCCCCTGCGAGCGGAACTCGCTAGTACCTTAGACCTAAATTGATGTGCACTCATGGATCGACCTGCAAGAAAAGGGCTCGGCGCTCTGGCCGACTTGGCGATTAATTTTCACCAAACGCAATCTCAAGAAGGGGAAATTGAGAAGCAAACCAAGATTCTCGCCGATCCTGATATCGACGCGAAAGCGCGAAATCTGGCGTTGTTCGACCGCGGCTATGCTTATCTGATCGCTGATAAGAACGATTTAGCCGTCGCGGATTTTACGGCGCTGATCGAATCCGGCCAGGAATCAGAAGAGGAACACGCCGAGACGCTTTACAATCGAGCACGCGCGTTTTGGAATCTTCAGGACTTGGCGCGAGAACGAGACGATTTGCTCGCGTTAACACAGCTATCCGCGGCACCTGCCGAACTGGTGGCCCGTGCTCATATCCAGCTCGGCTACAGTTATGGCGAGTTAGAAGATGCCGAAAACGAAGCCGTCCACTACAACGCCGCCTACGAGGTGCAAGGTGCGCCGGAACACGTTCGGTACGACGCCAAGATCCGCCTCGCTCGTGCATTCAATTCGCAGTCGCGTTTCGAGGAGACCGAGCAACTTTTAACTTGGCTCCTTTCCCAAGACGACGTCCCGCATGCCCAGCGGATCGAAGCGTTGCATTCGTACTCGGTGGCACTCGATCGCATGGATCGGCCAGAAGATGCGATCCTCAATTATACCACCATCATCCGCATGCCGGAGGCAAACAACTTCGATCGCTCGGAAGCGTACTATTGGCGGGGGCATCTCTACAACCATGTCGATCGCTTGGATGAAGCCGTCCGTGATTTCTCAGCGATTTTGCGAATGGAAGGGCTCGATCCATGGACGATGGCCCGGGCCCTGTTTGAACGCGCTTGCGTATTTGGTCGTTGGGATCGCATCGACGAAGAACTGGCCGACTTAACCAAGCTGATCGATCTGCGATACGACCCGCTTGATCCGCGGGTTGAGCTGTTCAAAATTCGAGCCCGCGCGCGACGTGGTTATTCCCTCAAACAGCGCGAACAATTCGAGGAAGCCTTGGAGGACTTTGCCATCGTGCTGGCATGCGAGGTGCTTACCCCGTATCAGCGCGGCGATGCCCTGGTCGATCGAGGTTCGACCCTGGCTATGGCTGGACGCTATGCCGAAGCAATCGAAGACTTCGATGCCGTCTTGGCCATGGACGACCTCCCAGAAGCCTCGGCAAGTATCTTGGTGCCGGATGCCCTGTGGTACAAATCACTGGCCCTGGCTGACTCCGACAATTTGGAAGAGGCAATCGAGACGCAAACCAAGCTGCTGGAGATATCGGACATCTCGAACGGAATGCGGCTGAACGCCTTGAATCGTCGCGGGATTAATCGAAATCGACTGAATCTACTCGATGAAGCTCAAGCTGATTTTGAAAAGGTATTCACCGACGCCGAAGCGAGCGACTGGCAGCGTGCCTATTCCCTGACTTGCTACGGCGAGATTTGTTTACAACAAGGTGAGGCTTCTACAGCGCTCACGTACCTGAAGCGGGCCGCCGAGGCGGAAGATATTCCGAACAACCACCGCGCACGTATCTGCTGGTTCGAAGGCCAGGCACACGTCCGGGAGAAAGACTGGGACGCGGCCATCGATGCCTACACTCGCGGGTTAGCCTTCGACGAGATCTCTCCCTACATGCGAAACAGTCTGCACGAGGAGCGAGCTTCGATCTACAGTGACCTGGGTCAATACGACGCCGCGATCGCCGACTACGAGGCAGCAATGACCGTCGAGGGGATCGATGGAGAAACGATCGCCGAATCAACCTACGCGTTGGGTAATGCCTATTACGCGTTGAAGAAGTACGAACAGGCCCAGCAATATTACTCCCAAGTGTTGAACTCGGAGGAGGCTTCGACGGCTTACATTATCCTGGCAATGTACGCCCACGCGATCTCACACGATCGCCTTGAACGTTACGACTTGGCGATCGCCGAGTACCAGCAGCTTGTCGCCCGCGAGGATGTTGTTGGCGAGGACGAGGCGGACTACCTCTACTCCCTCGCGCATACCTACGGTAAGGCCAAGGACTACGAGAACTCGGAGGCGACCTACCAAAAGGTGATCGCCCATGAAGCGGCCGACCCGATTCTCAAGGCAAAAACGATCATCAATTCGGCGATCGACTACCAACGGCAGCATCGCTTCAAGGAGGCGATCGCCCGCTTCGGTGTTGCTCTTGAGCACAACCAAGGCCCTGACGGTTGGTTCGCTCGGTGTCACTGTAACATTGCGACTTGCTACTACCATCTCAGACAGTTCGAGAAAGTAATCGAGTCGACCGAAATCGCGCTCGCCGAAGAGCACATCGAAGACAGCGATTATGCGGAATCGTTCTTCTATTACGGAGTGGCCCTGGCTTACCTGGGGCGATTTGACGAAGCGATATCCCAGCATGAAAAGACACTTACACTCGAATACGAGGATGCTGAGGAGCAGTCCGAAGTCTACCTATATCGCGGAATCACCTACAAAGTGATGCAGAAGTGGAACGAAGCACTCGCCGATTTCCAAAAGGGAATCGATATCGCCGACGCGAATTCCGAGCAGCACGCCGTTGGGTTACGCCATCAAGGAGAAGTCTTATTGCGACAAGGCAAGCCAGCCGAAGCGAAGCAGGCATTACAAGCCGCGCTTGAGCTAGAGAAGCTGCCACCGCAAGACATCCGCGAAGCCGAGGCATTGCTGAAGGAAATCGAGCCGTCTTAAGCTACGGCAATTTAATGCCCCAGATCCCTTCTCGCCTCTTATGATTCGGGATCGGACCGTTTCTTCGCAGTTGTTCCACACCTTGCGGCGTGATGCCGACGTCCCGGTACGAACCGCCATGTTTCTCAGCAATCGCGGCAAATCGCCGCGCGTCCGAGGCTTTTACGTGCATACCCAACGTGTAGATAGTAACCCCCGGCGTTGGCGTCGAGATCAACGCGTAATCGGCCGCGTCCGTAAAACCGCCGTCGCCTAAGATATAGATCAAGTCAGGCTTCATCTCCAGCGCTAACCGAATCGCCTCTCGGCCATTGGTGAAATTGCAGATGTGGATCGTCTTGAGCCACTCGCGAACTTTCTCTTTGTTCTCGCCGGTGGCGTCGATCATCTCGTCCGCTGTATCGGGATAGAACAGAGGATAGGCCGTGTCGCTGTAGAAGATGATGTAAAACTCTTGCGTCGGCGACAGCTTGCGAACTGCCTTCTCTAATTCAATGAGCGCTGTCTCCATTCGACCGCCCGACATGCTGATTGAATTATCGACCAGGAAGCAGATTCGCTTGCCTGTGGCACCGGTACCAAAAAACTTAGCGGCATTGCCAATGCCATCACCCAGCCCAGAGATTTCGCTCATTAAACCTTCAGGATCCATCCCGGCAAAATCGACTTGGTCCGCTTCCAGCATTTCGTCAGCCGGGATTGCCTCGCCCAGCACATTCGGATCGAGCTCGATCTCAGGTGTCTCAAACGATTCCGATAGCAGCTGCGGGGCCGCGGCTTGAAAATCCATCTCCTCCAGTTCTGGCTCAAGTTCCAATTCCATCTCGACCAGTTCTTCCGCAACCGGTTCGTCGGTTGCCGTCAGATTCAACACTTTGGAAGGAGGAAGCGGGGCAAGGGTGGCCATCACCAGCGCAGTCACGCCCAGTGAATGAATCAAAAGACTGATCAGCCACGCTGGCATGTTCCAAATAGAAGCGAGTTTCAACCAGCCAGCCGCCGCAGCGACCATCCCCAAGCGCGCATCGACATCCTCTGCGTGACGTGTCGCTTCGGCTTGGTTCGCCGATGAATTTGTCGGTTGCTCGGACATCGCCTGAAAATCTCCGGACCAAACTCGGTGATTGGAACTCCGTGGTTAGGTCGACCTGTCTCCGTGGGAACAGAGGTTTCGCGAGATGAGCTACTTCCTATTCGGTTCATTGTAGGCGAGTTGCCTGCACTTTCCGAATCAATTCTCTCGGCGAACTTCTCACGAGAGGTGATTGAGCAACATTCAGGCCGTTTACCGGGCGTTTAAGAAAAAAAAACGTTTCCGATCTGTCGTACAGGAAACTTGGTTGGGAACCGCGATGGCGATGTCCTAAGAACCATCTGTTTTCTCTTCGACAGCGCGAACCAGGGTCGTGCCCAAGTAACTCGATCCGGTTGGATTTCCGGCGGGCTCCGAGATCAAGGTGATTCTTTCGCCTTGCCATTTCCAAACGAGCCCCTTCATCCGCATATCTTCTGGCTCCTTAACTACCAGTCGATCGCCTTCCCGCAAATAGATACCGTCGAACACCGAACCCCGCGATAACAACAGAAATCGATTCTCCTCGAGATAAGTCAACTTAACATCTCGCTCGTGGCCGAGCGGCAATGTCGCATTCCAAGTCCCCTCCAGTTGGCTAGGGTCTGAGAAGCCTTTGCCAAAATGACCCGCCAGGTAAACACAGACCAGCGTCATCAAAAGCAGCAACGTACGGACGCTGAACTGGAACCAAGAACGTTTCGATTGGCTTGCAAGCAATTCTTCTTCCATCATTGATCCTCCCGTTCAAGAATGCACCCTTAGGTTCTATCACGTTGGTTGCCGTAATTCACCAATGAAATAGGGGCACCGCAATTTAATTGCGGTGCCCCTATTTGTGTTCGTCGTTTCTTGAATGGAGAGCTTACGACACGCGGAACTGAGCCAGCAGCGTGTTCAAGTCGTCGGCGATCCGCTGGACGTCCGCCCCAGAACGGCGGGTGCAAGTTGCTCCACTGGCAGTCTGCTGCGCGGCAAGATCGACGGCGTGCATACTGCTGCGAATTCCTTCGCTAGCCTCAGCCGACTTGGTCACACCATCGCTAATTTCGCTGACGGCAGTCGTCGTTTGGTTGATATGATCGGCAATCGACTGGGTCGTTGCATTCTGCTCTTGAATCGCCGCCGCGATCATCGTCGAGACATCATTCACCTTCGCAATGTGCTGACCGACATCGTTGATCGAACGAGTCGTCTTTTGCGTCGCCAATTGAATGGCATCGATCCGAGCACGAATTCCATCGGTGGCCGAGGCTGCCTGACGTGCGAGCTCTTTCACTTCGTTTGCCACAATGCTGAAACCTTTGCCAGCCTCGCCCGCTCGGGCCGCTTCGATGGTCGCGTTCAGGGCCAACAAGTTGGTTTGCTCGGCAATGTCTTCAATCGTTTCAATCACGCGATTGATCTCTTGGGCCGCACTCCCTAGCTCGACAATGCTCGCATTGCTTTCCTCAAGTTCCCGGGCAGCTTCGCCTGCAACGACCGAGGCTTGTTCGGTATTGCCAGAAATCTCGTTAATACATGTCGCAAGTTCTTCAATCGCGCTGGCCACCGAAGCGATGTTCATTTGCATCGACTGGGTCGACTTCGAGGCAATCGACATCCGACTAACCATTTGCTCCGCTTCCGAAACGACGAACGCCGATCGGCTGGTGGTATTGTCGGCATGCTCAGAAAGCTCTTCGGCGGTGCCAGAAAGTTCGGATGAAGAATCAACCAAAACCAAGGCATTCTCGCCGACGCGAATCATGACCGCTTGCATTTGATCGACAAACTTGTTGAACCAAGTCGACAGCTCGCCGATTTCATCGTTTCGTTCGACCGGCAGCCGGCGAGTCAGGTCTCCTTCGGCCTTCGCGATCTCGGCCAGTAGCCGCGAAACCTTCCGCAAGGGACCGACGACCAGCATCACAATGAAAGGACATGGGACCAAAGCCAACACGGCTCCGGATACCATCGCCACACGGGAACGAGCGGCAACTTCTTCAGATGATTCGATCCGCTGTTTGAACAGTTCGGTCGTGGCGTCGGCGACAAGATCGATGCCTGATTCCAACTCGTGAATCGGCTCTTTGAACGGCTCCATCGCTTGGTTCGCCGCTTGAGGCGTCCAATCGGTGTCGGCGATCGCTTTGTCGGCAACCGACAATACGCCTTGCATGTATTGATTATGTAATTGGACCAGCGCACCAGCTACGTCTTTGACCTCTGGCGCGAAACGAGGATCCTCGCTGATGGTTTGCTGCATGCTTTGCAGTAAGACTTGGATTTCGGCCTGCTTCTCTTTCAGCTTTGGCAAGTACTTTTCGACTTGTTTCTCGGGATTCCCAATATTGAGGAACAAGTCCTTTTCGTACCGGCGATGTTGCAGCATCAAATTCTTGATGTTTTGCGCGTCGCTATAGATTTGCTTGTCAGCCGCGATGTATCCCATCTCGGCTTCCAAGTTACTCAGCCCCGAGTACCCCAGGTAACAAGCGAACGAAGTCAGGAGAAAGATGACGACAAAACCGCCAATAAGCTTCGTGCTAATACGTAACGAGTTCATCCGCTGGATGAACGAACCAACCACCGACTTCTTCATGACTTGCCCCTATTCAACGTCTTTCCCATTGCACCCCGTTGGGCGAAATGACAATGAAACGTAGGGCATCTGAATTGCCAGTTTGCTTCTTTACACAACTTTCATGAATGAAAATCTGCTCTTTCCCCTGCAACCGCTACAAAACGAACCGGTGCCGACCAATCGCTACAGTCTCATCCACAACGCGACCGGTTCGTATCCCCCAATACGAACCGGGTTTAGCGTGCAGAGGCTTCGCATCGAGTCGCTATCGTTCGTTGTCTGCCAGCGGCGATTTTTTTACCAAGATTACGGGCGTTTGCTCGACCATCTCGGCATTCAGCTTTACATACGATTCCCATTCCGGCGGCACATCTTCATCGAGATAGATTGCGTCGACCGGGCATTCCGGGATACACGCCCCGCAATCGATGCATAATTCAGGATCGATAAACAACATGCGTTCCCCTTCATGGAAGCATTCGCAGGGGCAAACCGTGACGCAATCGGTATACTTGCAGCCATCGCAGAGGCCGGTGACGACGTGAGTCATGAGAACTTTTCTCCATCGCGGGTGTCTAACCAGGGCGAGATCGATCTATCTCGCCTAATGGGTTGATTCGATTTCCGCTTCTGTTTGGCCACGCGAAGGCAAAACTTTTTGAGATTTCCCATGACCGACCCAGCAGCTCACTCCGTCGAGAACTCTCAGCAGTTGCTCCAGCGGTTTGTCGCTGCCGATCCCGATGCGGCCGCAGAGATTTTCTATCGTTACCTGACTCGGCTTCTGCCTTTGATTCGGCGGCGGCTATCGAAATCACTTCGCACACGGATCGATCCCGAAGACGTCGCGCAGTCCGCGTTTCGGAGCTTCTTCCTGAAAGCACAGGACGATCATTTCACGCTCGAGAAGCCGGGCGACTTGTGGCGGCTATTGGCGGCAATTTCACTCAACAAGCTGGGCCGGCAAGTCGAGCGGCACACGGCCAGTAAACGTTCCGTCGCACGGGAAGTGACCACCGATCATCCCGTTTCGCAGCATGATCCCCAACCGGGCGAAGTTGAAGCATTACTGGAAGAAATCGAGGTTGCCCTGCAAGCGATGCCGCCTGATGCTCGCGAAGTAATCTCACAAATACTTGCCGGCAAAACAGTGGAAGAAATCGCTGAAACCAGCGACAAGTCGGCGCGTACCCTCCGTCGTTGGCTGCAAATCTTTCGGGAGACTCTGAAGCGACGTCTCCATCCACAAGACGAAAGGGCAATCCAAGATAACGCGATCCTCTTGTGGCAAGACTACATGCTGAAGTAGCACGTTGGCAGCGGCGGCTTTGGTAAGGTGTACCGAGCGGTTGAACTCCGACGCAATCGAACTGTTGCCATCAAATCGCTACACAAACGTCATCAGCGAGACCGATGGGCGGTGCGGCAGTTCGTCAGTGAGGCCCAGATAATGGCCAAGGTTTGCCATCCCAGCATTGTTGGCGTGCATGGACTTGGCCAATACCCTGGCGGCGGCTACTTCCTAGTTATGGACTGGGTGGACGGTGAAAACCTTCAGCAAAAGGTCGATCGGGCTCCTCTCCCTGTGGCGGAAGCCGTCCGCATCGTGAACAACGTGGCCGGCGCAATCAGCGCGGCACATCACGGCAACGTGCTGCATGGTGACTTGAAGCCTGCCAACATCTTGATCTCGCGACAGAACGCCGTGTACGTCGCCGATTTTGGCCTCGCTTCGCTGCGTAGCCAAACCTTGAATACCAATACAATCCGCGGTGGTACCTTGGCCTACCTGGCACCAGAACAACTAACCAACACCCCGCTCGATTTTAGTGTCGACGTGTACGGTTTGGGGGGTCTCCTCTATTCGATACTCACCGGTCGACCACCGAGAACGGGATCGCCCGACACGATTTTAAGCGATCTCGAACGAGGCATCCCGCCAGTTCCTCCCAGTCGCTGGGGCATATCGCTGCCGTCGCAATTGGAAGCACTTGTCATGAACTGTCTGGCCAGCGATCCCGCCGCTCGCCTGCCAACAGTCGAGCAGTTCCGCCCTGAGCTAAAGGCGTTTTGCGACGCCGAATCATGAAGTTCATCTAAATAGTTCGTGAAGAACTTGAGTTACGCTTTGCTTGCCAAATACTGGGCGAATCTGCAAACCTCTGCTATTTCTAGAGCTAGGCGAGCAGCCGCTGACATGTCGCAGTGAACTTTCCTTGAGTGGCTCGTGTCGAGTGAATTTGTCAACTCGACCACGATCGTTACATTGTCCGGCAGGGAAACCGCGTCTGGCAAAAACCCTGACGGGAAAGGAGTCTGCCATGTCGATTGCGATGAGACCGTTGGTCGAGCGAATCGTACAAGGCTATGCCTTGCCGCTTGACGGCTGCCACGGCATTGCCCATTGGGCTCGCGTGCACGATATCGGGTTCCGTCTGGCGGAAGCCACCGACGCCGATCCCGACGTCGTTCGCTTATTTGCGGTGTTCCATGATGCATGCCGCGAAAGCGAAGGGCACGATCCCCAGCATGGACCTCGCGGTGCACAGCTGGCTGCCGAGCTGCGTGGTGAATTCTTCGAGCTGACTGATCGGCAGTTCACCTTGCTTCAGGAAGCTTGTCAGGGGCACACCGATCAGCGACACCACGCCGACGTCACCGTGCAAACGTGTTGGGATTCGGATCGACTGGACCTTGGAAGAGTCGGCATCTATCCGAATCGATATTTCCTGAATACCAAAGTGGCGATGCAGGAAGAAACGATCCGCTGGGCTCACAGCCGCGCCGCGTTCCTGATGATTCCCGATTGGCTGCACGAGCAGTGGGGCGTGCAGCTTCCGCTCGCCGCGCGCGACTAGGCTGCTTGGGTTTGGGCAGCACACGTCAACTGATGGAAGTGCTCCGTCAGTTCATGCATCTCTTGTAAGATTTGGCCGTTTAAGATTTCCTCGAGCCGGTTAAGGATCGTGGCGACTTCCTTGCCATCCATCACGCGATGATCATACGCCAGGATGACGTCGCACTTGCCTGATTCGTCGAGTGGACCATACGTCAGGGTCGATGTGACAGGTGCCTTCGGATCGAGAATCGTTACGCCTTGCCCGGCAACTGTTGTCAGAGCGAACGTACCAAGTCGTTTGATGCGTTTGCGGGCCGAGACGTTGAAACGTAGCCACCACAACACGCGACGAATCACACGCGGATAACGGGCCAAACGAACTTGATTTTTAAAGACCCCCTCGACCGGTTCTTGTTGGTAACGGTTAAGCAGTCCCTGGAGTTCCACCAGCGATCGCTGCTCGGGAGATTCGATTGGGGCGAAGAATAGCCACGATTCCCCGTCAACCTCGCGAGAGACCGTCATATTGGCATACGACGTGGGATGCTCGTACAAATGACGCCATGGCCATGTAATTAGCGTGCGGCGCAGGTTGGGAAATTCTTGCGCGGCTATCGCGAACGCACGTAGGTAAAGCAGCGTCCACGAAATCCGTTGCGGACATTCTTGTCGTGCTTCGCTGAGCGTCTGCAATTGAAACGACTTCGCTTGCGACACGGTCGGCATCTGCTGATGCAGATCCATCAAATCACAAACAATCGACCGATGAGACGGCATGCCAGGCGGAAGCCATCGAAGCCACCACGCTCGTGCAGCGCGAACCGATGAGTGGGACATGTCCAATACAATTGCCCGCGACGTTCGGGGCGTCCGAATGATCCAGGTTAACGTCAGCCCGTTTCCCATACGAACGGGCCATGCGTCAAAAAAGATAGCGAAACTTTAGAAACTGGGGCAATGCCAGTTTCCGATTTTTGCTATCGCTGCTGTGGCATTAATTCGGAGCCTTATCGTCAGGCGTAATGCCTTTCACCTCTTCGACTTCGGCGGTCGACTCAGGAGCCTCAGGAGCTCGTAGCTTCAAGGCCATGGCTTCGGCTTGGCGACAGTAATCAATCGACTCGCCCAAAATCCGGGCCGACTCTTGCGAAGCGTGAAATCCCTTTGAATTCTCGCTGCTGATGAAGTCGAGACGCCACATTCCCTTCCGCTGCAACGCATAAATCGGCTGCAACTGCTCTTCGGTCGCGCCAGCTGCCTTGGCGTCGCGAATCGCATCGAGCATATCGGTCATCGCGGTCGCGGCTCGGTCGATCAGGGCCTTGGTTCGCTCTTGGATTCCTTCTACCCGATACTTCAACTCGTTCTCGTTGACGTTGTGGCACTGCTGACAGGAACGGTTCACGCTGAGCATGGGGCTCCGCACGTTGTGGCTGCTGACCTTCATCGCTCCCTTCCGCTCGTACGGCATGTGGCAGTCCGAACAGCTGACGCCGCTGCGCGCGTGAATCCCCTGGCTCCACAGCTCAAACTCGGGATGCTGTGCTTTGTAGACTGGCGCGCCCGTTTCGCCATGCTTGTAATCGTAGAAGTCGCTTCCGTCCGGGAACTTGTGTTCGTCGTAGGTCTTCTCGATCTCTTCCACCTTCAAGCCGCCTCCCCAGGGGAAGAAAAGCGTCTCTTTGTTGGCACAATAGTACTCGACGTGACACTGAGCACAGACGAAGGTCCGCATCTCTTGCCGTGAGGCATCTTGATTCGGATCGTAGTCCCGTTCTCGCTTACCTTCTCGCCAACGATTGACGCTCGGAAGGTGAACCACCGGATCATCACTTTTGGCCAGGGCGGCGATGCCGTTGATGAATCCGGGACGGGTGACGCGGATTTGCATCGTCTCTGGATCGTGGCAGTCGATGCAGCTCACCGGGTGCGCGTTCCCTTCGGTAGCGGGCGTTCCGTCGGGCGTTTTCTCCAGTTCGGCATGCGCGTCCTCATACGACATCGTGCTCATCTTCTCGAACCCAGCCATGACCGCAGGCATGTTGAATTCGGCGGCCAACACTTCGGCCGTGACTTCCTTGTCCCCCTCCTCTTCCAGTCCCAACCGGCGATAGGTCGGAATGATGGAAGCATGGCAGTGCAAACAGGCCCCGGCTTGCTTACGTTCGGTCACACGCTTGGTCACCTCCTGATCGGCCAGCATATAGGCATGTCCTCGTGCCTCACGATAATCGATGCTGAACGCGTAGCCGGCGTACAATCGTTTGAGCCACGGATGCTCTTCCAGCTTGCTCGCCGTGAGTGCTTCGGATCCGCCATACTCGGACTCCTCGCTATCGACGGTCAACAAGTACGAGTCGTACTGATCGGGCCAGTTCAGCCCCCATGGCTCAGGATCGGTCGTCACCTCGTCGACTTCCGCGACCCTTACGAACGGCGTTCGCGCCTCGTGTTTGCGTTCGTAAATGCTCATCAACAACGCGACAACGCCGAAGGTTACCACGGCGAACAGGAGCATCAGCCCCGCCAGAGCGAAAAAGCTCGTTCCGGCAGCGCGTTTCTGGGAAGGGGTATTCTCAGCAGTCATGACCAATTCCTGTGAAGCTTCTGGTCCGTCAGTTAGCGTGAATTAGGTTCCAGCGTGGGATACACACGTGAATGCAACGCGTGCCCGACATCGCTGTGGCAATGGACGCACGACATCGTCTGTTCGTGCTCGGTCGCGGGAAGCATGTTATGGACAAAGTCGGAGTGACAATGGAGACAAGCGTGCTGCGTTACTTTCCGATTCCGCGGCTTGATCCGTAGCGGATCGGGGTAGTCGTTGAAGGTGAACGCCAGCGAATGAAAGAAGCCGTTATCGGCCTTGGTAACCCATTTGCCGATCGGATCGTGCGATAGATGACAGTCATTGCAAACAGCAACGCCGTGGTGGCTCGACTTCTCCCAGGTATCGTACGACTCCTGCATCACATGACAATTGACGCAGGTCTTGGGATCGTTGCTGAGGTAACTGGCCCCCTTGCCGTATCCGAACGTAAACGCCCCCAACCCGAGAACAACGCCCAGCAAGATAGCGAACAGGGAAGAGAAAACCCCCAGGTAGATCTTCGCCTGAGAACGTCGTCGCGAACGCGTAGGCTGCTTCCCACGAATACCGCCAGGGTTCGAAGCCACTGCTGATCCTTCCGTAAGTTATGCCCCCAATCAGCGGGCATCTTCCGTAGTGGTCGTGCAATCAGCCGCATGATACCCCGATCGAGGATGCATGCAACGGAAAACTGTAGGGTTTTGCTCTTTTGCGTTTCCGGGAATGTGCCAGCGCAAATTTCTTCCAGGATCCCCTCACGGGAAGTAGCACGTGATCATTTTCTAGTCACACTATGCGGATGGTGAGTTTAAACCCATTTCGAGTAAACGAAAAGCGGACTTTCTCCCCCTTGTTTAGGCACGATTCCGCACTCCGCATGGACTGCGAGGAGGTTGTTCTAAAAAGATGTAAAAAAGCCATTCAATGCCCCTCTTTTTCACTTGCGCTAATGTAGGGTTTCGCAAATTTGAAGCATCAAACAGGTCGTTTCGAACGATCGAGTGTTGGTTCCGCCCCCTTCAGAACAAGATGATAAGTGAGTTAATGATGAAGCATTGCGTAGCTGGCCAGAAGCGCAACACTTTCACACGAGCGGTCGCTCTCCTCCTTCTTTGCCCGGCAGCGGTCTTCGCGGATGGAGCAGCAACCTCCACGCCGATCGTTGCCGAAACGCTGACCGACGGCCACTCGATGGTCGATTACGCCTGGGTGATTTTTGCCGCGGCACTGGTGATGCTTATGCAAGCCGGATTCATGTGCCTGGAGTCAGGACTCGCCCGGGCGAAAAATTCGATCAATGTAGCCGTTAAGAACATGGCCGATTTCGTCCTTTCAGTAGCTGGCTTCTGGTTCATCGGTTTCGGCTTGATGTTTGGTGTGTCGGCTTACGGTTTGATCGGAACCTCTGACTTCTGCGTGTCGTTCGAGAATGCTCCCTGGTTGGCCGTGTTCTTCGTTTTCCAAGCAACCTTCTGTGGTACGGCCGCGACGATCGATTCCGGGGCCGTCGCCGAGCGGGCTCGCTTCTCGACCTACTTATTCATTTCCTTCGTGACCTCGGTCGTCATCTACCCGATTTTTGGCCACTGGGCTTGGGGAAGCCTCTACCATAGCGAGTCCTCTGGCTGGCTCGAGAACCTCGGCTTCATCGACTTCGCTGGCTCAACCGTGGTGCACTCCGTCGGTGGCTGGGTGGCTTTGGCCTCGGCCATTCTGATTGGCCCGCGCCTGGGCAAGTTCAATCAGGATGGAACCGCGAATCACTTTCATGCCCACAACCTTCCTTTGATGTACTTGGGAACGTTCATCCTGATGTTCGGTTGGTTCGGTTTCAATTGCGGCAGCACGCTGCAAGCGACGACCGATGTCGGCCCGATCGCCATGACCACCATGCTGGCCGCTGGCTTTGGCGGCATTAGCTCGACTTTTGTCAGTTGGATGTTTGGAAACAGCAAATTGCCGCGGCCCGAAGATGTGGCCAACGGAATTCTCGGCGGCTTAGTCGGTATCACCGCCGGCTGTGCCTGTGTGTCGGCTGCCGGGGCCGTGCTAATCGGGCTGGTTAGTGGCGTGGTCGTCTTCTTCGGTTCAATCGTCATCGAGAAGTGGTTCAAGGTCGACGACGTCGTCGGTGCCGTTCCCGTACATGGCTTTTGCGGCGTGTGGGGAACCATCGCGGTTGGTTTGTTCATTCGCCCGGAACTATTGGCCGAAGCAGGCACAACACGCTTTGACCAAATCCAAATCCAATCGCTCGGGGCAATCGCTTGTTTTGCGTGGAGCTTCGGAACTGCCTTCATTGTGGTTGGCCTCCTGAAAATGTTCACCCCAGTCCGCGTCAGCGAAGAGGACGAAATCCAAGGACTGAACATTTCAGAGCATGGTGCCAAAAGCACGCTGTTCGACCTGGCCGTGGCCATGCAGAAGGCATCGAACTCGGACAAGATCGATCGCAGCTTCTGCATCGAACCCGAAATCGGCACGGAAGCAGGCGACCTGGCGTTTGCCTTCAACCGGCTGATCGGCGCGATCGAACTGGAGCAGGCCCGCACCAAATCAGCGGTTGACTCGCTCGAGCGACAGAAGAAGCTGGCTCAATCAGGCATGACAAACTATCGACGGCAAGTCGAGACAAGTCTGCAAGAGATCGATCAACAACGGAGTGGCCTGCAGTCCATCCTGGAAACTTCCTCGTCCAACGCTCAGCGTCTCGTTGGCTCCGTGCAACAGATCTTCGACCGGATCGATGGCATGGTGACATCACTTACCGATATCTCAACCCAGATGCAGCAAGCCGCTTCCCTCGCCGAAAAAGGGAAGGCAACGGCCAACAGCAGCGGCATGACGATGTCTCAGCTGAATGAGTCTTCGACGGAGATCGAGAGCGTCCTCGACATGGTTCGTGAGATCGCCGAGCAAACGAATCTGCTGGCCCTCAATGCCACCATCGAAGCGGCTCATGCCGGCGAAGCAGGCAAAGGGTTCGCCGTGGTGGCCACCGAAGTGAAGCAGTTAGCTCGCGCGTCGTCGCAGTCCACCGATCAAATCGGCAACCGCATCTCACGAATCCGCCAAGATACCCGCCAAGTCTCCACCGACCTCAGCGAGACCGCGGAAGTTATCAGCCAGGTTTGTGCGTTGAGCGGCGAGATGAACGCATTCCTACAGCGATCTTCTTCCGATCAACAGCACTCCGCCTCGCAAGTTCGCGAGATCGGCTCGGAGATCGAGCAGATGGTCGACAACTTAATCGAGGGGATGAAGTCGATCCGCGAATCGAGCACTTCGATCGAGAAGCAGGTCCGTAATTCGTACGAAGAGTTCACCGCTGTCCTGGACGAGGCGGGCCTGGCTTAGTTGTGAGCTACTCAAAGTGGAAGTTGGAAGGAACAGGAGATCTTTGGTCTCCTGTTTTTTTTTGTGCCGTTCGCGAACGACCGATCGCACGCAAGATTGCCACACTGCCAGAAAATAGGCCAAAAAATGCTTTGCCTCTGAAACACTTTGCAAGTATACATACGTTCACATTATCGCAAAGCGTGTCAGGCCTCTGGATCCACCCGGCTTGCGAATCGCTTCGACCATTGAAAACGCCTGGTTCCTGGGAAACGCCACAGCGTTTCCTCAGGGGGAACTTGTGCGCCCGCTCAAACCGCTTTCTCGAAAAGGCATTGGATCATGCATGGCATCAGCATCACCGCGCAGCATTGGCAAGCCGCGCTTCAATTTCCGACCGAAATCGCACTCAGCGTAACGGAAACCACCTCGGTCCGACTTCAAGCCGCCAGGATGGTGCAAGCGATGCTCAAAATTTTGTTGAAGAACAGTAGCGAGCGAGAGGAATTTGCGGAGACGATTAAGCAGATTCAGCCAACCATTCGCCCGGCAAGCGATCACCCCACGGTCTCAAATGCGACTCGTTCGTCTCCCGAGCGCACTCAAGCTGCTGACAAGGACGAAAAGCCCAATGTGCTGGCAGCAAGTCGAGCCGTTTCCGCTGAAAAATCATCGAAGACAAACGTGGGCGTCTCCCCTCCGTCGGTAAACCCATATCCCCCTGATTTAAGTTCATCCGAACAGCGGACGCGATACATTGGCCGTGACGGGCCTCGGAAGTTACGGGGGAAACCGAAGTAGTTCGATTTTGGAGGGGAAATCCTCCCCCAGCAAAATCCGCTTCTCGGCTTGTACATTTCTCAAACTTGCTGGTTAACTTTGCGTCCTAAGTTACGGTATCTTTAACAACAGTTGTCTTGACGTCTATTGTAATAACGCCTATCTTGGGGGTATGGTTCAAAATCCAGAAACAGCTCGTTCGCAACCCGTAGTTCGGAAATTCGACTCCTTGGAACAGGAAGTCTTCCTCAATTTGTGGCGAACTTACGACCGCCTCAAAGCGTTTGAGGAGGAAGTCTTCAGCAAGGCAGGACTTTCCGCCCAGCAGTACAACACGTTGCGTTTACTGAAGTCGGTTTATCCCGAATCGATGCCAACCCTCGTATTGGGGTCGCGTTTGATTTCGCGTGCACCCGACATGACGCGTCTGTTGGATAAGCTGGAACAGAAGGGTTTATTGCAACGAGAACGGCGTCCTGAAAATCGACGCGTGGTTGAGGTGACGATTACCGAGGAGGGAAAGCAACTTCTTCGCGATCTCTCATCCCAGGTCGAACAGTGCCACCGGAAGCAGCTGGGTCACCTCTCTCCTGAAGCTTTGCGTCAGCTGGCTGCGCTCTTGAAGGAAGCGCGTGAGCCGCACGAAGACGTCGCCAATCTGTCCCTCGTGGACGACTAACTATGGAGCCTTCTGAAAGCTCCCTCGAACAGACAGGCAAGAAGCATGATCGATACCAATAATAAGACCCAGGTGGTGGTAATCGGAGGAGGCCCGGCCGGGGCGACCGTTGGTACGCTTTTGGCCCAACAAGGAGTTCAAGTCGAGCTGTTCGAACGTGAGAAGTTCCCACGTTTCCACATCGGTGAATCGCTAATCCCGGAAACTTACTGGGTTCTGAAGCGACTGAACATGATCGACAAGCTGAAGCATAGCCCCTTCATCAAGAAGTACAGCGTTCAGTTTGTCAGCGATACAGGCAAGCAGTCGGCCCCGTTCTACTTCCACGACAACAAAGATCACGATTGCTCGCAAACCTGGCAGGTCCGTCGTAGCGAGTTCGACGAGATGATGCTTCGCAATGCGGAAGAGCATGGCGTGAAAACGCACGAAGGTGTCCGTGTTCTCGATGTCTTGTTCGAAGGCGACAAAGCGGTTGGCGTCCAGATCATGGACGAAGATGGCAACAAGCGTGAAGTGCGTGCCGATGTGGTGGTCGATGCCAGCGGTCAAACTTCCATGCTCCTGAACAAGTTGAAGCTGCGTGTGCCTGATCCGTCGCTCAACAAAGGTTCGATCTGGACTTACTACAAGGGTGGCAAGCGAGATGCTGGCCGCGACGAAGGCGCAACAACCGTCCTGCAAGTCGAGAACAAGAAGGGGTGGTTCTGGTACATTCCCCTGCATGACGACACCGTCAGCATTGGTGTGGTCGGCGATTTCGACTACCTCTTTAAAGGTCGTGGCAGCCACGAAGAAGTCTTCTTTGAGGAATTAGAGAAGTGCCCCGGTGCCAAGATGCGGGTCGAAAATGCCGAGCAAATCACCAAGGTCTTCGCTACCAAGGACTTCACTTACAAGGCGAAGCAAGCCGCCGGTAACGGTTGGGTGCTGATCGGCGATGCCCTCGGCTTCCTCGATCCACTCTACTCTTCTGGCGTTCTGTTGGCGCTGAAGTCGGGGGAGCTTGCCGCCGATGCGATCGTCGAAGGCTTGAAGAAGGGAGACACGTCCCGCGAGCAACTTGCTGGCTGGGAAGCAGACTACCTGGTCGGCATGGAGCGGATGCGCAAACTGGTTTGTGCCTATTACGATGGCTTCAATTTCGGCAAGTTCGTCCGCCGCTTTCCCGATCATCGCGGCGACATCACCGACCTCTTGATCGGCGATCTGTTTAAGGACAGTCTCGACAAGGTCTTCGAATCGATCGATACGATGAAGGTCGAGTCAGAAGCCATGGCGGAATAACCCTCAGTCAGGCGAACCTCTCTCGCATTCGCTTTGTCCTGCTGCCGAAAGCTCTCTTTTGCACCTTTCGGCGAAGCAGGCCCCCGCATGTCGATTTCCGACGCCTATTCCAACTGGTCGTCAACCTACGACGAAGATGTCAATCGTACGCGTGACTTGGATCAGCAAATCACGCAAGCATCGCTGGCTGGTCAACGTTTTCCCCATATCGTTGAGATTGGCTGTGGCACGGGTAAGAACTCATTGTTTTATGCCTCGCTGGCCGATCATCTGCTCGGCATCGATTTCTCAGCTGGCATGCTGGAAAGAGCTCGACAAAAAGTTGTGCTTCCGCATGTCACGTTCGTCGAGGCCGATCTGCAGAAACGTTGGCCCATTGCGAGTGGTTCGGTCGATCTGGTCGCGTGCAATCTGGTGCTCGAACACATTGCCGATCTCGCCCCGATCTTCGAGCAAGTCGCACGTTGCCTCGATACTGGCGGGCAGTTTTTCGTCAGCGAACTCCACCCCGCGAAGCAGTATCTGGGCAGCCAGGCGCAGTTTCAACGCAACGGCGTAGCGAACAAAGTCGATGCCTTTGTCCATCATCTATCCGACTTTCTGACCACGGCGGAGAAGTTCGGTTTGACGCTGATTCGCCTCGACGAGTGGTGGCATGAAGCAGACGATAAGCTGGCCCCAAGACTGGTTTCTTTTCGCTGGCGAAAGCTGTAACCGGCCACCCAACATGTGGCAAAGCATGAGAATCTTTGCACGCTGGCTGAAAATGGTTGCGCCCGAACTTGAATTCCATGCGGTGCAAATCGAGGTTTCCGTTGGATTTCGATGAAGCTGTGGTAGATTGAGCGGTCCCCCAAGCGATTTTTACCTAGCCATCGAGGAACACTCCATGCTTGTCGTTCGATTATCTTGCCTGCTCCTTTTGCTCGGGCTATTTGTCTCGCCAGTTTCCGCTGCCGAGCGTCCCAATATCATTCTTGTGTTCATCGATGATATGGGCTGGGGCGACTTCTCCTGCTTCGGTAACGAGGCCGCCACGACCGAGAACTGCGATCGGATGGCCGCCGAAGGGATTCGCTTTACGCAGTTCTACGTGAATTCGCCAATCTGCTCCCCGTCGCGGACCGCGATCTCGACCGGGCAGTATCCGCAGCGCTGGAAGATTTCTTCCTACCTGGCGCACCGCGAGCTCAATAATAAGCGAGGCATGGCGCAGTGGCTCGATCCGTCCGCCCCCATGTTGGCTCGCATGCTGCACAACGCCGGCTACGCTACCGGGCACTTTGGTAAGTGGCACATGGGTGGCCAACGCGATGTGGGCGAAGCGCCGCTGATCACCGAATACGGCTTCGACGATTCGCTGACCAACTTCGAAGGCTTGGGGGACCGGGTCTTGGCCGAACTCGACGCTTACGACGGCAAAAAGCCAAAACTGTGGACGCTCGGTTCCGATAAACTGGGCCGCGGCGAAATCTTCTGGGAGAAGCGTTCGCAGGTCACCCAGCGCTTCGTGGATGATGCGATCGCGTTTATCAAGGAAGCCGAAGCGAAGGATCAACCGTTCTACGTGAACGTGTGGCCTGACGACGTCCACTCGCCGTTTTTCCCGCCTAAGGAACGTCGTGGTGATGCTTCGAAGCGTGATCTGTATCTCGGCGTGCTGGAAACGATGGACGAACAACTCGGTACGCTGTTCGACTTCGTTCGCAACGACGAAAAGCTGAAGAATAACACGCTGATCGTGATGTGCTCGGACAATGGTCCTGAACTGGGCGCTGGCACGGCGGGTCCATTTCGCGGGCACAAGACCACGCTGTACGAAGGAGGCATTCGCTCCCCTTTGGTCGTCTGGGGCCCTGGTGTGATTGCCGCCGACAAAGCAGGCACCACCAACGAAGAATCGGTCTTTGCAGCATACGACCTGGTGCCGAGCTTACTGGCAGTGGCTGGAGTGGAAGCTCCACAAGATGTCACTTTCGACGGCCAATCGCTGCCAGGCGTGATCTTGGGTCAATCGACCGAGTCGCACGAAGGCCCGATCTGCTTCCGCCGCCCTCCAGATCGTCCCGAGATCCAAGGCAAGCAACTGCCCGACCTGGCAGTGCGAGATGGCAAGTGGAAGCTACTGTGCAGCTACGATGGCAGCGACCCACAGCTTTACAATCTCAACAAAAACCGTGGCGAGCGTAAGAACGTCGCCGATGCCCATCCCGAGATCGTCGAGCGTTTGACGAAAACGATCCTCGCCTGGCACAAGGAAATGCCTGCCGATAACGGTGCCGACTGGGAACCGAAGTAGTGATCGTCCTTCGACGATGGAACGTGATTTGCGGCCTTTTGCAAAAGGTAAACGTCACGTTCTGTAACAGAAGGAGTAGATCATGCAATCGATTAACGCTGATCAATTGAAGACGCGACAGAACCAGGGTGAACGCTTGACGCTCATCAATACGCTGAGCGAAGCGAGCTTCGAGAGCACCCGCATCCCAGGCTCCATCAACATTCCACTTGAGAAGAGCGATTTTGAAAAGCGAGTCGAACAAACCATCGGCGGGAAGAATCAGCCGGTGGTGTTGTACTGTGCCAGCGCTGATTGCCACTCATCCACCAAGGCAGCCAAGCGTCTAGAAGAATCTGGCTTCACCGAAGTCATGGACTTTGAAGGTGGAGCGAAAGAGTGGGAAGAACAAGGTGGCCATCTAGCACACGCCTCGTAATTCCCCGCCTGGCAATCCATTACGAAGACGAAAAAGGGGCGTTCCCGACGAGGAACGCCCCTTTTTTAATACCAGCTCCTGCGTCTCAGTTATTCCTTCGCAGGCAGATCGGCGATCTGAATTTTCATTTCGTCCGAGTTACCGACCAGTTCGGGTGCGTACATCGCCTGAGCGACGGCGGGTAACGCACTGAACTTGCCGGGGATCTCGGCCCGCAGTCGATAAGTCAGCGTATGTTTGCCACGTGGCAACTGCCGGACGAAGAAGGTTACCCGTTCGTCGCGGAGTTCCATGTAGGCTCCCAGCGAGTTGCCGTTGTAGCCACTTCGCAGATCAACCGCTTCAAACCCAGCCGCTTTCTTATCCTCGAACATGACGTACTCATAGTCATTCTTCGATTCGATTACGAGGTCAATCTCGATGAGATCGCCGCTAGTAATCTGCGACTCGTTTTCCAGCAAGGTCCGCGTGTACTTCTCGACCTTCTGGTTGAGCGCCTGACCGCGATCGCCAGCCGCTCGCACGGTGGCATCTTCGTCCCGATCGAGTCGGTAGAAGCGACGCTGGACTTTCACTTCCAGGCCTGCCTTGGTGATGAAATCTTCCAAGGTGAAGTTGGTCAGGTAAGCACTGTAGTAGACCGGGCCCTTCCCTTTTCGGCGAACCTCGACCTTATGCTCGCCATCGGTCACTTGCAGCCCGGTCAGCTCGACCGTGTTGTCGACGATGAAGAGATTTTCCTTGGTGAACTCGGTTTCGGCTTTCTTCTGACCGTCAACAAAGATCTCGACCGTCATCTCCGGGTTCAACTCGTCGGTCGCCCGCAGGTAGTCCGCCATCGCTTCGACGCATAACGCCGTGTCGCGAGTCGACTTCCAGTAGGTCGCATGCTTCCGATTGTTGAGCAGGTACTTCACCATCCGGCGAGCGGTCACGTTCTCGGCATCGGTCGCCGCCAACAGCTTCAGATAGTAAGCGTTTGCTTCGATTGGATCGCCGTACCAGTTCCACCAGTAATTGTCCTCGGCCATTTTCAGATAGGCGGTCTCGTTCTCGACGTCGGTCACGACGTATTGATCGAGGTTCCGGCGAACCATGGCCAGCTTCTCCTCGTCGCCGACCTGGTGCAGGGCCAGGGCGAAGATTGCGTTGGCGTAAACCGAGAGCTTCGTTCGATCGCGATAGAGGAAACCTCGCATCGCAGGATTATCGTGTTTCATCTCGGCCAGCACGCCGAAGACCATCGCATCGAGGTTGCTCGCCTGCGACTTCCAGGGGTCCTTCTTTTCGTCAGCGTTTTGCAGCTTTTGAACTTCCTGATTCTGGTAGTTGATCAGCCACTGCTTACCACGCTCGAGCGTATCGGGCACCACGGCAGCACCGTTACGCTGGGCGATTTCCAAACCACGCACCACGACGGCTGTAGTGTGGGGATAGCTGTGTTCGTTATAGCCAGAGAACCAGCCCCAACCGCCGTCCGAGTTCTGCATCTCGGTCAGACGTTGAACGCCTGCTTTGACCATCTTCTCGAGTTCGGCATCATCGAACACCGGATTCTTCAGCGTGTGCTTCCAGTCGGCGTTCCAATCTTTATTGCGTTCGGCCGGATCACCGATTTCCTGGGCGTTCAGGTTATTCTGGTGTTCAGCGATCGACTTCAGATCGATTCCCATTTCCCCCAACACCTTACGGGTGATGACCGACGGCACGAAGCGGTTGAGCGTTTGCTCGGTGCAGCCATACGGATAGTCAACCAGGTAAGGAAGGGCTTCCACCATCGAGGCCGCCAGGCTTGGCGAGTACCTGACGATCAGACGCGAGTCTTTCGGACGACGATCTTTAGGCACGTTGATCAGGAACGACTGCAAATCTTTTTCTGGCTGAACGGTGCCTGCCCACGATTCGGTCTTCAGCATTCCGTGAACGTACACGGGGAAACTTTGCTGCATGGCGTCCGATTCTTCATCGGTCAGCGCCTTCATCGTGATAGTCGCTTCCCCTTCCTGGACGACCTTTACGGTCCAGTCGACGCGAACCTCGCCGCCAGCCGGCACAGTCACCTTTTGGGTCAGCGGGGTGTTGCTGGTCATCAACTTAGTAGGAATATCGAGCGTGACCATCGCCGTCTTTTCGGTTTCCAGATAGTTATGCACGTTGGCCGAAAGGACCACTTCGTCGGTTTGCACAAAGTAGCGAGGCGCTTGCAGGCGAACGATCAGATTCTTCCGCGTGACCACTTCGGTCTCGGCCGATCCGACCTTGGTCCCCTGCCCCATCGCCCAACTGCGAACGATCCAAGTCGTCAGATTCTCCGGCATATCGAGCGTCAATTCGGCTTCCCCTTTGACGTTCGTTTCGACGGAAGCAACCCACAGGGCGGTATCGGCGAAGTTCGAGCGAACCGTTGGTTCGACCATGTCGGGCATGCCGCCGGCATCTTGCTTGTCGGCCGCCAAGTCCATGCTGTCCGCCATTTCGGCTCCTGCTGGAGCTGCGGCCATGGGCATGGCACCTTCCATGATCGCTCCCTTAGCCATGCTGCTGCGTGACATCAGAGCACGACCGCCAAAGCCGCCGCCTCCCATTCCACCCATACCACCACCGAAACCGCCCCCTCGGCCCATCCCTTGGGCGAACGAAGCGTTTTCGTCAGCGACGCTGTTTCCAAAGATTCCCAGGAAGTTCAGTGTTACCTGGCGCTTCGGGGTCAAGTTGTAGCTGTACAGGTTCAAGCTATGTTCGGTACTGGGGTGGTGATGACGACGCCACTTCCAGAAGAACTCTTTAATATCAGGCACATTCGAGCCGCCACTGATGTATTCGACTGACTTGTCGTACATCGTCAGCACGGTCGAGCCTACGAACGGTTCGCCCGTGTCGTCAGTCAACTTCAGCTTGATCGTCCCTTTGCTGCCTGGCAGGTATTCCGAAGCATCCATTTCGACATGCAAGTCGAGCACCCGCGTTTCTGGAGGCACAACGATCTCTTTAGTCTCGTCATGCACCTCGGCATCGGCGATGGTGACTGCTTCGACAAAGAAGTTTGGCATGTCCTTCTTCAGCACGGCAATGTCGTACACCGTGCTCTTGCCGGTCAATCGGATCGTCTTCGGTGGCAAGTAAACGCCGTTGGAGGGACGGACGAACAACAGTACCGTGCTACCAACGCGATCGGTATTGATCTGCAATCGAACCGTGTCGCCTGCTTGATATTCCTTTTTATCAGGAATGAGTTCCAACGCGTTGAAGCGATACTGCGAACCATCGAAGCCTTGCCCACGAATCGTGAAGATGTAACCACCTTCCTGCTTGTGGCCTGCTTTGTCGGTCACCTCAAGACTCAAGCGATACTGCCCGGCGGCCGAGGCTTCCATCGTTTGCGAGACGCTTCCTTGCCCGGTCATATCAATATTCCAAGACTGGACCTCGGTTTCGATCGGCTGGTTGTTTTCGTCGTAGGTGATCTTCAACAGCTTCAGCAACCCCTTGCCAGCCACATCGCGCGAATCGAGCGTTTGAGCCAGGAAGTGGGCGTGAATCGTGTCACCAACGTTGTAATAACCACGATCGACCCAGGTGTAGACCTTAAACGGTTCGCGAGCAACCAACACCTTGCCAGTACCGACGATCGTTCGTCGTGAGGCATCTCGCACTTCGGCCGTGATGGTGTACTGATGATCGGAATCGCTATGCAAGGCCTTCGCCAAAGCGGTATCGATTTCGACTTCGATCGTGCCATCTTCGCCGATCTCGACCTCTTGTTCGGCGACCAACTCAGGTGGGTTGTTCGACCAACCAATCCAGAACGGGGCAGGCCGCATACAGCCAACCCACTTGGCGTAGCCTGGGTACCATGGATAGTCGTAGGCGAACCACCAGTATCCGTTGCCGAAGCACCAATCCCAGCGAGCGGTCGGGTACCAATGCTTGTTGTACTCGGAGCGTTCGATCTTGTACTTCACGGTGGCGTTAGTCACCGGCGAGCCGAAGTAGTACTTGGCGTTGATCTTGGCCGTCACCTTCTCGCCTAGCTCGACCGGCTTGGACGGGGCGTCGATGGTAACCTCAAACTCAGGCTTCTTGTACTCTTCAATGCGAAAGTTGACACTGCCGTATTGGGTGAACAAATGGTACTGGCCGAGCTTGGCATCGCTGGGGATCTCCCACTCGGCATTGACGCCACCAAACTCGTCCGCCTTCATCATTTTGACGAACATCGAGTTGCCTTGCGGATCGCGTAGTTCGACGCGAATCTCTTGCCCGGCAAAATTGCTGACGTTGTCTTGATCGTACTTCGAGGTCCGTGTCCAGAACTTGTACTTCATCGTCTGGTTCGGGCGATACACCGGTCGGTCGGTGATACCGTAGCTTCGAACCTGGTTGTATTGGGCATCGTGCTGCTGCTGATACCAGATGTGCTGGAAGCCGAGAAACGCCAGACGACCAGCGTCGGTCCGGGCCATGACCAGGAACTGATACTGCTGGGGCATTTGGTTTTCGCCCAGCGTGATCTGGCCATCCGGGCTGGTGAATTCCGCGAAGTCCTTCGTCAGCACCGAGTAGCGATTTTGATTGCGGACCTGTTCCACCTTGTAGCCGAAGAATTCGACATTTGCCTTCTCGATCGGCTTACCGGTCACCGCGTCGGCCACGTAGTAAAGACGCTTTTCGTCTAACTGCTTACTGACGATCACCGTGTCGGCTACCCAAACAACCACTTTGCAGATGTTGCCATCCTGCATCTTGGCGGTCACCATGTAGGCGCCGGCGTTGTTGAGCGGGGCGTTGATATCGATGCGGCGATCGAAATGATCAGGGCGAGGTTCCAGCTTCACATTCCACTGGGCGACTTGGCCACCGAGGTATGCTTCGCCATCGTCTTGGAACAAGATCTTCTCGCCGATCTGCTGCAATTGCATCTTTTGATAATCGATTCGACCGGGGTTCGATTTCAGATACTGCTTCACGTCCGAAAGCAGCTTATCGACTTTGATTTCATGCGCAGTCAGGGCGACTTCTGTTCCGTTACGGAACAGGTATTGCAGTGTCACCCCTTGGCCGGCGGCATGCACTTTGCCTCCCTGAAATTGGCCCAGGTTGCCGATAATTTGATCGAGTCGCTTCTGGCGATACTCGTTGTTCCCTTTGCCCACGTCAGCAATCGCAGCACGCCACGTTTCGGCTGCCTTGGGATATTGGCGACGGTTCTCGAACACCGAGGCCAGGTTGTCGTAAGCTTGCGACCGACGACCTGCTTTATCAGCGATGATCTTCTGCCAGACACGAATGTGATTGAATTCGTCCGGTAATTCAAAGCGTTTGATTCCGGTTGCCAGGCGGGCGATCGTTTCGTTTTCTTTCAGCGTCACCAATTGCAGAAGCTGCGGCGTGGCGTCCTCTTCATCCGAACTCGCTCGAGCGGTGAAGAACCACTGATATTGCTGCAGCGTGTTGACGCCAAACTGAGATTGCAGGAAGTTGGCCCATTGCAACTGGGTATCGTCGAGGCGATCGGCGTTGTATTTGCCTACCTGGTCCATCGCCCACCGCATCCGCTCGCCATCGTTCTTGGAGGCATCCCACGACTCGGGCAGGTGATAGAAAATCGGGTTTCCAGCTTCATCAACTGGGGCACCTTGATTGTTGCCACCGTAGCTGTAGCCTTCTTCGTAATCGGGCAGCTCGGCAATGTCGGTCAGATATTGCAGTTCCCAGGCTCCGCGGCCGAAGTTGTTGTATAGAAAGAAGGTCGAAACCTGGAAGTACAGGTCGGCCATATCCTTGTCGGCTTGCTCTTTCTCGGCCAGCTTCATCGCTTCGACATACAGCTGTAAGGCACGTACGCGATCGCGTTGGAAGCTGTTGACGCGCTTCCCACCACCACGAACCGGCCCACGCTCGAACTTGTTGTCGTTGATCACGCCCCAATGATTGATCGAAGCGTACTGATTGCCCAGCAGCGTCAGCACGCGCCACTCATCCTTTTGAGCTTCCGCGGTCTTCTCCAAGAAGTTATCGACATCGGCGTAGCGTCCTAGCCGCTGCAGACACTGGACCGGGATGTTCATCGTGCGGGCAAGCTCTTTCGGATCCTGCTTGGGATCGAAGAACAGTTTCTCGGCCGCCTCATAGGCTTCCTTGAAATTGCCTTGTTTGTAGAGTGTTTCCATCTGTTGGATGTCTGGGGCTTCTTGCTGGGCGTTTTGCTGTCCGATTCCCAGCCACGCGGCCATCACGGCCCCGAAGCAGACTAAGATTGCGATAGGAATCGATCTTGCGAACGAATATTGAGTCATTGGGGCGTCCTTCAAGTGCACTCGTCAATAGTTCCGGGTGTTTTGGGTGTTTTGCCTGTCCTGGGGTTAGACGAGTTCAAGCCATTTAGCGATTTCCGTAAATCCCAATTGGGGATAGATTTTCCCAACGTTCATTTTTACCGATTTCCTGATGTTTTCCACTTGATAACGAACAGGGTAATGGGTCGCGTCAACATCGGAGTTTGCTGTTTCGATTTCCCCAAACGACAGTACAATGGGGAGTTGCACACCACTCTGGCGACGCAGTCCCCCCCAGGATGACCGCCGTATCCGTTTTGCGAAACAAAATCGGTTGTCTCCTCGTCGTAACCTTCAGGAGACCTCGATTGATTGGTCGAGCACAAGTCTCCGGTGGCGACTACCTTTGAGATAACGTTGTCTATTGCGAGTGTCGAGGAATGACTGGAAACACCAACCCTTATCAAACTTGGTTGGGTCTCAACGTATCGAGCCGGCCCGATTGTTATACCTTGCTTGGTCTGCCGCTGTATGAAGCGGACGGCGGCAAGATTATGGTCGCTGCGCAAAACGCGATGGCCCGGGCTTCCATTCCGATGGCTCCTTCGGACGAGCCTGCCCGACAAGCACTCGTCTCCGAAATCCAGCTCGCACAGAACTGTTTGCTCGATCCGGCTCAAAAGCAAGCCTACGACCAACAGCTGCAAGCCTACTACAGTGGTCAAACCGCGGCGGCAACCGCGCAACCGGTCGCCGCTGCTCAGCCTGTTTCCCAGCCGGTAACGCCGGTTGCAACACCAAGCGCTGCCCCAACCAGCCCAGTTGCTTCGTCCGATTCGTCAAGCGAACCGCTAATTCAATCGAAGAAGCAATCTGCCGCATCCACGGCCAAGCGTCGGGCCCGCAACTCGGCGTTTACCACCTACGCTGGCTTTGCCCTGGTCCTGATCACCGCCTTGGGTGGCGGTGGCTACTATTATTTTTTCATGAAGCCCGCTGAGGATGTCGCCCAGCAAAATCAAGATCCGCAGCCTGTCCCGCAAGCGAAAGATCCCGCACCGGCGGAGCCAGCAACACCCGCCGAAGAACCGGACGAGACCGAAACAGAAAAGCCAACCGGACCCAACATTCCTCAAGGCAAACGTCCCACATCGGCCGAGTTGGCCAATTCGATCCCGGGCCTTGGCAACCCAGACGAAACCATGGCTGGCATGGACGAAATGCCTTCCATGATGAACAAGCCGCCCGAACCAACCGCCACCCCCGAACAGCAGGCGGAACTGCAAACCGCGTTCATGACCGCGTGGACCGGGATCGGTGCTCGCGACTTCGCCAAGGCCTCGATCGCGCTGAACAACGTCCGCGAGCTGCCCAAAACCAACGAGGGAAAGGCCCACTTCGAGCAAGTCGACCAGTTCGTCCAAGACTTGATGGCGTTCAACAAGGCGCTGAACGAAGGGATTGAAACACTCGCCGAAGAGGAGGAATTGACTGTAGGAACGACCAAGTTCACGGTCACAGTCGTCGATGACAACCGCATCGTCGTCCGCTTCGCCAATCAGAACAAGGCATTCGAGCGCGACAATCTTCCCGAAGGTTTTCAGCGGGCTTTGGCAATCAGCCGTTTGAAAGGGGACGATGCCGCCAAGCAGCGCATCGAAGCCTCTTACTTGCTGCTGTCTCCTAAAGCAGAAGCGGAATACGTCCGTGATCTGTGGATGAAAGCAGGCGCCGACGGGGGTGCGTTGGCGGCCCTGGAAGCGGACAAAAAGAAATATGTGGCCAGCGAGATGGTCGCCGCTGCCCCATCGGGTATGCCTGCGGACGGCGCGGACGAGATGTCAAGCGATACGACACCCGATATGGCACCAGCGAATGGTGGTGAAACATCGGCCGCGCAAGTCGCCAAAATCGTCGAAGTGGCCCGCAAACAGTTGGTCGATCGTAATCCTTCCGCCGCCCAGCAGGCTTTGAGTTCAATCGATGCAACCTCCCTCACCCCTGAGAACCAGGCGAAGCTGACAGGTTTGCAGCAAGTGGTCGATCTGAACACCAAGTTCTGGGACGCCGTCTCGAAGCGGCTAACCAAATTGCCCGCCGATGAAGACCTCGACGTGAACGGCACATTGACGCGCGTCGTCGAGTCGGATGCCAATCGGTTGGTCCTGCGTATGGCCGGGGAGAACAAACGTTACACGCTGGCCGACATGCCGCCTGGTTTGGCGAAGTTCCTCGCCGAAGAGGAGCTGCCAGCGAATGTCGAAACCAAGAAGATCATCGGTGCCTTCCTTCTGGTCACTCCGGAAGGAGGCGTCGACCGTGCGAAAGAAGAGTGGGCGACCGGCTTTCTGCCGCAGGAAGACATCACCCAACTGGTCGCGGGAATGACCGCACCACTCGACATGAAGCCAGCGACGAATCAGCCCGTTGCGATCCCCAGCGATACGGCCCTTGCTGCCCCAGGGGATGCTTTGGCCAAGAAGTGGAACGCCCGTATCGCTTCCGCCAAAGAAGCTTCGGACCATGTCGATATCGCCAAGCAACTGCTGGAAGCCGCCAAATCGCAGCCTGATGGTTCGCCAGGCCAGTTCGTGGCATTTCGCCTGGCGTTGGCCGAAGGCGCTCGCGGCGCCGACTTCGACCTTTGCAGTACGATCATCCAAGATTGGTCGGCCCGCTTTGCGATCAGTGCTGGCGAATGGCACTACAAAGCAATGCAGCTAGCAGGCAGTTCCACCGACGCCGCGAGCGTGCATGCTGCGATTACCCGCCACGCGATCTCACAGATCCCCGTGTTGCGGGCAGCCGGTGAAGACAACTTTGCCGATGCCATGCAGCGGGTTGCTCAGCAATCGGCGACCAAAGCGAACGATCAAGCGTTGATCGAAGCAGTTCAGCAGCTTTCGGGCAACTCCTGACCCCTCCCACGAACTATTTGCCTTCTATTCCGTGGAACTATTCGGGCTTGGTAGTTTAAAACGCGCAATGCGACACTTCCGATTATTCGCAACATCCGCTCAATCGGTAGGAAGCTAACTCCTTTCGTATTGCTGGACGATAACTCCTTTCATTAGGATGCGTCCCCAATCTGCATCTCATCTCTGGACATGGATCGGTATCAGAGAGTTTAAGCGCGGGAAGGAAGCCCCGAATGCCAGCAGCGAAGAAATTGACCTCCCAATTGGCGGTCTTGACCATCGGTCTAGGCTTGGTCGGGGCGTTATGGCTTGTTGGTGTCTCTCCCTCTCAGGTCGAAGCCGTTCCTCACACGATCTCGCAGCCTCACCCCTACGACCAGGATTGGCCTGACGTTTACATGATGATGACGCAGAAGTGCGTCGGCTGTCACCGTCCAGGGACCGATCGGGTTGATCTCACCAGTTACGATGCGCTGATCAATGGCAAGATTGGCGAAGATCGCTTGGTGGTGCCTGGCAGCCCGGAAGACTCGGCGCTGTTCTTATACGTTGAATGGGACGAGCACGCCGCAGTTGGCTCTGGCATTCCCCGCACTCCGGAGATGCCGACCGACAAAATGCAGTGGTTAACGCCGGGTCAGCAAGAATCGCTGAAACGCTGGATAGCCAACGGGGCACTCGAATACTGTCTGCCCGATCACTGCAACATCACACCGCTGACGGAGATGGAATTTCCTTCGGCCAAGCAATGCCAAGCGTGCCACCCCAATCAGTACGAAGAGTGGTCCCGTTCGATGCATGCGTACGCTCAGCACAGCCCGGCGTTCGAAGCGTTCAATCTGACCTTAATGGAACGAACCAGCGGTACGCAAGGTACCTTCTGCACTCGATGTCACACGCCGGTTGGGACCGCACTCGGTGAAAACGGGAACCTTCGCAACGTCCATCGATCGCGTATTTCGATGGAAGGAGTAACCTGTGTCGCTTGCCACCGTCGCAGTACGAAGCATTACAAGAACAGCGGGCGTCTTCCAGTTGAGCCGGGCAAGTTGGAAGACGTTTGTATGTACGGCCCGTTCGACAACGGAGTTGGTGGACCGGAAATCGGCGCGCACAACTCGGCCGAACTCCCATACATTAAGTCCTCGCAATTCTGCGGCGAATGTCACGACGTGATCAACCCACAAGGTGTTCGCCTGGAAGAGGCGTTCAGCGAATGGCAAAACAGCCCAGCCGCCAAGGAAGGGATCACGTGCCAGATGTGTCACATGGGCCCGGTCCAAGGACTTCCGTTTCAGGAATGCGATCGACCGCTGGGTCGCGCGGCGATCGTTCCCGGTGTTCCGGAAGAGAAGATCCCTTTGCGTCATCTCACCAACCACACGTTCGCGGGCCCCGATTACTCGATGCTGCCTGATACCGAGTTTCCCGAGAAGCTCGATTGGATGTACGAGAAAGACTATCGCGATTGGAATTCGCTCAGCAAATACGAGCAAGAGACACTCACCGAGCTACGCAAGAAGAATCGCTACAGCTTGAAGATCGCGGACGAGAAGCGTCTGGAAGTTCTCTCGCAAGCGGCCGAGGTGCACGTCACCGCACCACCTACTGCCCGACCAGGCCAGAAGGTCAATATCGATGTCACGGTCCGCAGCAAGTTGTCAGGGCACAGCTTCCCCACAGGCTTCACCGCGGAACGCCAGGCGTGGGTCTCAACAATCGTTCGCGACTGCAATGGCCACATTATCTTCGCCTCAGGCGACTTGGACAGCAACGGCGACCTGCGGGACGAACACAGTTATGCGGTAATGTCGAACAAGATTCAACGCGATCGCTATCTACTCAACTTCCAGAATAAGTTCATTGCGTTAACGTCCGAAGGGACGGAACGCTCGGTGATCTTGTCGGTGAATCGTCACTTGATGCCGATCAACATCTTGCGACCAGCCAACGGAATCTCGCAATCATACGGACGTCCTCCAACGTTTCGGCTTGCCAAGGGCAGCCTCGCACCACTCTCCCAACAAAGTCAAACCTATCCGGTTCATTTGCCCAACACACCTGGCACTTATCATGTCGAGGTCCGTCTTAACTTCCGTCATTTACCACCGACGCTGATGGACCATATCGGAGCACCTCACCTCAAACACCTATTGCAGGTGGTCGTTCTTCAAGAGTGGTGTGGAACGATCGAGGTCGCCCCATGATAACGTGCGACATTCGAACCTTCCTTCGCCGGCTCGGTCAATCGTGCTGCGTGGCGTGGCTGTATGCCTCGTCGGCTCAAGCCGAGGAGAACATCTTCGCGCCCCCTCCTCTGCCGCAGCAAACCAACCAGCCCACGCCTACCCAAACCGATCCCGAGCTTTATCGACTGCCGGCCCCTAAACCGGAAGTCATGCGACGAAAGCTTCCACGTTTGCCCAAGACGGATGATGCGTCAGCGGACATGATCCTGGCCAACGTCCCGCTCAAGAAAGAAGAGAAACCTTGGGACAACGAGCCGTTACCACCCCTTGATCAAGAACTGTGGCAGCATGGCGGGTCGTACTTATACTGCCCGGAAGGGGATCATCTCGGCTGGCCTGGCGAAGAACAACACACCGGGTACGAACTGCTGCGTCTGCCGGAAGATTACGTCGAGCCGGAACCGTTCACTCTCTTTTCCACCTTCCTCGGGGAAGAGCCGGTCAAGTCGCATCCGCTGCTGCATTGGTTCGGCCCTGGAGCTTATAACTGGGATCCTCGGTTTGTCGCGTACGGTTCGTATCAGGCCAGTGCGATTGCGTACAAGCAGAATCAAACACGCAGTGACGGGCTTGGTCACCAGCTGATCGTTGATCTTGATTTGCGTTTGACCGGGACCGAACGCTTCCACGTTCAATTCCGACCGCTGGGCGAGGGATCGACAGGCGGTTCCTACTATCGCTTTAACGACCCGGCCGGCTACATCGACAACAGCACCGGTGCACCGCAACGCTTTTGGTTTGAAGGGGAACTGCACAGCATCTTCTCAGGCTACGCCGATCCATTTGCGGTTCGCGATATCAACCTGGCCGTTGGTAAGTTTCCGTTCTTGTTGCAAAACCAACTGCTGATGAACGACGAAGTGCTCGGCCTCGCCCTGAGCAAGAATACGATCTTCGTCGGCAATACGAGCAATCTGAACGTGCAAGGCATCTACGCCCCAAGCGACGTCGATAACGTGGCCGACGCCAACTCGAGAATGTATGGCATTAGTGGGTTCCTCGACTACCAGCGGGTGTTCTACGAAACCTCGTACCTGTTCATCGAAACGCCTGACGCGCCAGGTCGCAATCAACATTTCTACGCGATCGCGCGGACAGCACTCTACGGCCAGCTGACCTGTACCGGCCGAGCCTTGTTCAAATTTGGTGACAACGCCGGCAGCGGCGGAGGCGAGTTGTACGTCCTAGAAACCAACTACACGCAGGTCTTTCCAACCCACCCACTAGGTATCGAGATGGGGGTTGGCTACTGCAATCTGTTCTACGCCACAGAAGGGTGGAACTCGGCAGCGGGTGGCGGGTTCAATCGCTTGCGTGCCGCGTTCGATGTCAATCCACTCGTCGGGATCTCGACCGGTATGACACTGGGCGAAAACTACGGTGTTTCGCTCGGTATGCAGTTCTTCCGTCATCACGAGGACGAATCGATCGCGCCCGAGTTTGCCTTCCAATCGCTTAACGGCGACGCCATCTACGGATTAGGCTTAAGGTACCAGCGCAAGACGGGCAAACGGACATTCTTCGAGGTCTTAGGCCTGGTCAACTTCTCGGAAAATGCGGCGCTCCGCCGCGATGGCGTGTTCATCTCAGAGACCATTCTGTTCTAAAGCTCGCTCTGTTCGCGAGTTAAAAAGGAATGGTAAATATTTAGCCGGAGCGTTCTGCTCCCCTATTCCATCGTTTACAATCGGGCCCAAGGTTCAGAACGCTCCCCCCGAAGAAGTTGAACGATGAAGATACGATCTACCTTGTTTGTGGCCCTGGTCGTGCTGACCACAACGGCCGCGTCGCTGCGTGCGGCAACCGTGGAAGAGCTCACCACCACGGTCAATGCGATTGGTTCGGACGGACGCGGATTCCCCGAGGCTGTCCAGGCGGTACAAGCGTTGAGTAAGCTTGACGCCAAGGCCATTCCTCAGATCTTGGCCTCATTCGACGATGAGAAGCCGATCGCCGCCAACTGGTTGCGGGGTGCCGTCGAATCGGTTGCCCAGAACGGTCGGGAAAGTGGTTCGCCTCTCCCCGACGAAACACTGGTCACGTTCATCGAAGACGACAACCAATCGAGCAAGGCCCGCACAGTAGCGTTTCATCTGCTGAAGAATCAAAACGAACCGGCCGCAAAAGAGTTAATCCCCAGCTTCGAGAACGACAGTTCGCTTGAACTTCGCTTGTTGGCTGTCGATCGCTTAATGAAACAAGCCAAGTCGGAAGCTGCCGATGAAAAGAAAGAGGAAGCGATCGCCACCTATCGACAAGCCCTCACCGCTACACGCAATGCCGCCCAGGCCAGCGAAATCGCGGATGCCTTGAAAGAGCTGGGCGAAGAGGTCGACACGACCGAGCATTTTGGCTTTGTCAAAGACTGGCACGTGATCGCCGCATTCGACTTCGCGAAGGGAAAAGGATTCGATACCGCCTACCCGCCGGAGACCGAGATCGACCTCGAAGGTAAGTACGCGGCCAAGCCAATCGAAGAGATCAAAGGCCCTGCCAAGTGGCAACCGTTGACCGTCGAAAAAGGCAAACGCCATGTCGATTTCAATCAAGCCTATTCCCCCGTTAAGGAAGTGGTGGGCTATGCGGTCACCACCTTGGAGAGTGAAAAGGCCCAAGATGTCGAACTGCGTTGGGGCTCGCCAAATGCGACTAAGGTTTGGCTTAACGGCGAGTTGGTCGCTTCCAACAAGGTGTACCACGCCGGCGATAACTTCGATCAATACATCGCCAAGGTGCAACTGCAGCCAGGTGAGAACACCATTCTGGTGAAGGTCGTACAAAACGAACAAACCCAATCGTGGACCAACGTCTGGCACTTTGACCTGCGTGTCTGCGATCACCTCGGAACTGCCATCCGCGAAGCCAAGCCGTAAGGAATCACCCATGCGTATTCTCCTGACTTTGATGTTCGTGTCGCTAATGGCCTTTCCCACACTGGCCGATTGGAACCAATTCCGCGGCAGCGAAGCGACCAGCACCAATCGCGCGTTGACCCTCCCTGAAAAATGGACTGCCGAAGGTGACAACATTGCCTGGGAGGTTGAACTCCCTGGCCGCGGTCCTTCCAGCCCGATTGTGGTGGGAGACAAGGTAATCTGTACGACCGCCAGTGGTGCGGACTCCGAGCAATTGCACGTGCTGTGTTATTCCACCGACGATGGCAAGCTGCTGTGGCGACGTAATTTCTGGGCGACCGGTCGAACATTCTGCCACTCGCAATCGACCCCAGCCGCACCAAGCCCAGTGAGCGACGGTAAGCATGTGTTCGCCTTCTTTGGCTCGAACGACTTGGCTTGCCTTGATTTGGATGGCAACCTGGTGTGGTATCGCGGGCTGGGTCACGAGCATCCGAAAGCAGGCAACGATGTAGGCATGGCGAGTTCGCCCCTGGTGGTCGATGGCACGGTTGTCGTTCAAATCGAAAACCAAGGCGATTCGTTCGCTGCCGGTATCAATGCCGAAAACGGCCAGACACGCTGGTTCCTCCCTCGTGAAGAAAAAGCGAACTGGGCCTCGCCCATCGCATTGAGTGCGAGCGACCCGGCCGAGGAAAGCGTTGTCTTGCTGCAAAGCAGTGGCGGGATCACCGCGGTGGAAGCCCAGAGCGGCGAGATCTTGTGGGAACTGGGAGGAGGCGCGTCGACCATCTCCTCGGCGGTTTCCAATGACGGCAAGACCTACGTCGCCTCGAACGGGCTGATCATGCTCGATCTGCAAAATCCACGTGTGAAGCCAGAGATCACGTGGGAGGTCAGCAAGCTCAATCCATCGTCGATGAGTCCCATCCTAAGCGACGGAAAGGTCTACATCATCAACGGAGCGGGCGTGCTGACCTGTGCCGACGCCTCGACTGGAGACATCGAGTGGCCTTTGCGACTGAAAGGCCCATTCTGGGCCTCGCCGGTAATTGCTGGCGAGAAGCTCTATGCGGCGAACTTCAACGGCACGGTCTTTGTCGTCGATATCTCCGGCAAGAAGGGGAAGATCGTCGAAGAGATCGAGATGGGCGAGAACATCCAAGCCACCCCTGCCCTGACCGCCGACGCGATGTATTTGAAGGGGGAACACCATCTGTGGAAAATCGCCGGGAAGAAGTAAACTAGGGGATTCAGCTCCTTCCCCTCTTTCCGCCTGGAAGGAGGGGCCCCGTCGTTTCCCCTTGTTCGCCGAAGTTGCATCGTGGTTTCTGAGATTGAGATTACCCCCTGTGGGCCGATTACCGGTTCGATTCGTCCTCCCGGTTCGAAAAGCCTGACCAACCGCGCGCTAATCATCGCTGCCCTGGCTGAAGGAACCTCAACGCTCACCGGGGCGCTCGAAAGCGAAGATACCGAAGTCATGATCGATAGCCTCCGCCGCATTGGCGTGAAAATCGATCACAATGCCGCACAGCACACGCTGACCGTGCAAGGTAACGGCGGTCGGTTCGCCGGCGAGAACATCGAGATGTTTATCGCCAACAGCGGGACCTCGATGCGGTTTCTCACGGCGCTGGCAACCCTGGGGAAGGGCAAGTTTCGACTCGATGGGATTGCCCGCATGCGCGAGCGACCGATTGGCGACCTGATCGAAGCCCTCAAACAGCTTGGTGCCGCGATTCGCACCGAGCAAGACAATGCCTGCCCACCGGTGCTGGTCAATGCCGAGGGGCTACCAGGGGGCAAAGCGAAGATTGCGGGCAACATTAGCAGCCAATATCTGAGCGGCCTATTGATGGCTGCCCCGTACGCTCAAGGTGAAGTGGAACTAGTGGTCGACGGCGAATTGGTGTCGCAGCCGTACGTACGGATGACAACGCAAATCATGCGTGACTTCGGGGCCACAATGGAAGAAAACGATTGCCATCGCTTCGTGATTCCCGGCCAGCAGAAGTACCAGGCCCGCCCCTATGCGATCGAGCCCGATGCTTCGGCGGCGAGTTATTTCTGGGGCGCGGCGGCCGTTTCTGGCGGCAAAGTAACCGTCGAGGGGCTTTCCAAGGATGCGTTACAAGGGGACGTCGGTTTTTGCGAAGCGCTCGCTCAGATGGGCTGCGAAGTCGATTACACGCCCAATTCGGTCACGGTCACTGGCAAGTCGCTCTCAGGGATCGAAATCGACATGGGCGAAATAAGCGATACCGTTCAAACATTAGCTGCGGTTGCGTTATTCGCCACCGGACCGACTAAGATCACTGGGGTCGCCCACAATCGCCACAAAGAAACCGACCGCATCGGCGACCTGGCGTGCGAACTACGTAAGCTCGGTGCAACCGTTGAAGAATTGCCCGACGGGATGATCATCACCCCAGGGACTCTTCAGCCGGCACGGATCGAGACCTACAACGATCACCGGATGGCGATGAGCTTGGCCCTGGTCGGTTTAAAACAGCCCGGCGTGGTGATCTTAAACCCCAGCTGCACGAGCAAGACGTATCCTCATTTCTTTGAGGACCTGGCCAAGATCTGTGGCACAGCCTAACGCGATCCATGCCAAACAGACCGGCAGCAGGTTAGATTCAACTTGCTGCCAAGAAACGATAAAAGGCCGCGTCATGCGGCCTTATCCTTGCTTGTGGTTTGCGCTTGCAAACCGAATCCTTTCCGCCTCTGAAAAGTCTCAGTTGGTACCAAATGTGGTAGGAAACTGAGTGTTTGTCAGGCCACGCCCTAAAAAGGCGTCGGCTTTGTGCAGTGCGTCGTCCACCGGGTTTGCGATCGGAGCTGGCAGGCTGGTGGGATCTTGGGAAATGAAGTTTGCGCCACAATGCTGGCATGAAACTTCCAACCCCAAGTATTCCACTTTGACCTGAAGCTTTCGACCACACGTAGGACAAGACTGCACGAAGTACGTGACTTTACACACGACGGTATCTCCTACTACCGTGATTGCCTGCCGGTTGTCATTGGGGGTGACAACCTCGAAAACGTTCTCGCAGTATAGAGAACGAGGCTCAGAAAGCAACAGAAAAATTGGGCTTAAAGTATATCACAACTTCTTAATGCCATCACTTAGGGAATCTTAAATGCAATTAATGAGATTCTACAACATCCACCGAACAGGTGGCCTATAAGCAAAAGGCCTGATATCTCGCGACTTATGAAGACCATGACCTGTGCGGTACCCCCATTTTGAACTAATCACCGCCAATCGATAGTTTGTGAGCTACCCTTATAAGAAGTGGGCAGCACGTAGATTTCGTATACCTTTGTCTTGCATGAAATGCGCGAAAGTGCGTTGGGGGAATCATGCGTCTGTTTCGTTTTCGGTCAGTCGCAGTCGTACTAAGTGTTGTCCTGGCGATGGTGCTCGGGCTGTCCACGCGACTAAACGCTGCGCCTCAACCGCCCACATTTGAAACGCTCGAAGACCTTATTCGTCAATTCTTCGCACGAACCGGCAACCCTCAAAAGCCGCGGCTGCTTACGCAAAGCCAGGTGCACGACTTACTGGAAGAGCTACGGGGGATGCATATCCAAATCCCGGGCCGCCATCAGATTGTGCGGAGCTTTCCCCACGACAAAGAATTCTTCAGTCGCTTTGTGCTCAGCGAGCTCAGCCACGAACCGGCGGAACGCTTTCCGAAAGATCCAACGTACCTGTTCCAACGCATTGATGCGATGTGTACGTCGCACAAGTCACTCCGGCACTTCATGCAGCTTGCCGGAGAAGGAAAAGCTTTTGAGCAACAGTGGATTGAGCAAGAGCGACTATTTCCACCGCTTGATAATTTGGTGACCGAGGACCTGCTTACCGAACATGGGCTTCTCAGCCCTGAACAAGCGGTCCCCCGTCGCCGCAATTACACGATCGATCATCTCTTGGAATTGTTACGCAGTTCCTACAATCCCGATCGTGTTACCACCAACAGCCCGAGCTCACTTAACGCGCTCGGCCGATAGAATCTCGATCGTCTCTTTTGGCTTGCCGTCGTTCGCGTCGACTTCTGTCATCGAAATCGAATCGACCACGTCCAGGCCCTCGACAACCTCGCCGAACACGCAATAGCCGTAGCTCGACGAATCGTCCGAACCGATATAGTCGAACGAGCTGTTGTCCGCGCAGTTAATAAAAAACTGGCAGGTCGAACTGTGGATGAAGTTCGGGTCGCGCGACATCGCGATCGTACCACGCTTGTTCTTCAGCCCATTGTTGGCCTCGTTCTGGATTTCAGCGCGGGTTGCTTTCGGGGTCATCGTCCCATCGAACAAACCGCCCAGGATCATCCCTTGCGGCTGGACGTAGTGAAAGATGGTTCCATCGTAATGGCCGGTAGCAACGTAGTTGGTCAGAAAGTTATCGACCGTGGCCGGAGCCTTCTTGGCGTCCAGCTTCAAGCGAATCGTTCCCTTGGATGTCGTCAGAATGACTTCCGGGAATTCTTCTCCACCGAATTCAGAGACGTTGTCTTCGGGACCGATGTCGGTGGAAACGGTGTGCGTTCCCCCTGCCCCATCGTCCGATCCACCGGTGCCAATGCTGGCCGCGGGGGGATTAGCGGAATCAGAACTGCCACAACCGGTGGCCAACATACTAAGACATAGGAAACCGATTGCGGTCATCCAGGTCGATGAATGCGGGAACATCATCAAGCACGCCTCCTTGCGTTACGCCTGAAGGATTAATTGAACGGGTCAGGTTCAGGGTCGGGAATTTGCCCGATATTGTCTGGATTTCGGGAAATGACGCAACAGGAGTTTTGCCAGCACCTGGGCGCTACGACGAAAGCCACCCCAGGTACCCTAAATAGTTATAGATCCATGGGTGAATCCAGGGATTCAAGGCGGAATAGCTCGCCGAGATCGCGGAAAACAAGAGCAGTAGGGCGAACACGCGTTGTCCCCACCACCAGCTTTTCCAACGATCGAGCACCGGGATCATGGCGGTTAACCACATCGGGATTAGCCAAAATGCCCAGCGGAATCCAGAAGTCATTCCCCCGTAATTCCGATCTTTCAGCGGCCGGAAGATATAAAACAGCACGCAGACCAGAGTCAGCAGCACGATAAATGCCGCCACCTGCCGAAATACGCCCTTCTCGCCCAGCCACATGCCCAGCCCCACGATCGAAAGGAACCAGACTGGTGTTAGCGATAAGATCCCATGATGGCCCAGGATCACGTGAAACGCATACCACGCGCGGGAAGTTTCCCCCTCGTCGACACCCTTCTTGACCCCTGGCTTCCAGTAGCTGGTGTCGTAGTCGTACCAGTTGTCCCAATCCCGCACTTCAATCGCGGAATCGGTTCGTTGAATCGCGTAACGGCGATCGATACCTTTGTCGAGCAGCACCCAGCGGTTGCCGGTCTCGCGCGTGATGATCTGCGCTTCGTCGCTCAACTCGACCTCTTGCTGGGCGAGTACATCACGCACTTCCGGCGGAAGTTTTCGCTGATCGAGCGGACCATGCAGCTTGCTTTCGACCGTTCCCAAGACTTCACCGTCACCACGATGGGCGTAGGGAGGCCGCCACGATTGATGGGCGATGTAGTTCGAGCCGATCGAGGCTACCAAGATCACGGCCGCCCCAGGAATGCCATACAGCAAGGTCGGTACCGGCTTCTTGATCAGCATCGCCAGCCCGAGCAAGGCGAAGAAACTGAATGCCGGCAGATCGTTCACCGCGGCACAGGCGGCAAAGAAGCCAGCCCCGAGCAAATACTTTGCCTCGCTGCGGTCGTCGCACCAGACTCGCAGACCGCAGTACAGCGCAATCGCCACGCTGGTGGCCGCCAACAGGTGATTGTTGATGGTCACGGCATAGGTGGTCAGAAATGTCCCGAAGCAAATAGTCGCCACAATTCCGACGCGGGCGAAATCGGACTTGGCGTAACGTTCGACGATCAAGATCGTGGGCCATAAAAGCCCTAGCAAAAGCAATCCGTTGGTCACGATGATGATGGCTCGACCGACATAAAATGGATGCTCGGCGATCTTCAAACCGATCGTGTTCTTGATTACCCAGTACTCCCCGGCGAGCACGACCGACATCAGAGGCGGTTTGCTGCTGTAGTAGTGGTACTTCCCATCCGGACCGAGGTGATAGACCTTGTCGATTGAATCCCAATAGTGATCCTCGATCACTTCGTCGATGGCGAACGTGTTGTGATCGACTAACGAGCGGACGGTTGCCCAGCGACTCCGATCGTTCGCGCTGAGAAACGGATGCCGACCATGATTGCCGGTGACGGCGAACGTTCGGCCAACACTGCCGCCAATACATACCGCGATCAAAAGCCAATAGATGGCCCAGCGATACTGGTCCGCCTCGGCCCAGGCATCTTTCTTGCGTGGAACTCTAGCTGGCTTCATCGGAGGCTCCCACGCGCTGCGAGACGAAATACGTCTTGGTTTGCGGCGCCATGGCCGAACGAATCATCTCGGCCAACAAGCCGACGGTTACAAACTGAGTACCCAGCAGTAACGAAACGATCGAGTAGTAGAAGATGGCGCGCTTGTGCAATTCAATCGGCTCCTCCGCTCCGAGCAGGCGATCGAGCACCCACCAACTGGAAAGCCCGAACAATCCCAGAAAACCGAGAGCGAAGAACAGCAGCCCGATCCCACCGAGCAAGTGTTGCGGCCGCTGTCCGTAACCGGTGATAAAGGCCACCGTGGTCAGGTCGAGAAAGCCTTTCAGGAAGCGGCGAACACCGTACTTCGAATGGCCGAACTGGCGAGCACGATGATTGATGACGATTTCACCCACTTTCCAACCATGAGCGGCAGCCAGCACGGGGACGAATCGATGCAGTTCGCCGTAAAGTCGCACTTCGTCAAAGATTTCCGCCCGGTAGCACTTCATACCGCAGTTATGATCGTGCAACTTGACGCCGGTTAGCTTACTGACCATCCAATTGAAAACGCGGGAAGGACCGACCTTGTGCCAAGGATCGTGTCGCACTTGCTTCCAACCGCTGATGACATCTTTGCCCGCCTCGAGCTGCTCGAGAAAACGAGGGATCTCTTGCGGATCGTCCTGCAGGTCGGCATCCATCGTGATGATGATGTCTCCCTTCGCCTCCTGAAACCCGGCATCCAGACCGGCCGCTTTACCGAAGTTGCGACGGAACTTGAAGCCACGCACCCGCGAGTCCTTCTCGGCCAGCTTGCCAATCACCTTCCACGAATCGTCTTTCGATCCGTCGTCGATGAACAAGATCTCGACATCATATCCGTTGGCATTGACCACTTCGCATATCTCAGCGTGCAGCTTGGTCAAGCTTTCGTCTTCGTTATAAACAGGGATTACCAGGGAGAGCTTCATGAGCGAGGGCTTCCAAGCATTTTCATTAGGCGGGATTTTGGGCGGGATCCTCTTCCGACGACGCGATCTCGGAAGAAGTATTGTCCGTGGTGGGAGCGGAGGCGGGAATTCCATATAGGATAATCGCCAGAGCCAATTCCGCCAAAAGCCACGATATACGCAATAGCACAGCCGAGACGACAGCCACCACCGGACCGAAGACGGGGGCCATCATTTCCATGATCACGAACTCGCGAATCCCCATCCCGCCAGGGATTGGCGTGATAAAACCAGCGACCATCGCCAGGCAAACTGTCGCCGCTAAGAGGGGAAACATCTGCATGAAGCTGGGCAAATGGGAGTCGGCGTCGGGGATACTGGCCATCACGGCAAATAAGCTGCTTCCTAGTAGGGTCCAGCCAAACAGATTCGCTCCCCACCCCCAGGCCATCACCGGGTAGTTGAGACCAGCCAGGTTGCGTTCGATCTCGGGATTGATCTTCGAGACCTTCAGCGTCAGCACAATCGTGCGAAACACCGGCGGTAACGTTACAAAGCTGGCGGCCAAGGCAATTCCGATCGCCAGCCACAAGAGAAGCTGTCGATCAGAAAACCACAGGGAAATCAGGATCGCGGCGTAGACTGCCCCGACCGAAACCATCGTCAACGTTTCCGCGAAGACCGCCGTGGCGACGACCGATCGTTTGAGATTTTCTCCCTGGACCAGGGAAGTCCGCAGCACCACGACCAGCGCCTTGCCTGGGACATACTTCCCGAGATGACCAATGAAGAACGCGCGGATCGCGCTGTAAGTGGTGGGCTTCTGATGCATCGCTCGCATCAAGCGAATCCAAAACAGGCTCATCGGAAACGAACCCAGCAGGTAAAGTAAGCCAGCGGCGAAGATCCAAGGCCAACGTAATTTCTGAAAAGAAAAATTTTGTTGCTGAACTTGATCGATCGCTTTATCGACATTGTGCCAAATCCCCCAAACCACCAAAGCAACGACAATCAGCTGAACCAACAGCATCACGCGCTTCTTCCACAGCTTCGCGCGAGGGACTTCTTGAGATTCTGGGATGTCTGGGTTTTCGGGGGAAGTCAACTTGGGGCTCGGCGGCACAAATCTTGGCTGTGGATAACTTGGCGATATAGTCTATCGCAAACCCCATGTGAACCCCAAGAGGCGTTCGTTCGTAGTGCTTTACCGACCTTGAGATAGGGAATTCTCCTCGCGGCTGTGCTTGCGGCAAGAATGCTTGCAAATGTCGCTTTCCCGTTTCCACGATAACAGTTAGGATTAGCGGCACAAGTTGCATGATGCACGTGCTGTGCGAGGAGTATGAGACTGTGTACGCCGCCTGCTTTTTAATTACATCCGCTGTTCTTGGGGTCGATCACGGCTACCAAGTGACCGAACAAGGACAGCTGGCCTATGTCGTCCAGATCGAACCGGAAGCGATCGAATCCCTGAAAGCAGGCGAGCCGTTTACGGTTGGACTGCCGCCCGGTGGCGAGCGCATCGAAGTGTTGCGCGTGCAGATCGGGAAGGACGAACTCTCGAAAGTCGTCCCGGCGTCCTACCAGAAGCCGGTCAAAGAGCTTGATCCGGAGATCAAACTTCTTCCCGCGAATAGCGCCATCTTAACCGCGCCGCCCGATCCCGACGCAATCGCAGATACGAAACCGTCGCTCGGCGAGGAAGTCGCCCAGTATCAACCGCGGTCGACGCGAGAACTTCCGTACGGAGCGACCTCTGGCTCGACAACCAGTGCCACAGGCAGCAAGCCTGCGGCAACCGGGACCAATTCCTCCAGCTATGCCGAAATTCCCGGGGCTGCGGCTCGTTACGGGGGAGGTACTTCGTCTAACTTCTCGGTGCCACCACCTCCCGGAAGTACCAGCAGCTACGGAGCCACCCAGACGAGCGCGACCGCGCCGGTCAACGGCACGTCCGCCACAGGCGGCACGCCGACAGGCACCGGCACATCGGCCGCGGGAAACAGTTCGAGCACCAGCCAGTTCAGTAATACAACCAATGGCGGCACCGGCACGCCAGCTGGCGATACCTCGACCAGTGGAAACCGGTTCTCCTCCTCCTGGAGCAACTCCCAATCGGCAACCGGGACTGGCACCCCAGCCAATGGAAATTCGTCGAATCCAGCCACCACCGGTAACGGCACGTCGACCGCCGGAAGCAATCAGTTCCGCTTCAATCAAAACGGCACCGCTGCGAACTCCAACACCGTTGAGCCATCGAACCCATCGACGGGTGGATGGCGAAATGAGGTTTCGACCGACCTCGGTGGGAATTCCAGCTACGGCAATAACACGGCACAAACGGGTGGCAATGCCCAGAACAATCAGCCCAGCAGCAACATGGCTCCACCACTGATGAACAGTGGCAGCAGCTACTCGGGCAACAATAATACCCAGCAGCCGTCCAACAATGCCCCGAACAATAGTGGCACCCCAAATAACAAAGGTACCAATGGCCAAAGTTCTTCATGGCTGACCGATACCTGGAATTACAACAACCCAGGCAACACGGCTCAGCAGCCTACCAATCAGAATCCCCCGCCGCAGAATAACCAGGGCCAGTACGCTCAGAATCCCAATCCGCCGAACTACGGTAACCAGCCGCAGCAGCCCAATTACAACAATGGTGGTTACAACAACGGCTACGTGAACAACGTTCCGTATCAGCAGCAACAACCACCGTACAACCAGGGCTACTACAACCAAAATGCTCAGGTCGGCTACAACCAGGCTCCACCTTACCTCAGCAATTCCCAGATCGAGTACGTCGCAGCCTTAGCTCGCCTCAATGGCACTCAGCCCAATTCGTCTCCTTCGGCCCCGCAAGGAAACAGCAGTTCGTCCAATAGCGATGAAGAGGATGACAAGGCAGCGAAGACACCCCCTGCCGAGACGGAAATCGTGCGTGAACCGCCCGATTGGTGGCAATTGCTGGCCGTTGGCTTCTTGATCTCGATCTGCCTGAACGGCTATATGTTCATGACATCACAAGACTTCCGCCGCAAGTATCAAGACTTACTGGAAGACGTTCGTGATCTGCGTACACTGTCGAACGACTAATGCAACACTGGCTTGCCTCTCCCTTGAAGGGAGAGAACGAGGGTGAGGGATTATTTGTGAGAATTCCCCTCACCCAATCAATTGACTTGAACGCCCCATGAGCGTTCACTTACTGCCACGTTGCTTAGCTAAGCGTTCCCCTTACCCTCTCCTCAAGGGGCGAGGGCATCCGAGGAAGCCGTTAGCCTAGAACGGTGCTTCCATGTTGTCCGCACTGTCGGTATCGGGTGCCGACTCGGTCGACTTCTTTTTGGCCGTCTTCTTGGTAGCGGCCTTTTTGGTCGACTTTTTCGCGGTCTTTTTGGTCGCCGCTTTCTTCGTGGTTTTCTTTTTGGTCGTCTTTTTCGCTGCCTTCTTGGGGGCTGCTTTTTTGGTGGTCTTCTTCTTGGCCTTCTTCTTTTTGGTACCACCCTTGGCCGCTCGTTCCGCGAGGAGCTGCAGCGCGACTTCCATCGTCACTTCGTCGGGGGAAGCCCCCTTGGGTAAGGAAGCGTTCGTTTCGCCATCGGTGACATACGGACCATACCGTCCGTCCATGATCTTGATGACTTCTTCGGTGACCGGCGACTTGTCGAGGGTCTTGAGCGGTTCCTTCGGAGCGCCGCGACGACCGCCAGCTTTCGGCTGAGCCAAGAGCTCGACCGACTTATTCAGATCGACATCAATTGGCGAGATGTCTGCCGGCAACGAACGGGTTTCGTCGTTCCACTTGATATACGGTCCGTAACGTCCGTTGTAGGCGACGATCGGCTTTTGATCGGTTGGATGCAAGCCAACTTCGCGTGGCAAAGAAAGGAGCTTAATCGCAGTTTCCAGATTCACGTCACCGACGCTCATCCCTTTCAGTAGCGAAGCATTCTTTGGCTTCTCTTCGTCATCGGTCGAGCCCATCTGCACGTATGGTCCGAAGCGACCATTCTTCAGATAGATCGGTTTGCCCGTTTCGGGGTGGGTTCCCATCGGCTCTTCCCCTTTCTCGGACTGCTCGAGGATTTCGAGTGCCTTGGCCAAGTCGATTTCATCGGGCGGGAGTTCGTCTTGGATCGAACCACGACGCTCGCCTTGTTCGACATATGGCCCATAGCGGCCGACACGTACAAAGACTTCTTCCTTGTGCTCCCCTTCTTCCGGAGCACCAAGCGGGATCGAGTTGACGGTACGGGCATCAACGTCTTTGATCCGCTCTTCAATGACTTGCTTCAGGCCGTGATTATCGACACCGAAGTAGAATTTGCTCAGGTAATCGGCGGCGTCGGCTTCACCACGGCTGATACTATCGAGATCGTCTTCCATTTTGGCAGTGAAGTCGAAGTCGATCAGTTTCGCCAGGTGAGCTTCCAACAACCCAACCACGGCGAACGAAGTCCACGTGGGAACGAGGGCGTTCCCCTTCTTGAAGACGTACTTACGCGCCAAGATCGTATCGATAATCGAGGCGTAAGTACTCGGACGACCAATCCCCATTTCTTCCAGCGTGCGGGTAAGCGATGCTTCGCTGAATCGAGCTGGCGGTTGGGTGGTGTGGCTCTTGGGGTCGAAGTCTTTGGCGTCGACCGCTTGTCCAATCGAAACGGTTGGTAACAGTGTTTCGCGGTCGGCCAGTTCCGCCTGGGGATCGTCGGAACCTTCGACGTAAGCTCGTAAGAAGCCTGGGAAATCGATCGTCTTACCACTGACGTAGAAGACGGCGTTGCCCCCGTTGATGTTGATCGAGATACGATGGCCGCGAGCATCTTCCATCTGGCAGGCAATCGTTCGCTTCCAGATCAGATCGAACAGCTTGAACTGCTCGGCGTTCATTTCATTCTTCAGCGATTCCGGCTTACGGAACTCGTTTCCGGCAGGTCGAATCGCTTCGTGAGCCTCCTGGGCGTTTTTCACCTTGGAAGCGTACGTGCGGGGCTTTTCAGGCAAGAATTCTTTGCCGTATTCGCTTTCGACCAGCTTACGCGAGGCGTCGATCGCCACTTGCGATAGGTTGGTCGAGTCGGTACGCATGTAAGTGATGTACCCGTTTTCATATAGGTATTGGGCCACCTGCATGGTCCGCCGAGCGGTGAAACCGAGCTTACGGTTGGCTTCCTGCTGGAGGGTACTGGTCGTGAACGGGGCAGCCGGCTTGGTGGTGTACGGCTTGTTCTCGAGATTACCGACCGAGAAATCAGCGTTCCGAATTCGCTCGAGCAGTTCGCCAGCGCCCGCTTCGTCCAGCAGTAAGAGGTTGTCTTTATTGACCTTACCAGTCGACGCATCGAAGTCGCGGCTGGAAGGAACTCGCTTACCGTCCGCTTCAACCAAGGTGGCCTGAAACACCTGGCCATCGGCTTCAAAGGAAGCGACCAAGTCCCAGTACGTAGCGGAGTGGAACGCCATTCGTTCCCGTTCGCGCTGTACGATCAAGCGAACCGCCACGCTCTGCACGCGGCCGGCGGACAGTTTCGGCTTAATCTTTCGCCACAGAAGCGGGGAGACCTCGTAACCGTACAGCCGATCGAGGATACGGCGGGTTTCCTGAGCGCGGACCAATCCGTCGTCGATGGTGCGGGGATTTTCGAGGGCCCCTTTGATCGCGTCTTCGGTGATTTCGTGGAACACCAGGCGATGGACCGGGACTTTCGGCTTTAAGATTTCTTGCAGGTGCCAACTGATCGCTTCCCCCTCGCGGTCTTCGTCCGTCGCGAGGTAAAGTTCGTCCGACTCCTTGAGCAGCTTTTTGAGTTTGGTGACCTGTTGCTTCTTGTCGGTCGGAATAATGTAGACCGGGTCGAACTTCTCGTTGACGTTGACACCCAGATAGGCCCAATCTTGGTCCTTATATTCTGCTGGGATCTCTTTGGCCCCTTGGGGCAAGTCGCGCACGTGGCCAATGGAGGCCTCGACTAAATAGTCTTTGCCGAGAAACTTCGAGATCGTCTTCGCCTTGGCCGGAGACTCGACAATGACTAGTGACTTCTTGTTGCTGCTCGATTCCGCCATGAATATTCCAATTCGCTGTCTGGTGCCAATCCGCCGATGTGCCGCGCGGCCGCGACGCTCTATCGTCGTCGAGCCTCTTTCTACCTGGAGGAGGGAACCACATGAGCTACCTGAGGTAATCGTGGTAACTTGTGGCCGATGCGTAGTTTTCTTATCCGCTTATTAGGTAGCCCGAATTTAATGAAGGGCCGTAAGCTTTCCACCAACTGAAAAATCGTTGCAGTCAGCGGCATTTTTTTCAAAACTTAGTCGGAGGGTCAAAAAATTGATGAAGCCTCCCACGCCTTCGCAAATTTTGCCGCAATCGGACCTAAAGGAAAGCCTCTGCTACGTTTGCGGGGCCTGATTGGGATTGTACAAACCACGATAGCCCCTACAATCGTTCGAATTGTGCATCCCCGCAAAGCATCAATAGTGCGACTTGATTCGGAATGTCAAGGGGGCGGGACATTTTAACACTCCATCGGCGGCCTCATTTTTTTCGCATTGGGCCGCTCCAATTATTCGACAGGCGACGATGGCCACTCCGTTTAAAGTCTTTCGTGATAATCAGAAAATCCTGATGGTTGTCTTTGGCGCCCTGCTGATGGTCGCCTTCATCATCTTGCCGCCTGTGCTGCAATTTGGTTTCACGAATCGTCAGGTCGAACTCGACAAGGGCGAAGTCGTCGTCACCGTCGGCAAGGAAGAACTTCGCGTCGACGACGTCCGTGAGTTATCAAACAAATATAATCTCGTGGCGCGGGTCATGACGGCGGCCATCCAGCAATGTGTTCAGCTGCAAGGTTCGCCCAATCCCCCTATGCCGCCAATTCCTGGTTTGCAGATTCAACCTCCAACCCAGCAAAGCCCAGGCGGTCCGGTTTATCAACCCGTGCCCGCTGAAGTTGCCGTCCGGTTCCATGCGTGGGCCAAGAAGGCGGACGACATGGGTTTGGTGATCGATGACGAAGCGGTCCGAGAATTCCTGAGCGAAACGGCCGGTGGTCGCCTTAGCGATTACGACTACAACGCCCTGCTGGGTTACGTGACCGGCGAGAACTCGCTGATCACTTACGACTATTTCTTCGAAATGGTCCGCGACGTTTTGAAAGCCCAGAAGATTCAAGCGCTGGTCATTCGTGACGGTCGCGTGGTTACGCCAAGTTCAGCCTGGGTTGCTTACCGCAACATGAACCGCACCATCTCGGTCGAGATGTTCCCGATTGCAGCGACCAACTTCACGAGCAAAGTGGGCGAGCCCAGCGACTCGCAAATCAAAGAACTGTTCGAGAAGTATCGCCACCAATCCCGTAACCCGATGGCCAACCAAATTGGTTTCCGCCAGTTGGACAAGATCGCCCTGGCCTACGTGAAGGGTGACATTGCCAACTTCGTAGACGCTGCCAAGTCGCAGATCACCGACGAACAGGTTGCTGCTTACTACGAAGAGAATAAAGACTCGTACCGTAAACCCACCCTTCCTTCCGCCGAACCAGAAAAGCCGGCCACCGAAGGGGAAGCGGCTCCGATGGAAACCACGGAAACCCCAGCCGAAGGCGAAAAGCCTGCCGCGGAAGGGGACAAGCCGATGGAAGAGGCGAAGCCTGAGCCGATGACCGAACCGATGGAAGAGCCCAAGACAGAAACGCCAGCGGAAGAAAAGCCGGCGACCGAGGAGCCTGCCAAGGAAGAACCAGCCCAGCCCGCCGACGAGCCAATGACCGAAGAACCAAAAACGGACGAAGCCGCGGGGGAAGAATCTGCTTCCGAAGAACCAAAAGCTGAGGACAGCTCGTTCAACCAGGCTTCGCCAAGTGGTGTCCAGCTGGTGAGCTACCTTCAAGACGAAGGTGCTGACCCAATGCCAGAACAGCCAGCCGAAGAAGTTGTGGAAGAAGAAGCGGTTGTCGTCGAAGATCCGATGGACGACAACGCTCCGGAAACCCAAACAAACGCACCGATGACCGGGACGGAAAGTCCCGCCGAAGGCACCCCAACCGAAGAAGGCCCGGTTGAATACAAGCCACTGGCCGAAGTCCAAGATCAAATCCGAACTCGGCTGGCTCAGCCAATCGCTCAGAAAGCAATGACGGATGCCTTATCCGAAATTCGCAGTGAACTGCAATTGCAGTACGAAAGCTATCGTTACTCGAAGTCGGACGAGAATTCCGACCCAACCCAATCACCATACGATTCCAATGCGTTGGAAACCATGGCAACCAAGTTGGGCCTGACCTTCGGTGCGATGCCACTGATGGACATCATCTCGGCCTCCGAGACCGAATTGGCTCGGGAAGCGATGCACATGGAAATCGTGCCTGACCCGGTTCGCTACCTGCGACAGGAGAATCGTTCGATGGTGGCGGAAGCATTCCAGTTTGGAACGCCGCTGTTCCAGTCTCGCCTGTTCCCAGGAGCACCACAGAGCCAGATGATGTTCCAGCGCGGTGAACCGGAAGTGCAGTACATCTATTGGAAGACCGAGCAGAAGGATGGCTTCGTTCCTACGCTGGACGACGTCCGCCCTGAAGTTGTTTCGACCTGGAAACAACTGGAAGCCCAGAAGCTGGCCAAGGCGGAAGCCGAAGAGGTCGCCGGTTTGGTCAAGTCGAAGGAAGGTTTGCTCGAAGCTGCCAAGACACACGACGCTGCCCCGCCAATCGTCGCCAATAACATCACCTACTTCAGCCAGCTTCCTGGTCAGCAAAGCTTGACCTTGGGAGACATCGCAGGTGTTCCTTCCGAGGAAATCTCGCAAGAGATGATGGAAGCGTTGTTCAGCACACCACTGAATGCTTCGACCGTGGCCCCTAACTTGAAGCAGACGGTTTACTACGTCGCTTTTGTCACCGGGGAAACCGAAACCAATGCCGAGCTTCGCCAGAATCTCTTGGCGGTGATCCAAGGCTCGCTGCCAGATAGCGTGCTCAACTACTCTTCGCAGGAAGAGAACATGGTGACCGGCGTGATCCTGCAAGATTACTTCGATCCTTCCCACATCGAGTGGAAGGTTGATCCGATGAACTTCGACGCCGAATCGTAGTCATCGTGGATGCTTCGAAAAGCAAAGGGCCGGCAAACATGCCGGCCCTTTTTCGTTTCTTGATTTCGCGTGCGCTTAGCGCTGAGGACGGAAGACTACCGTACCCAGGGGCGGCAGACGGAACTGGATCGAGTTCTCGCGACCATTCCAGGCAACCTGCTGCGAAGCGATTTCGTCGGTATTGATGACATCGCTGCCAGCGTAACGCGAGTTGTCCGAGTTGAAGACTTCGCGGTAGTTTCCGGCTGTCGGCACACCCATGCGGTAATTGTCACAAGCGTTGGGCGTGAAGTTGCAAGCCACCAGGACGAAGTCGTCTGGGTTCTTACCCTTACGGACATAGGTGATGACGCTGTTCTGCCAGTCGTTGCAGTCGATCCACTCGAAACCGTCGCCGGTGAAGTCGACTTCATGCAAAGCAGGTTCGTGGACCAGCATCGCATTGAGGTCGGAGATCAGTTTCTGCATCCCCTGGTGCGACTCCCATTCCAAGAGATCCCACTGCAGACCCGCTTCCAGGTTCCATTCGTTCCACTGGGCGATTTCGCCACCCATGAACAACAGCTTCTTACCTGGGTGCGTCCACATGTACGAGAACAACAATCGCAAGTTGGCGAATCGCTGCCACATGTCGCCTGGCATCTGATCCAAGAGCGATCCCTTGCCGTGCACCACTTCATCGTGCGAAAGCGGAAGCACGAAGTTTTCGGTGAACGCGTAGATCAGGCTGAAGGTCAGCTCGCCATGGTGATGTTGGCGATAGATCGGATCTTTCCGCATGTATCGCAGTGTGTCGTTCATCCAGCCCATGTTCCACTTCAGGCTGAAACCGAGACCACCATCGTAGGTCGGTCGCGAAACGCCGCCCCAAGCGGTCGATTCTTCCGCGATCGTGACGACACCCGGATGTTGCAGGTGCGACTGTTCGTTGAATTCCTTGAGGAACGAAATAGCCTCGAGATTTTCGCGACCACCGTATTGGTTCGGAATCCATTGATCATGTTCGCGGCTGTAGTCGAGATACAGCATCGAAGCGACCGCGTCGACACGTAGACCATCGATGTGGTACTTGTCGAACAGGAACAATGCGTTGGAAACCAGGAAGTTGCGAACTTCGTTACGACCGTAGTTGAAGATCAGCGTTCCCCAGTCTGGGTGTTCGCCCCGACGTGGGTCTTCGTGTTCGTACAAGGCGGTACCGTCGAAGCGACGAAGACCGTGGTCGTCTTTGGGGAAGTGAGCTGGCACCCAGTCGAGGATCACTGCCAAGTCGTTCTGATGGCAGTAATCGACGAAGTACATGAAATCTTCCGGAGTTCCGTAACGGCTGGTCGCGGCGTAGTAGCCCACCGTTTGATAGCCCCAGCTACCGGTGAACGGATGCTCGGAAATCGGCATCAATTCGATGTGGGTGTGGTTCTGCTGCTTGCAATATTTGACCAACTCGTGGGCCAGGTGGCGGTAGTTGAACCAGCCATGCTCTTCTTCGGCATTGCGTGCCCAGCTGCCCAGGTGGACTTCGTAAACCGACATCGGCTTGGACAGTTGATCTTCGTTGGCACGACGCTCCATCCACGCTTGGTCTTGCCACTGGTGAACACTGAGGTCCGCCACAACCGAGGCTGTGCGTGGTGGCATTTCGGCAGCGAAGCCGTAAGGATCGCACTTGTCGACAGCACGATCGGCCTGACGAACGCGATACTTGTACTTTTCGCCGACGGCCATATCCGGGATGAACAGTTCCCAGATACCGCTCGAGCCAACCTTGTTCATCTGGTGGCTACGAGCATCCCAGTCGTTAAAATCGCCGACGACCGATACCGAACGAGCATTAGGGGCCCAAACGGCGAAGTTGATGCCGGTGACACCATTCACGGTGCGGGGATGGGCACCCATCTTCTCGTAGGAAGTCCAGTGCTTTCCCTCACCCAGCAGATGCAGGTCAAAGCCGGTGAAGAACGAAGGAAACGCGTAGGGGTCATGCATAGTTTTCATCTGGCCGCTTCCAGAGTCGATTCGAAGTTGGTACTGGCCCTTTTCCGTTACCCCATCCATAGGACACGTCGCCTCGAACAAGCCAGCCGGATGGATCTTCTCCATCGGGGTGTTTTGTCCGTGTCCTGGATGAAACAACCAGGCCTGTTCTTTCCCGGGCAAGTAGGCTCGAACTGCCGCGGACTTCATTCCCGAGGCTTCCACTGGGTGTGGCCCCAGAAAGCGACTCGGATTGTCAGAACAACCGTCAATAATGTCGGTTATTTTACCCAAACTACCAATGGTATGCACGTCCTACTCCTTGCCAAGCCGTGGCTTGTATATCGATGTTGTGTGGGGGAGATTTTCTTGGAATTAATGGCAAAAACTTGCACCTAGGCACATGCTGCGAGGGGCCCCGCGGCCTCGGCCAATTCCACTTCACGTTGGGTTTCGTTTAAGGCATAGCGAATGTCATCTGCGATCGAAGGAGCAACAAATCCCTGCTCGCTTCGCACCGCATCCACCAAACCAGACTCGCTGTACTTGGCCGTGATGCGATGAAATTGCTGTGCCTGGGCGACCCGCGCCCATAAATCGTGGTTGCGAACCGCTACGCGTCGTCCGAGACGCTCCAACGCAAAGCCCTGATCCTCCCAGGCACAAAGCCCGTGTCGGACTCCATTCAAGATGTAGCGGGACGGTGTCAAAAGCAGCACGCGGCTTGGTTCTGGAATCGCTTCCAGGCCTCGCACCACGGCTAAAAGTGCCACACGATCACCGAAGTGGTTCGGTTCGAAGTCAGATTCAGCAATCTCGAACTGTCGGTCCGCTTTCCGCAGCACGAATTGCCATCGTCCACCTTCAATATCACTTCGAGATCCGGTAGCGAGGAGATAAAGGGGAGTACTCTCTCTCATCGGTTCTCTTCCGGGGGATGGAACAATCGTCACACTTGGGCGCCGTCGCACCAAAGTGCTAGCAAAACTGGGTCTTACGCCTTGCTTATCGGCAGCGACAACCTAGACACAACACTCTATCTAATCGTTTTCTCTTACCTTTTTTGTCTGTCTTTCGCTTATGAGCCCCACAAACCACTTAAATCAGCGGTTACGAAGGGTCGAAACCTACTTCAAGCATGTGCTAAAATCGTGCCCACCACCTCAAAACCGCTTGGTGGTCGATTGATTAGCCTGCGGGTACGTGCTTTGCAGACTATCTGGCCAGCAATCGACCAGAGCTTAATTCAGGGCGAGATCGCGCCCTACGCCTTCGCTAGAAAGGACCGGGCGCTATGCAAGATCAGGAAGTGTTTGAGTGGTTGCGATCAAAGATCGTGAAAGCTCGCCAGATTCGCCCCGAAGTTGTGCGCATGGACAGCTCGCTCTCGGAAGACTTGATTCCCGATTCATTCGAGATGATCGAGTTAGTCTGCGAGATCGAGAAACACTTCGGCTTTCGAATCGATTACGATGATTTCTCGGAGATGCAATCTGTCGGAGACGTCGTTGCATTCATCCAGCAAAATACCGCCAAGTAAGACAGCAAACGCCCGCGCAGGAGATTGACACCCATGGCAGCCAAGAAGATTTTGATGCTCGTCGGCGACTTCGTGGAAGATTACGAAGTGATGGTTCCCTTTCAAATGCTGTTGATGGTCGGCCACGAAGTATCTGCTGTCTGCCCTGACAAGAAGGCGGGCGACAAGGTCGCGACGGCGATTCACGACTTTGAAGGCCACCAAACATACAGCGAGAAGCCAGGTCATAACTTTCAGCTGAACGCCACGTTTGACGAGATCGACGCCACCACGTTTGACGCCTTGGTGATCCCTGGCGGCCGCGCCCCCGAGTACCTGCGTTTGAACGACAAGGTATTGGAAATCGTGCGGCACTTCGCCGAGGCCGACAAACCGATCGCCGCCATCTGTCACGGCCCCCAAATCCTGGCTGCCGCCGGCGTGTTGAAAGGTAAGACCGTTTGTCCTTACCCGGCCTGCGGTCCGGAAGTCGTGATCGGCGGAGGCGAAAGCATCCCACCAAGCGACACCTTCGACAACGCCCACGTCGACGGCAAACTAGTCACCGGCCCCGCCTGGCCCGCCCACCCAGCCTGGATCCGAGCATTCTTGGAAGTGCTGGGGACGAAGATTGAAGCGTAGTTTTGCAGCTCTTTACATCCACGATCTCATCATACATTCGTCCTGGACGTGTATGACTCCAGATGAATTCAGCCACTTGATCGCAAACGGCCAAGGAGCCGCTGAACTTCCCAAGTTCATTGCTGCGGGAGGTAACGTGAACTCTGTGGTTCCCAACGCGATCTGGCCCTGGCTTCACCTCGCGTGTGAGCATCAGAACATGGACGCGATCCGCGCGTTGGTCGCTGCAGGTGCAAACGTAGAGGCAAGAGACGAATTTCGGCAAACGGCAATGCATATCGCGGTCGACATTGACATCGATGCCGTTGTGCAAGCGGGCGATACGGTATCGGACATGCAGTTCGAGACGACACGCCTCCTACTCGAGCTTGGTGCCTGCCTGGATGTTCGTGACAACGCGAATCGCTCCCCACGCGACTTTGCTGCGGCATACGGACAAGAAGTCCTCGACCAATTCGATCGACGTACCCAACGATGAACGAAAGGATCCGGCGAAACAAAAGGTGGACGCATATAAGGTGTCCGAACCGAATGGCACCGTTTCCTAATCCGTTAAGAACTGTTACGGTTGAAAGTCCGCGAGCGGGCCATGGAAATCCTCGAGTTTTCTATAGAGCCTGTGCTGACACTTCTTCGTACGGAGAATTGCGATAGTGAAACACATCTTATTGGTCTGCGTCATTTCCACCATCCTACTTACGGCTACTTGCGATATTCAGCAGGTTTCAGCCCAGTCGCCACAGCACGCAAACCCGCGGGAAAAACAAGAGGATCTGGCAAAGAGGTATGGCAAGGCAATATTACTGACGAACCTCCAAGAGCAACGCAAGCTGCTTGCAGAACTCAAGAAGTCGATAGAAGAGAATGATGGACATGGTTATGTCTACTCGGCGCGGGAAGTTACCCTCGCGTTTGACGAGTTGGACAGAGTGCTTAATTCTTCCGACGAAGCGTATGCGCAGGCTAAGGAACAGCAACACGAGGAATCAACGGCAATTCAGTACCAACTGCATGGCGACCTGACCAGGGCGATCGCACACCACAAGACCGCTTTGGATATGTCATATGTGCTATATGGAAATAAGTCTTATCACTCATTGGCAATTCAAACCATAATGGCCAATGCGATATTCGACACGGGAAAAGATCTCGCATCCGGAATAGCCCTTCTTCAGAAAACACACGACGAGTTGAAATCCTTGCGAATGACAGATGGAGTTCTTTTCTGCCAAACCACCCACGGCTTGTTTGTTAGCTATTTGTCAACAAAAGACTATCCGAATGCATTTAAATATGGCATTCAGACAATCGAAGCTCACAAACGCCGCCAATCCACGGATACCGATGAGTACCTCCAATTAGTTGCCCTGCTTGCCAAAGAATTGAACAAGGCAGAGCAATTTAAAGATGCACTGACAATTACTCAATCCGTACTTGACGGAACACATCCCAAGGCTGGACTTGAAGCTCGATTTTCAGTGCTTATTTGCCGCGAGTACGCGACCGCCAAGGTTGGGCTCGGCGATTACACGAATGTTTCGAATACATACAGTCAGGCTATCGTCATCGCAAATCAGATTCCAGGTTATCCTGCTTCAATGCGTCTCGACTTACTCAAAGCATTTCTAAGCTTTGCAAAAAGTCGGGATGATCAAAGCCTCGTTCGCAACATCGAACAAATGATTGATAAAATAGAAAGCAGAACACAGCCTACTCGTAGCCGGTACTCCGATCCACCGCTCGTAGACGAAGGAGACTAGACGACGTCCACCTTAGAAAAAGAACGGGCATCGGGACTCATTTCCCCCTCGTCCTGTTCACGCGAAAAACCAGAAGAAATGGTGTCCGAACTCTTTCCCGTTCCCAACAGCCCGCCGCGTGATTCTGGACTCAAACCTCCGACCAAACGAAAGTCCGAGGAAGGCACAATTCGAGACGAACCACGCGGTCGATCCAAGAAAGCAAGCTTTTAAGCGAACAATGAGTGCGGACACCTCTTCTTGCCCTTTGTCGCGAAACAGCCGTGAGAGTCGGCGGAAATGAGCACCGATAGCACATGCGAAGTTCCGTTCTACTCCTCCATTACGGCGATTATCCATGTCGCCATACTGGTATGGGTGCTTGCGGATGCCCCCTTCTGCGATCTCCTGTTGTTTTCTCAGGCCTGCATCTTGGGAATGGCTGCAACACGGTCAAGGATGACAATAATACTGTATCTGATCATGACCATGACTGCTTATAGCATTTGGAGCAACGCACCAAAAGGCAGCGAACGCATGCTTGGATATAGTCTATCTGAGGGGGCGTGCATTGCGATGCTGTTTGCTACAACATGTGCCTTTCTAGCTAAGTTAGGTGTATGTCGTACATCATCTAATTCTGACGCGCGATTTTCTTTACATGATGCCGCATTGTGTGCTGTCTCTCTGTGTGTGTCGTGCGGTGCTGTTGCAAACCAGCTGCGAATCGACGCGGACCTTGGCATGGCAAGTCAAAGGGGACTTGGGGGCGTGTTGTTTTTTGGGGGCATTGGCATTACCAGTATCGGTGCTTACGTATTTAATGGGTTGTCACGTGGGACCAGGGACACAACCATACTTCTAATGCTATTGCCAGCGACCGGGATTCTGTGGATTTGCTTGTCCCAGCGAGTTGATTCGGATAACGGTCACCAAGAAATTGTTGGTATTATTATTTCGCAAGTAGCTTTTCTTGTGACAGTGCAGTGTCTGTTGAGTGCACCTTATTGGATACATCGCATGGCTTCCAAGGCAGGTGAGGCCGATATGTAGCACGGATGGCGGCATCACCGAGCAGCTTCTCGACGGTTCGTCGCTCGCCGAAGCGATCGAACTCGACTACATTCCGCACTATAAAAGGCTGCAATAAGCGGCCCAGCGGTTGCTTGCGTGCGAGGCGGTTCAGTCGCTATTGGACGAGACCGTGGCGACGCAGATGGGGCGACGTAAGCGAGTACCAGATGCGGCGATCGATTCGACCAGGCTCGAAGCAACATGTGCGAGCGGCTACTTCGTACGGCGGCGAAAAACGAAGGATAGCCCGTGGAAAACCGTTGTGTATCAACGTTTTCCCAAGCTCAGCCTGGTGAGCGATGTCGACAAGCACTTCATTCTCGCGATTTGCGTTGGCAACGGACCGCGGCCGGATGTGGACGAATTTCAAGGGCTGATCGATCAGGCAGCGAAACGTGTTCGGTTGCATCGTATCTTGGCCGACGCTGGCGAGGCAACTTCGTCCGAGGCAAAACGGACTCAAGCCGCCACAAAGAATTGCACCTGATGGTGCTGACTCACAATGTTATGATTCTTTGGTGGGCTTGAGTTTTCTACAGAGCCTCTCAGGACTCATTAATTCCATTCGTTCCCGCTTAACCTAGGCGAAAAACTCCGAGTACCGCCAAGACGATCGCTCCGAAGGCAATAAGGCCTGATGCTCTTGCGACATGGGATCCTTGATCGAGCCCGAAATAAGTTAACGCGTTTTTTCGTTGCAAATACAACAGAAACATAACGCTGAGAATCAAACCGAGGCCGTTTTGCAGGATGATCCCATCGGAATTGTGACCAACTGCGCCAAGTGTGAACGTGGTTGAAAACACCCAGACTAGCAGCGTCATGCTATTCGCGACGCCATACACGTAACGGATTGCTGCCAGCCACCATCCCCACTTCGTCCCCCGCCACAAACCAATCGCGGCCGCCATCCCGAGCAGCCCCAGGGCCAAGATCCCCCAAATAAGCCTCAAGGAAACCAGCAGGACGCCGGCACCTGAAACGAAAGGAATCGGACCGACAAAGAACATGAAGCCCGCCTCCAGCAAATAGATGATCCCGGAAAGCAGGCTGAGGATCGCCAGGATCGAAATCCCCAGCGGACGCTTGGCCGGAGCGGACAATGCTTGATCGGCATCTACCGTGGCGGTCGTCGCAACCGGCGACTCGAAAGGGTTTTCAGTCATAAACGGTCCTACGTCGTGAGTTGGGCTGGAAATCTTGGGCAATGGGTCGTCACTCCGTAACAAAGTAACCCGCCTCGATTCGACTTACCATGACTCTTGTTTCTCGCGCACTTCACCCTACCCAACCTTGGCCAAGCCTACTACGATAAACCATACCCCAGCACATTCCGCTTCCTTCGCTCGTTTCCTTTTTCGCAGGCCGGTTGGCTATGAATTCTTCATCGCAGCCGCAGCCATCACAGCCTGGCTCTTCGATGACGCCAGGCGAGGCGGCTTCGCGGCGGGGGGAATTCTTTATGGAACTGCAGCGGTTCGACGAGGCGCTGGTCGAGTTCCATCGGTGGGTCGCGGCAGAGCCTGAAAATCCATGGGCGCTCGCTCAACTTGGCTACTGTTATTCCCGCAAGTTCAAGTTTCGGGAAGCAATCGAGTACGCCCAGGCAGCGCTCGCGCGAAGCCCTGATTCGTTCTACATGCAGTTAAATCTAGGCCTTTGCTACTATAATACCGCCCAGCCCGAGAAGGCGATCGAGCCGCTCTTGGCCGCGTTGGCAATCGATCCAAACGACGCGCAGGTCCATTGCCTGCTGGGGCGTTGCTACTTCTCGACCGACCAATACGACACCGCGTTGCCATACGCCGAACGTGTCATTCAGATCGAGCCGCACGATCTCGACGCGTGGTACTTGAAAGGGCTCGTGCTGCTCGAAACCGATCAGATCGACGCTGCGTTGTCCGCGTTTCGAGAAGCGTTGCGGTGTGATCCGAACTACCCTGAAACGCACTATCAAATCGGTATCTGCTACCTGGTTCAGGGCAAACGCGAACAGGCCCGCCGTCAGTTCGAGGAAACGCTCCGATGGACTACAATCCAAGAACAGGGAATTGGGAACGAAGGGAACTTCACCACGTTGATCCGCAGAGGCACCAAGTTGACAACTCTCCTTTGAACCTTCGGGAACTAACGCCGGATTGGCACGCCGAAGTCGATCCATTTCGACGTGTTCCGGGAATAACGCCGAATAGAGGCATTCGATAATGGACTACGAATATCTACACGAAATCGAGTGCGTTGAACTTCGCAGTGTCGCTAAACGTCCAGTGACTGAGTTACTGCCAGAATTTCGGAGTCTCGGGTTCACTTTGCATGACGATGTCGTAAGCCTTGACCGAAAGGGGAAGATTCCGCCGTGGCAACACACATCAATCGTTGAAGTCGAGGTTCAATGCGAAGGAGATGAAGTATTTGGATTCGAGGAAGGTGAGTGGGATGTCCTCCAGCTAAAGTACCTCTTCGCTACGCTGCCGTTTGAACTGGCAGATAGGTTCATTGATGTTGTTTTCCAACTCGCAGGCAAGTTGGAAGCGTCCGTCACATACCGAGGAGTTGAAGTCGATGCCAGCGGATTGAAGGAACGCTTTGCTTTCATTTGCGATGAATTGCTTTCGGAAACAGGAGAAGATGCAGGATCAGAAGGACTAGCTATTCTCATTCACAGCACATATCCACGGTAATCGAATACTCTGTCTTTTGCTTCTGCATCACGATCTTCGCAGGCTGTGCCGGTTTGAAGGGTTGCAGCTTGGCCGGTTGAGCAGGCTTCCACGGCTTGCTGTGTTGTCTCTTGTCGGGCGGCACGCCTGACGGCGGCGGCTTGGGCTTTTTGCTCAAGCTCTTGTTGACCGCTGAATCCCGTGGCAACGACCCCCAAAGGAGACGTAACGGTCATTACCGGAATGGTGAAGGAGGGCGACGATCTTATCTTGAGAGGAATGCATATCGATGGTCCAGGAGCAGGTTCACTTGGACCGAGTACGCTTCGAGAATTGGCAAAAGACTTGGGACGACAGCAGAGTGCTAAGAGAGTCATTATTCACGGAGGGACTCGCACAACCGCAGCGAATCCCGGGCATGTCCCACGCCCGATCACCATCACAGTAGATTGAGGAGAAACCATGACAACAGTAAGAGTCACGAGTTGGCAAGAAGGGTTCAACAAAGTAGCTTTCAATCGCCTTTTGAGAGACACGACAGGTTGCGGTCTGAGCGACGCTAAGCACGCTGTTGACCGATTGCTAAACGGAGAGCCAATCTCTATCGACGTCGAGCATGCCATTAAATTCTGTAAAGATGCTGAGGCTCTTGGAGCATCGTGTTCTCTGGATGAACAGCCACCCGTTACGCCTTGATGAATGCTGGGCAGGACTTGATCATCAGGCCATCGTTTTCGCCTTGAGCGTCTTCACTGGCGATGCGGTGGGCCTGGGCTTCTCGCTCTTTGCTTTGGGCTGATCCGACGGTTTAATGTTGCTCATGCCCGGCTGTGCCAGCTTGTCATTGCCCAGCCAAAGCCCTTCCTGTTGCTGTCCCTCAGCCTCTGGCCGTAATGAAGTAATCACCCATCGGTTCTTTCGACCGGACAAGAAGTAGGAGCGGATATGGTGACCACATTTATACAGGACAATCTAGGCTTCGAAGCCAACTATGCCATTTGTAAAACATCGGCACAGCAATCGAGTGCTTTCCAACGATACATTTTTGACTGGCAAAGATCAGAGGCAAGATCGGGCGAACTACAGTTCGAGACACACTCTGGCGAGCCTCTTGCTCTTGAAGTCTATCCGGCAGTAGGCGAGCCGTGGGTTGGCATTTTTCGCAGCGGAGCTGGCGGATTAACTGGTGTCTTCGGCACCCCTTCGCCCGATATTGTCTGTGTCGTTAGCAACGGTCAGGGTTACTGGGTCCCAGTTTCCGCACAGGGCCAATTCGTGGAAATCCAAAGCTCTCCATTGCTGCAAGTCTTCGCCATCCCGAGTTGCAAACTGATCTGCTTCGTTGACTTCACGGAAATAGAAGCGTACGGCCTCGAAGGCCAACTCTGGATAACTGAGCGTTTATCATGGGATGGTTTGGAAATAATCGAAGCCACAGAAAGAGGCATTCGTGGGCGGGCGTGGGATTCACCAGCAAACAAGCATGTTGAGTTTGTGGTTGATCCGCATGACGGCACACATGTCGGCGGCTCAAGCCCTGAGTCCTACATGGGCAAATCGCAAACCTGACAATCAATCATTCAACTCCTTCTTGACGCTAGGTCTTCACTTCAATGCCCTGCCTTCGGCTTCTGCATCACGATCTTCGCAGGCTGTGCTGGGTTGAATGGTTGCAGCTTGGCCGGTTGAGCAGGCTTCCACGGCTTGCAGTGTTGTCTTTTGTCGGGTGGCACGCCTAACGGTGGCGACTTGGGTTTCTTGCTCAAGCTCTTATTCACCGCTGAATCTCTCGGCAACGGATTCGCAGGCGACATGCCCTTGAGCCTGCCGTCAGCGTTGAGCAACAAGCCTTCCTGTTGCTGCCGTTCTCTCAGCCATTCGTGAAACGTCTTCATGCTGTGAAGCAAAGGTGTCCGGACTCTTAACCGCTCCCAACAACCCGCCGCCTGATCCTGGATTCACCGCTCCGACTACTCGAAAGTCAGAGGAAGGCAAATTCCAAGACCAACAATGTTTCCTGACACCATTTCCTAATCTCCAGTGCCTTCGAAATTGACTCAGGGTGGGATTTGAATTTTCGATGGTCGCCATGTGTCGGAACGGATACAATCTTACACTTCGTCTGGCAACTTTTCATTCAGGTAGGCGATCATGGATAACATGACTTGTTATCGGAATACGGACCTCGACTTGGTTTCCCGAGATGACTTGAGCGATCTCGCAGTGGCCCTCGAAAAAGGTGGGATCTCTCCTCTTCATGTCACGCCAAGCCCCAATGGGTTTTGGTATGCGACGTTCGAGACAGACAAACAGTATACGGAACCCAATCCGAATATCTTGCAGATGCTCGATGTGATTAATTCGCTTACCGAGTCGGTGCAATCTCTTTGGGCAACGTGTATAAAACGAGAATTCAACATCGGCTACGATTGTGGAACGGATCCGTGGGCATTCAACCAAGGACTTTCAACCGAATTACTAAGACGGCTTGCGGAGGTTGGGGCTTCCATTCGCATCACCCTTTATCCCTATCGCTCAGAAAGTGTCCCTGAAGAATTAACGTAGCAAAGCGTTCAAGTGTTTCGCGAACTGGCCATCGCCTTTCATAGGCAAGGGCTCTTTCAAGTCTGAAGAAGCAAACGTGTCCGGACTCTTAACCGCTCCCAACAACCCGCCGCCTGATCCTGGATTCACCGCTCCGACTACTCGAAAGTCAGAGGAAGGCAAATTCCAAGACGAACAATGTTTCCTGACACCATTTCCTAAGTCATAAGCCAGGCACCAATTTGTCTTCGCTGGGTTACGATGACGCTAACCCAGCGTACCGCGCTGATGATCTTTAGGCTCAGAATCGGTCTTAGTAGCTAGCGTTACAAGTCTTCGCGACTCAAAACTTCGCCGCCGTTGCGAGTTGCGGCCGATCGATAGGCGCTCAAGTCAACCGTGTCCGTGACCCGCGAAACCGAGCCGTCCATGAACGCCGCGTTCACCACGCCTGGGTGATAACTTCGAGCGGTGACGGCCGCCAGGGTTGGCGAACTACTAGTAGCTCGGTGCTCTCGATTGTTGGTGAAGTCGGCCGGAGTTGGGCTACCAGCACCAATGTTGAAATCGGTATTAGGCGGGAAAAACGCGGTAAAGCCAGTCTGATGCGTCTTACCGTCAACCCACTCGGTGTGCCCAGAGTTACGCGTCGAAGTGGTCACGTTCGATTCGATGTACGAAGCCACATTCGGAAACGAATTGATCTCGGAAGCCCCGTAGGGTCCGTTGTCCCGATCGTAGTGGGTATAGGCTTTCACTTCCGAAAAGCCAATCGTGTTGCTCGTTCCGTCGGTCATGTCGGCCATACGCATGTACTTGCCAGGCACGAAGGCACCTTCACCCCCACTAGAACCATTATAGACGTACCAAACGCCCATATTGATGGCGTAGTTCAGAGGATAGTTCTCAGGACGGCCCGAGCCATCGACACGCTGCTGATCCTTAACCTCCGACGGGCAAAGCAGGGCATCAATCCGCAAAGCAGGCAGTGGAACGCCGTTGATTAGCGTCTCATGCGTACCACCGTAGTGGTATTCGTGATAGTCGACACTGTAGTCAATTTCGGTTTCGATGGCCTTTTGCTCCAAAAATGGAAGCAGGCGAGCCTGGGCCGACCACTGGTTTTCTCCAGTGCCCTGGAAACTGGTCGGAAACTTGCGGAACGTATCGTGATAGTTATGCGTGGCAAGAATCCACTGCTTGAGCTGATTGGTGCACTGCATGCGTCGTGCAGCTTCGCGAGCCTGCTGAACGGCGGGCAATAGCAAGGCAATCAGAACTCCGATAATGGCAATCACCACCAACAATTCAACGAGGGTAAAACCTTTTCTCTTCATCCGGCGGGGGGCCTTCTCTATAAGGGATCATGGAGAGTTGAGAACTCGATAGGCCAACAAAGCAGGCCTTGATGATACAAAGTCTCAGTCCACTTTCCAGGCCCCATGGGGAATTCATTCTCGAATCACTCTGAAACTATTACCGGCGGCCTTTACCGGCGACTAGCAGGACCTAAACTCCTGGCTGGCCCCTATAAGCACTAGGAATGGGACATTAAGCAAGGAATCTCGTGTGGAGGAGGCAAACGTGTGCGGACTGTTAACCGTTCGCAACAGCCCGCCGTCAGATCTTGGACTTAACCCTCCGACCAAGCGAAAGGCCGGGTAAGGCAATTTTTAAGACGAACCATGCACCCTGACATCATTTTCCAATCCATGGAAATCCTGTAGTTTTCAACAGGGCCAGATGTGACTAGGTTGATCGAAACAGGCAGAATGCCGCTGACAAATAGTATATTGTGACGTTTAAACGCGTTCCATCATGATGAAAAATCATGATGGCCGTGGCGGCCTCCGTTAATCTTTGTGTCGTACACGGACCGCCGGAGCGATCAGTGGCGATCATCGTTTCTTTATATTCACGGGGTTCTTCGTGTTGCGATTTGCAAGCGTGCTGTTAGTCGTGATGAGTGTCTTCCTGGACTGCCTGCTAACATCGCATACGGAAGGCGCTGTCACCGAATATACAGATGTCGTCTTTGCGAAAGTGGGTGGGCATTCACTGATGTTGGATATCTTCCTTCCGGAATCTACATCAAACACAGACGGTCTCACCAAGAAGCCGCAACTGTTGATGTGGATTCACGGGGGTGGATGGCGTAGCGGGTCACGGAAACGCGTGCCGCTAAAGACACTTACGGAACATGGATACGCGGTGGCGAGCATCAGCTACCGACTGACCGACGTGGACGTGTTTCCGGCTCAGATTCATGATTGCAAAGCGGCTGTCCGATGGCTGCGGGCCAATGCGGATCGATATGGATACGACGCAACTAAGATTTTCGTCGGTGGCAGTTCAGCAGGCGGTCATCTCGCGCTACTGTTAGGAGTTTCCGCTGGTGTCGATGATCTGGAAGGAAAAGTGGGTGGAAATCTCGACCAATCTTCTGCGGTGCAGGCTGTCGTTGACTTCTTTGGTCCGTCCGATTTTGAACTGCGAGGAAAGACACAGCCGGAAATCGCTTACTCCGAAAAAGCTGGAAGCTTTGCTTTGTTGGGCGGCCTGAAAAGCGGAAAGATCACACCTGAGGCCGAACGATTCGCAAGCCCTGCAACCTATGTGACCAAGAATGCTCCGCCGCTGTTAATCTTTCATGGCTCGAACGACAAGCGAGTGCTTATCGACCAGAGCAAACGCATGGAGACGCTCTATAATCAGTTGGGTCTGAGTGGCCGACTGGTGATTGTGCAAGACGCCGGACACGGAGGACCGAAGTTCTTTACGCCCGAGAGGATTAAAGTTGTACTTGACTTTTTTGATCGTCAGCTCCAACGATGATTGTCTTGCGTCGCTCGCCCCCTCTTAGATCGGAGCTTCAATTCCGGGGAAACAAAGGTCGATGGAAGCAGCGATTGCCTGGGTAAAACGCTGCCCAACGGCCGAGGACTCCGAAATCGAGATTCGCCCGCTGTTCATGTATTCCGAGGAAGAGGTCGAGCAGATCATGTCCAACGGTTGACCGGCAAGAGCAACGGCGAACTCGATCTGCGTGACTTGGGTGTGGTATCATCTGGGCGTAACAGCCTGTTGATTTTCTGCTTCGTTAGCGAGTAATTGAGATTGGGGCGAGGGCAAGGCGTGAGTCCGCAGGCATATCCACTAGATAGGTCGAGGAATTCACAACGCCGCAATCGCCCCAATCTCAATGGCGTAGCCGATCTGAGAAATTCAACAGACTGTTAACCCGTTGGCCACTTGGAGTGAGGCATGTAGGCATCGATGAGTCCGCTATCAAACGACCGAAATGGACTGCCAGAGAATCGTGACTTGCTTCGGGATCTCGAGTGGCTGGCCGAGTCGCGTGAAGTGGATGATTCCTGGCCCGGACCTGGGCCGATGCTAGTGAACCTCAACGTTTGGATGGAACAGCTTGCTTCCGTCGGGCCGTGGTATCTCGTTGCCGCGACCTATGCAGCCGCGCAACAGGCTCGCCAACACTGGGATGCCTGGCTTCGAGAGTCGCCGGAAATGGCCCTCGAATCGCTCGTTGACTCGCAACCACCTACGCAGCAATTAGAAGCGGTTGCCAAGTGGATAGCGGCTCCGTCTGATCAACATAAGCAACAGGCCCTTGATACCATCGATCTCACGAAGCAGTTACATTGGTTTCACGAAGAATACGGTGATGTATGGTTTGATGAGCCTGGCATGTGGGCCGCTGAGTCGAGTGAATTTTGCGTGCTGTCCCTTACGGGTGATCCCTATTCCCCTATTTCAACATCGACGCTCGCGACAATTTCCTTCGCTTGTGCGATTAACTCGTTTCGACGGACGATCAAGGATGATGTCCGCCAGCCGATCTCCTTGATTCTCGCAGCAGTCGGCCAACAGTTTGAACATTCGCCTAGATAAGCGAGAGGGCTCGATGGATTGGTACGAAATCACCGACAACTATCACGGATGGGCGATCGGTTCTCGAGATGACCTGTTGGCGTTACCAAGGAAGATCGAACAGTCACGAGGATTGTGAGAACCCAATGTTCCCGAAATCTTCCTCAGGAATCGAAGGGTGACGAAAACGATGGACACACGGCGATGAGCGACTCGGAATCCTCAGTAGAAACAGAAAGGGCTTCGCGATTACGCATAGGGATGGTGATCGCCACGATTGTGGTTGTGGTCGTCGAGTGGCTTCTGTTGGAACTGGTGCGAATCCCTTATAGCCCTCCGCGTGACATGCTTACGTTACTTGGGCAAGAGAAGTACGCCGTCTTTGGATTTATGTTCTTCCTCTTCGCGATGTGGTTGACATTCGTGATTCTGGTTTGGCCCTTGGCGTTTGTGACTCGACGAAATTCGATATCCTTCGTAGCGCTGTTGGCGGGTTTGGCAGTCTTGCTCGGAACGATCGTCGCATTTCCGCTTTGGACCGTCACGCCATGGAATCTCATTCTGCATTGAGACCGATCATGACCGTTTCTTACTTTCCGTAGCCAACAGCATGATTGACTCACTTCCGAAAAAGTATCAGCGCGATATCGAGGTCCTCGTAGACAGTTACGGTGCGGGCCAATCGCTTCACGACTATTTCTCGGCCAAACAGGAGATGTACTTCCCAGAACTACTTGGCGTCCACCGAATGCGAGATGTTGATTGGACCGAAGATCAGCACATCGCGCATGCGACTCAGAGCCTCATGCGTGGTTATCCGTTGCTTGAACGTGGTTACGGAAAACGCATTCTCGACGACAATCCAGAAGAACTCGCACGTTCAGCAAGCACGTTTGGTCGACTCAGCTATTGGTGGGGAACACGCGACGAATGTGATGACTTTCTTAGCGGTGCGAATGACATGTTACGCATCCTCGCATCGGGTGACATTCCCCTTTTTCAACATTACACGTCTGTCACGCCAGCTCACGCCCAACGTGGGCCACGGGCAGAGAGACTGTTACATGCCGGGATCACTGCCGTCATCAGCCGCGATCGTGAACGGCTTGCTGCGGCGATTGCTGAGTACGCGTCCTGGAGCAAACCGAAGAAGCATATCGTATGTCTGTATGCCACGCTGCAGGGAATATACGATGCCGATCCGACGCAAGTTGCGAAAGGACTCAATTCCTTCATCGACACTAGTCGTAAGATCTCGCAGCTTTACGATCTATTCAAATATATCTGCCTGGAACCACATGGCCTCTATGAGTTGTGCCGCTGGTATGCCCCGGAACTAGTCGCAGAGTTCGATCCCAATCGCGGCCTGCCATGGGACAAGGGACTTTACCAGTGGGTTCGCAGCAATGAAGGTAACCAACCGTTCTACGATGTCACTTCACTTTCGCCCACACTGCAAGAATGGTTAGAGAACATTCCGTTCCGCGACGAACTGCAACATCACTGGGTATAACTTTGACGATAATCGATTCCATAGCGTCAGCGATTGCCAACTTCGGCATCGTCTGACTTAATTCTGCTTCGCTCGCATTTCGTCTCGAAAGCTCGATTCCTCGGATGGGTATGGTACCATAGGAACCACACTCCTCGGTTCTTTGATCTTCATCTCTCCGAACGCTAACCTCGATGTCCAAATCCACAAACGTCAGCCATTGGATCGATTTGGTGAAGGCCGGGGATTCAGCGGCGGCGAACCAGATTTGGCGGTTGTATTTCGATCGGCTTGTGCGGGCCGTTCGTGGACGGTTGGTTGGGCAGAACCGGGCCGTTTCGGATGAAGAAGATATCGTGCTGAGCGTTTTCGATAGCTTCTATAACGCGGCTGAGAACGGGAATTTTCCCGATCTCGCGGACCGGGACGATCTGTGGAGGCTGCTGTTGCGAATGTCGGCCCGCAAGGTGATCGATAAGCGGCGGCATGATGCTCGGCAGCGGCGTGGGGGCAAGGTCATGCTCCATTCTTTGGACCAAGCGGCCGAGGATGGCAGCATCATCGAAGCGATCGGTGACGAGCCATCCCCCGAAATGGTGCTGATGATGCAGGAATCGGTAGAGCAATTTTTTTCTCATTTAGGTGTCGGGCAGCTCCGAGATTTGGCGGGTGCCAAGTTAGAAGGGTATTCCAACGCTGAGTTAGCCCGGCGATTTGGTTGCTCGGAGCGGACGATCGAGCGTCGTTTGCACCTGATTCGAGAAAAATGCCAGCAGGAATTAGTCGAACCCCATGAACATCCGCCAGAAGAAACTACCGATCGCCGTCCTGGAACACATTGACGATCTCTGCGCCGACTTTGAACGGCGTTGGCAAGCCAATGAAGAACCGACCATCGAATCGGTTCTGACGGACAATCTTTCCGCGATCGAACGAGACGTCCTGCTGGCCGAACTGATCGTGCTCGATGTCGATTATCGGCGGCGACGAGGGGAAGCGCCGATTGCGCAGCAGTATCTCGATCGCTTCCCCGAGAGCTCATCGGTTATTCGGGACGCCCTGAGCGAAGGCGTTTCGGCAACGGGCGGTTTTCAACCTCCAACCGTAGGACGACTGGCCGAGTTGTTCCCTGCCCTCGAGATCATGGAACTGATCGGGGCTGGCGGAATGGGCGCCGTTTACAAAGCTCGTCAGCCAGGGCTGGACCGCGTGGTCGCCTTGAAGATCTTACCAGAAGAACTGGGGCATGATGTTAAGTTCGCGCTGCGATTTACTCGAGAAGCACGAACGCTGGCTCGGCTTAGCCACCCAAACATTGTTTCGGTATTTGAGTTCGGCAATGTCGAGAATACCTATTACTTTCTAATGGAATACGTCGACGGGTCGACGCTTCGCGAAGTGGTGAAAGCAGGTCAATTGGCGCCAGCCCATGCGTTGGCGATCGTTCCCCATCTGTGCGACGCCCTGCAGTACGCGCACGACAAAGGAGTAATCCATCGCGACGTCAAGCCAGAAAACATCTTGCTGGCGATGGACGGCACCGTGAAGATCGCCGACTTTGGGCTCTCGCGTATTCTGGGCAGCGAGAGCCAGCCCGACATGCTCACGGGGACGCACCAAGTGATGGGTACGCCGCGTTACATGGCCCCAGAACACTTGGAAGGATCGCGGAATATTGACCATCGGGCCGACATCTATTCGCTGGGTGTCGTCTTCTACGAAATGCTGACCGGGGAACTCCCGATCGGGCGTTTCGCGGCTCCTTCGCAAAAAGTCGCCATTGATGTGCGACTGGATGAAGTGGTTCTACGAACGTTGGAAAAAGAACCGCAGCGTCGCTATCAACACGCCAGCCAGATTAAATCAGACGTGCAATCGATCACATCGACATCTCGTGCCACGATGGCAGAAACGGTGGCCAGAGATGTCGCGTCTTCAAGTCAGCAGTCATCCGTCAGCATGGCCGAACAGGAGTTAGCCGGCCGCTTGCTGCTGACACGTCGTCAATTGATGGAGCGCGTCGAGAATTCGCTGCGGCCACTGTTTCGCGGACAAATTGTGCAACTACTCGTCGGCATCGCACTCGTTGTACTCGGAGCGTTCTGCTGGACACAAAATACCTATGTTCCTCATCGCTTGGCATGCGGCTTGATTCTGCATGTGTACGGCGTATTGGTGATCGCCCAATCAGCGATGGTTTGCACCCGCATCCGTCGCATCGATTACTCGAAATCAGTCGTTGACATCCGTCGTAAGCTCGACAATCTGCAGGCGCGTTACCTCAATGCCGCCACGATTATTGGCTTCGTGTGGTGGCTGATGTGGATTCCGGTCGCTGTCGCTCTCGGTTTCGACATCGTGCTGCATCCGCAAGCACTTTATCTTTCCCTTGCCGTTGGCGGGTTGGGATTTCTGATCTCGGCCGGACTGTTCTGGTATGTGGTACGAACCGGCAACCCGAACTCCAATTCGTGGCGAAGAAAGCTCTCTGGTGGCAGCATCAACAACGCCTATCTTGCCTTGGAAGAAATCGAACAGGCTCAGATTCGTTGACGTTGTTGCGTGAGCAACCAATGATTTTAGGCCCGATCATGGCTCGATTGTTTGAATCAGGTGATAATCCGAACAGACAATCGATTCAGCGAAACGTGGAAAGCCTATCATGCGGGCCATCTTGAGTGATATTCATGGCAACCTCGAAGCTTTAGAAGCGGTTCTCGCCGACATGGCTTCTTTCGGCGTCCGGGAGGTGTTTTGCCTTGGTGATCTAGTTGGCTATGGGACCGATCCAATTGCTTGTGTCGAGCACGCAATGGCATGGCCGGTTGTGTTGCTCGGCAACTTCGATCTGGCCGCAATGCAAAGCGACGACCTTGAAGGCTGGACCGCTCACGCCGCCAAACGTTCGATCTTCAACTTTCGCCAACGGCTACTGAAAACGGGTAAGGAGGCAACGGTTGGTGCATTTCTTCGTGATCTCCCCTACAAGCATGTCGATGGCCAAGCATTGTACCTACATGGCAGCCCGCGTGATCCGGTGAATGAGTATCTGTTTCCTGAAGACATCTACAATCCTCGCAAGTTGGATGCTGTCGCGCAGGGATTCGAAAGGCTCTGCTTTTGCGGCCACACCCACGTGCCAGGCATTTTTTATCCCCACGACGAGCAGGAATGGGCTTTCCTTTCTCCGGAACAGTGTGATTACCAGTATCAGCTTGGCCCTGGCAAGACAATCTGCAACGTAGGGTCGGTCGGTCAGCCTCGCGATGGCGATCGGCGTCCGTCTTACGTGTTGTTGGAAGAAGACACGATTATCTTTAGCCGTGTCGATTACGATATTGAGAAATCGATTCAAAAGATAAACGACGACGATGACGACCCCGATGGACTCTCAGGAGCACGCTTAAGAGACGGTCGTTAGTTAGGAGAACGGAAGAAATACTTTGCCGACCCTCAAAGGAATCTAAACCGCTTCGCGGAGAGGCACCGTTTGATGAGAAGCAACTTCCATCTGCGTAAGTAGCCCGCGCCAGTTGGCGGGGTTGCCAGGCGTAATCCGTCCGAGCACCCGGGCGGCGGTTGCCCCCGTTAAATCGGGCAGGTTGCCACTTACCTGATCGACATGCATCGCGGCAAAGATGGCGGCAATCGAGGCTCCGGTCGCGCCGGAGATCCACCCACGGGAGACTTCCGTCGAGAGCGGTATGCCAGCGAACTTCTCCGAGAGTCGTTTGACGAGTGCCTCGCGACGGGCTCCGCGTCCTAAGATAACGATCTCCGCGAACTCAGGCGTCGTAGGAAAGTGTTCCAAGATCTGGCCATGGATAAGTTCGGCCCAGTATACTTCCATCGCTTGATTGAGCGTTACGCTCGAGGCGAGCAATTCCGGCAATTGGTTGGTGATCGACTCGATCAGGCGATTCATTTGATCGGCAGAGTCGGTCGAAACTTCGCTCGCTTTTTCCTCCTCCATGATCCGAGTTAAGGAGGCGCCCAACGATTGAGTTTGGTCGTACTTATTATCGCACAACTCTTGTAGCTTCTGCAGCAGAGCGAAGCCAGGGCCGATGTTGCGATAAGCCAGCGCCGGAACGTGCCGGTTCTTACGTCGCGCGGGCAGGTAAAACAGTTCAATCGCTTGATCAAGGCGAACGACCACCGTCGGACGAGCACTGTACGAATCAACTGCTTTGGTCAGCAGTAACCACATCGGCAACACGTCGATTCCGCGGGCCGTACCACCTTTGACAACGTCGCGTTGCTCGAAGTGATCGATAACCGTCACGCCGGTTGCTTCCGCCAAGATAGCTGGGTCGCCAATGGTGAGCGAGGCGCCCGTTTGTTTCCAGTATTCGCGCCCCACGACCGGGCCGCGCTGTCCGATGGCCGAGACCTTTTCCGCCGAGACACCGCACGAGTTGAGCAGCCGCTCGACGTTCACAACTTGTAGTTCCGCCACTAAACGCGAGGCCATGCCGGGAAGCTGAGAGCCGGCCGCGAGCCCTGCCCCGCCCTGCTCGAGGAGCGCGCGAACATCAGGAGGCGTGCGAACATTCAATTGTTGAATCAGTTCAAAGCCTGCATTCAGGCCGCGCCCGTCGACTTTCAAGATTGCCCCGCTGGTAAAGCGCAGACAAGGAGTCATCGCGGTGCCAACGAAATAGCGCCGCGCGTGATCCGCAAAACTCGAAAATCCGAGCGTATTAGGAGGCATGCAAGCCCCGAACGGTTAGAAGGGAAGTTTCCTCGAAGAATAAAAAGAGAGGGAAGCAGGAACCAATGGCCTGCGGTTCCTGCTTTCCCCTGGCTGATCGTGCGATCTGCTCCCTTGCACTAGGCAGCAGCAACGCCGACGTTGTTGGTTTTACCCGTGACAACGCCTTCGACGAACTCTTCAAAAATCCGCTGATCCAACGCCGAAGCCGACTCGGCTTCCGGATGGAATTGCGTACCGATGGCGAACCAATCATCGTGGGCCGATTCGATTGCTTCGATCACACCGTCTGGACTACGTGCCGAGACCATGAAACCTGGGGCCAATTCGTCGATCGCCATGTGATGGCTGCTGTTCACGCGAACTTCGCCATCGCCGAAGATTTTTTCCATCAGGGTGCCAGGAACCACTTCCAGTCCATGGCGGTGATGCTTGTCGATCGTGTCGTGATGCGGCAACGCACCCGGCAGGTCTTCCGGAATATGCATGAACAGATTGCCACCCATGGCAACGTTGATCAATTGCATACCGACACCAATACCGAATACCGGCAAACGCATCTGCGCGATCATTTTCATCATTGAACGGTCTGCTTCTTCTCGACGCGGTTCCATCATTCGAATGGAAGCGTGACGCATGAAGCCATCCCGATTAGGATCCAAATCCGGGCCACCGATCAACACCACCCCGTCCAGCCGCTGCAAAACAGCTTGCTGATCTTCGGCGTTGCCAACAGGAGGAAGGACCACAGGAATCCCACCCGCACGAATCACTGCATCGAAGTAACCGGCGGAAATGAAGGAGAATGCAGGCCGATCATGGGTTGCATTCCGAAAGTTAGCATTCAAACCAATAACAGGTTTTGAAAACATCTGGGGACTCCTCGGGCGCGTCATGCACCAATAAAGGAAAATCTTCCCAAGACCCAATAGATCGCCCGCTTTCGGCTTGGCCCAAAAAAGAGAATTTGCGATAGTCTGCCTGGCAAATGGCAAAGTTCGTCCAAAACTTTTACCGGTGGTATGCCGATACCTCTATGCAGTTAGTCCGACAACATAGCAGTATCGCACCAAGCGAATCGCAGATACCCGTCCTGGGTTTGGCTGAAGCGATGACCTCCCTATCATGAGCCTTGATCAGATCGCAACGTTCCGTCGCGTTCCCAGATCAATCACAAGATGTGGAGAAGTCTACTGATCCGTTAAAGCTTGCCAAGCATTTTCTATATCTTGTGCCGCTAGCAAGACGCTGTCGCCAAATCTTCCAGCTAGCGACGCCGTCATTTCTGATTTGCCATCGGTGGGGCATCGTCGAATTCAAATTCGATGTTGGTTTCGTAAGTGGCTTAAAGCCGGTATGATTAACCCTTTAAGCACGCGAGTTCTTGGTCATTTGAGTCGGCATGAAATATCAGAACGTTTGCATCGAAGGGTTGGGCTACTGTCTGCCTGACGAGATTGTCACCTCGACCGAAATCGAACAGCGGCTAGAGCCCCTCTACAAACGGCTAAGGTTGCCTGAGGGGCGATTAGAGTTGATGACGGGAATTGCCCAGCGT